>NC_020302.1:2508601-2822176 GCF_000341345.1 Corynebacterium halotolerans YIM 70093 = DSM 44683 | reverse complement strand
GGGCCTTGGGCATCGTTGCGAGAATTCATCACAAAACCACTATTCCACGAATCGGGGGAGTGCGTCCGGCGGCAGCATTCAGCGCTCCAGGTGTCCGACGGGGCGCAGCACGCCGAAGCGGTGCATGGTCACGGAGACGGCCTGCTCCAGCAGCAGCGGCAGCAATTCGCGGCGCCCGTCCGCCAGCACCGGGTGGTCGAGGACCACCGACTGCGATTCGACGGCCGCCTCCCACAGCGGGGAGTCGACCTCGCCGAGGACGCGCACGCGCGCGCCCGGGGTGTCCTCGACCTCGACGTCGAAGGCGTCGTCGGAGATCTGACGGACCTCCACGCCGACCTTCCGCAGTTCCGCAGCCACCCGCGGGGAGGCGCTGACGTCCACCTTCGTGCCGGTGCGCAGACCCGCCAGCCGCAGGCGGATGACGTCGCGGAGCGCGAAGCCCGGGCCCACGCGCACCTTGAAGGGCTGCAGGAGCGGGCGGTAGCGGAAGATGTTCGCCTCGCTGCGCAGGGCGGTCAGGTCGTGCTCCACACCGAACTCCTCCCGCCAGGCCAGCTCGTCGAGTTCCGCGGCGCTGCGCAGCCAGGCGAGGTCGGCGTCGGTGAGCTGTCCGCGCAGCCGGTCGTAGGCGGCGCGCAGCTCGGCGGCGACCTCCGGGATGAGCTGCACCTGGGCCTGGGCGAGCGTGCCCTCGGTCCAGGTGCCCTGCTGGCCGACGTAATTCGGACCGCCGGCCTTGGCGCCGGTGCCCAGCGAGGAGTCCTTCCAGCCGCCGAAGGGCTGGCGCTGCACGATCGCTCCGGTGATGCCACGGTTGACGTACGCGTTGCCCACCTCGACGTTGTCCATCCACCAGGCGATCTCGTCGTCGTCGAGGGAGTGGATGCCGCCGGTGAGCCCGAAGCCGGTGGAATTCTGCCACTCCACCGCCTCCTCGAGGGTCTCGGCGTGCATGATGCCGAGGACAGGCCCGAAGCACTCGTTCTGGTGGTACCAGGAGCCGGGTTGGACATTGTCGCGGATGCCCGGGCTCCAGAACCGGCCCTCCTCGTCGAGCTTGCGGGGCCGGACCAGCCAGGTCTCACCCTCGTCCAGCTGGGTCAGGCCGCGCAGCAGCTTGTCTCCCGGCGGCTCGATCAGGCCGTTCATCGTGGTGGAGATGTCGGTGCCGGGGCCGACCTTGAGGGTGGACACGGCGTCGACGAGCTGGTTGAGCACGCGCTTCGACTTGCCGGCCGGGCCGACCAGGATCAGCAGGGCGGCGGCGGAGCACTTCTGCCCGGAGTGGCCGAAGGCGGAGTGGTAGATGTCGGACACGGCCAGGTCGGGGTCGGCCGCCGGGGTGACCACGATGGCGTTCTTGCCGGAGGTCTCGGCGTTGATCTGCATCTCCGGTCGCCAGGAGCGGAACAGCTTCGCGGTTTCCGAGGCGCCGGTGAGGATGACCGAGTCGACGTCCGGGTGCGAGACCAGGCGCTGGCCGGCGTCGCCCTCGTCGGTGCGGACCAGCTGGACGAGATCGCGGTCCAGGCCGTGGGCGTCCAGGGCCCGGTGGATGGCGGCGACGGCCACTTCCGCGCAGGCGACGACCTGGGGGGCGGGTTTGATGATCACCGCGGAGCCGGCCGCCAGGGCGGCGAGCACACCACCGGTGGGGATGGCCACGGGGAAGTTCCACGGCGGGGTGACCACGGTCAGCTTATGCGGGGTGAACACCGAGCGCGCGGCGTCCAGTGCGCGGGCGCTCTCGCCGTAATAGGTGGCGAAGTCGATGGCCTCGGAAACCTCCGGGTCCGACTGCTCGACGGTCTTGCCGCCCTCGTGCGCCATCACGGACAACAGGTCGGCGCGGGAGTCGGCCAGCTCATCGGCGATGGAGTCGAGCACCTCGGCACGTTCGAAGCCGCTGCGCGACGCCCACCCGGGGGCCAGTTCATGCGCCCGGGCGACGGCGGCGTCGACAACCGCGGGGTCGGTGACCTCCGGTGACTCCGGGGTGTACGGGGCGGCGGCGAGCAGGTCGAGCGCCCACGCCCGGTTGGCGCGCAGGGCGGGATCGGTGTCGGGTTCGTTGACGAAGCGTCCGATGCGCGGGGCCTGCCGCCCGGACTCGGCGCCGCGGTCCTGCCTGCGCTGCGGTTCCGCGGTTGTCGTCCAACGCTCGGCGACCGAGCGGCGGAAACGCTGCTCCTGCTCCTCCAGCGGGGTCAGGTGATCCGGGCCCTCGATCTCGGGGGCGAAGAGCGCGTGCAGGAAGTTCTGCGGCTCGGCGTTCTCCTCGAGACGGCGGACCAGGTAGCTGACGGCGACGTCGAAGTCCTCGGAGTGGACGACCGGGGTGTAGAGGATCATCCGTCCCACCACGTCCGCGACGCTGCGCGCCTGGTCCGGGGCCATGCCCTGCAGCATCTCGGCGTCCATCTGGTGCTCGACGCCGCGCCTGACGGCCAGCTCCCAGGCCAGCGACATGGTGTAGAGGTTGTGGCTGGCCACGCCCACCCGCAGGTTATCAGCGTGCTCGGGACGCAGCAGCCAGTCGAGCAGCCGCAGGTAGTTCGCGTCGACCTCCGCCTTGGTGAAGTAGGGCGCCTGCGCCCAGCCGTGCACCTCGGCCTCGGCCTTCTCCATGGACAGATTCGCACCCTTGACCAGGCGGACCTTGATCGGGGCGCCGCCCGCTTCCCGACGCCGCGCGGCGAACTCCGCGAGCTCGACCACGGCGTCGAAGGTGTCCGGCAGGTAGGCCTGCAGCACGATACCGGCCTCGTAGTCACGGAACTCCGGCTCGTCGAGCAGCTCGGTGAACAGGCGGATGGTCAGCCGCAGGTCCTTGTACTCCTCCATGTCCAGGTTGATGAACACCTGCGGGGACTGGGCGTGCGCGGCCCGGTAGAGGGGGCGCAGCGTGTCCTTCAGACGCACCACGCTGCCCTCGAGATCCCAGGGGTTGAGCTGGGCGCACAGGCTCGAGGCCTTCACCGACACGTACGTCACCCGCGGGTTGTTGATCAGTGCGAGGGTCTGCTCGGAGCGTCGGGCGGCCTCCTCGTCACCGAGGACGGCCTCGCCGAGGAGATTGAGATTGAGCTGGTAACCGGCCGCATGGGACTCGTCGAGCAGCTTGTTCAGTGCCTTGCCCTCGGCGTCGAGGACGAGGTGGCCGACCATCTGGCGCATCCGCTGCCGGGCCAGGGGCATGACCACGTTCGGCAGGGCGGGGCCGACCAGCCCGCCCAGCCGCAGCGCCGCCTTATTGAGGGGGCCGAGGAAATCGGGGCCGGCCGGCATCTTGGCCAGCGCGGCCGCGGCGGTGCCGTTGTCCTCCGGACGGGCGACCCGGTCCACGAAGTCCATGGTGAAGTTCACGCCCTCCGGATCACGGACCAGGGCGGCGAGCCGCTCCGTGGCGGTCGAGTCCGACTTGTCGGACGCGCTGGTCTGCTCCAGCCAGGTGCGGGCGCGCTTCACGGCGGACTCGACGACGTCCTCGACGTCGGAGGAGACGGGAAGCGGCGAGTAGGCGGGCGAGGTCTGGGAGGTCATGGTCATACGGTCCTTCCGGTGATGGAGCGGGCGGTGAAGGTAAAAATGGCGTTCAGCGCACCACCGGCGGACGGTCACTGACATGACGGGTGCGGGTCAACTGGAAATTCATCGCGCACACCGCCTTTCACGGGTTGTCGCGGCCATCCGGCCTGCCCGACGTTCGGCGGTGCCCCTGATGTGAGGGGCACCCTGTTTATGGTCAGTATATGAGCCACATCTCACATGTGGGAGGAGTTCATTGTCCGGGTCCCCCTGCGGAGGTGGGGGCGACTGTACCTGTATCGGCGGCGGCGTGCGTGGGCCGGTGGCGCAGCGCCTTTCATGTGTCGCGGTGACGGTGGTGGCCGAGGGGCGATGGGAACTGACCCGAGGGGGGCTGCACTGGCGGCGGTGTCGGGATGCCCAAATCGTCTTGTGGTCGTTTTTAAGAGCTTCGCTTCATGCCGCCGCTGCGAGTTCATGGGGGTACCAGTGAAAAAGAAAAAAGTTGAGTCGAGTGGGAACAACTTTGGGGTACGGTCCGTTGTAGGGTGTGAGAGCTTGAGTGACATCGGCTCAAGGCCTCTGTTAGGATGGCTTCCAGAAGTTGAGCTGGTGTCAGTCAACTTAAAAAACGTGACCAATAGGAGGAAGAATTATGGGACGCGCAGTAGGCATCGATCTCGGTACCACCAACTCGGTGGTTTCCGTGCTCGAAGGTGGCGAAGCCACCGTCATCGCCAACTCCGAGGGCGCCCGGACCACTCCGTCCGTCGTCGCCTTCGCCAAGAACGGTGAGGTTCTCGTCGGCCAGTCCGCCAAGAACCAGGCCGTGACCAACGTCGACCGCACCATCCGCTCCGTCAAGCGCCACATCGGCACCGACTGGACCGTCGACATCGACGACAAGCAGTACACCCCGCAGGAGATCTCGGCCCGCACGCTGATGAAGCTGAAGCGTGACGCCGAGTCCTACCTGGGTGACGAGGTCACCGACGCCGTGATCACCGTCCCGGCCTACTTCGAGGACGCCCAGCGCCAGGCCACCAAGGAGGCCGGCCAGATCGCTGGCCTGAACGTCCTGCGCATCGTCAACGAGCCCACTGCCGCGGCTCTGGCCTACGGCCTGGAGAAGGGCGAGCAGGAGCAGACCATCCTGGTCTTCGACCTCGGTGGCGGCACCTTCGACGTCTC
Organism: Corynebacterium halotolerans YIM 70093 = DSM 44683; assembly: GCF_000341345.1. Classification (NCBI taxonomy): domain Bacteria; kingdom Bacillati; phylum Actinomycetota; class Actinomycetes; order Mycobacteriales; family Corynebacteriaceae; genus Corynebacterium; species Corynebacterium halotolerans. Next base: position 2,817,454 of record NC_020302.1, on the reverse strand, counting down.
CCTGCTGGAGATCGGCGACGGTGTCGTCGAGGTCCGCGCCACCGCCGGTGACAACGCCCTCGGCGGCGACGACTGGGACCAGCGCATCGTCGACTGGCTGGTGGACAAGTTCAAGTCCGCCAACGGCATTGACCTGACCAAGGACAAGATGGCACTGCAGCGTCTGCGCGAGGCCGCCGAGAAGGCCAAGATCGAGCTGTCGTCCTCCCAGCAGGCCACCATCAACTTGCCGTACATCACCGTCGACGCCGAGAAGAACCCGTTGTTCCTCGACGAGACCCTGTCCCGCACCGAGTTCCAGCGCATCACCCAGGACCTGCTCGACCGCACCAAGCAGCCGTTCAACCAGGTGATCAAGGACGCCGAGCTCTCCGTCTCCGAGATCGACCACGTCGTCCTCGTCGGCGGCTCCACTCGTATGCCGGCCGTCTCCGAACTGGTCAAGGAGCTCACCGGTGGCAAGGAGCCGAACAAGGGCGTCAACCCGGACGAGGTTGTCGCCGTGGGCGCCGCCCTGCAGGCCGGCGTTCTGCGCGGTGAGGTCAAGGACGTCCTCCTGCTGGACGTCACCCCGCTGTCCCTGGGCATCGAGACCAAGGGTGGCGTGATGACCAAGCTCATCGAGCGCAACACCACCATCCCGACCAAGCGCTCCGAGACCTTCACCACCGCCGAGGACAACCAGCCCTCCGTGCAGATCCAGGTCTTCCAGGGTGAGCGTGAGATGGCCACGGCCAACAAGCTGCTGGGCTCCTTCGAGCTGGGCGGTATCGCCCCGGCCCCGCGCGGCGTCCCGCAGATCGAGGTCACCTTCGACATCGACGCCAACGGCATCGTCCACGTCACCGCCAAGGACAAGGGCACCGGCAAGGAGAACACGATCAAGATCCAGGAGGGCTCCGGCCTCTCCCAGGAGGAGATCGACCGCATGGTCAAGGATGCCGAGGCCCACGCGGAGGAGGACAAGAAGCGCCGCGAGGAGCAGGAGACCCGCAACTCCGCCGAGTCCATGGCCTACCAGACCCGCAAGTTCATGGAGGAGAACGCCGACAAGGTCTCCGAGGACATCAAGACCAAGGTGGAGGACGCCGCCAAGGAGGTCGACGAGGCCCTCAAGGGCGAGGACCTCGACGCCATCAAGGCTGCCGTCGAGAAGCTGTCCACCGAGTCCCAGGAGATGGGCAAGGCCATCTACGAGGCCGAGGCCAACGCCGGCGCCACCCAGGCTGACGCCGCCCCGGAGGGTGACGACAACGTCGTCGACGCCGAGGTCGTGGACGAGGACTCCACCGACGAGAAGAAGGACGGAGACAAGTAGTGACTGACCCCTACAAGCTCCCCGACAACCCGGGCGACCCGGACTCCACTGACAACGAGGGGACCTTCCCGGACGAGGCCGAGAACCTCGCCGAGGAGGCGGCCCGCTCCCAGGGTGGTGACGAGGACGACGACCTGCTGACCACTGCCCCGGACCCGATCGTCGACGAGGACGTCGACCAGTTCGACCCCACCCGCGAGGCGGACCTCGAGGGCGACGTGGAGACCGCGCTCGATGACATCGATGCCGAGCTCGGCCCCGACTCCGAGATCGACGGTGACGGCGAGGCGACGAGCGTCGAGCTCCAGCTCGCCGAGCGTACCGAGGACCTGCAGCGCCTGAGTGCGGAGTACGCCAACTACCGGCGGCGCACCGAGCGTGAGCGCGAGGCCGTCATCGACACTGCCAAGGCGTCGGTGCTGACCCAGCTGCTGCCGATCCTCGACGACCTCGACCTGGCCCGCCAGCATGGTGACCTGAGCGAAGGTCCGCTCAAGGTCTTCGCCGACAAGTTCACCGACACCGTGAACGGGCTGAAGCTCACCGCTTTCGGCGCTGAGGGCGACGAGTTCGACCCCGAGATCCACGAGGCGGTCCAGGACCTGTCCTCCGGCGAGGAGAAGTCCGTGGGCACGGTGCTGCGCAAGGGCTATCGCGTGGGCGACCGTCTGGTCCGCACCGCGATGGTCATTATCGCGGACCCGACCGGGGGCGGCGCCGATGAGGAAAAGGGCGGCGGCGCGGAGCAGTAACCGCCCCACCGATCCCACCCTCCTGCACCGCCGTCCCAGGGGACGCCCCCAGCGCCGCCCCCGGGCGGCGGTGCATCCTTCTTTCCACCGGCAGTACCCGACCAACCCGACCTTCCTGAAAGGAGGAGATGCCCAGTGACGATCCAGCGCGAATGGGCAGACAAGAACTACTACGCAGATCTAGGGGTCTCCTCGTCCGCATCCGCCGAGGACATCAAGAAGGCCTACCGGAAGCTGGCACGAGAGAACCACCCCGACACGAACCCCGGTGACAAGGTCGCCGAGGACCGCTTCAAGAAGGTCGCCGAGGCCTATGACGTCCTCGGTGACGAGAAGAAGCGCCAGGAATACGACGAGCTGAAGTCCATGCTCCGCTCCGGCGGGTTCGGTGGCTTCGGCGGGGGCGGGGGTACCGGCTTCTCCGGCGGGTTTCGCCAGGCGGCGGAGGACTTCGACGTCTCGGACATCTTCGGGGGCCGGGGAGGATCCGGTGGAAGATTTTCTTCGGACGGCGGTCTGGGCGATCTCTTCGGTGGCGTTTTCAACCGTGGCAACGGTCCTCGTCACGCAGCTCGGCCGACACGGGGAGCGGACGTCGAAACGGAGATCACCCTTAATTTCCGCGAGGCGGCGAAGGGGACGACGATCCCGCTCCAACTGAGCGGCGAGGCCCCCTGCAACACCTGCCACGGCTCGGGTTCGAAGTCCGGCAACCCCTCCACCTGCGGGGTCTGCAACGGCTCCGGGTTCACCTCGGAGAACCGGGGGGCCTTCGGCTTCTCCGCACCGTGCACCAACTGCGGCGGTACCGGCCAGGTCATCACCGACCCCTGCCCGACCTGCTCGGGTACCGGCACGGTCCACCGCACCCGCTCGATCACCGTGCGCATCCCCGCGGGCGTGATCGACGGGCAGAAGGTGCGCCTGGCCGGCCAGGGCGAGGCCGGACCGAACGGCAAGCCGGCCGGCGACCTGTTCGTCACCGTGCACGTGCGTGACGACGCCGTGTTCACCCGCTCGGGCGACGACCTCGAGGTCACCGTCCCGGTGTCCTTCGGCGAACTCGCCCTGGGCGACACCATCACGGTGCCCACCCTGGACGCCCCCGTCCGGGTCAAGGTGCCCGCGGGCACCCCGGACGGCCGCACCCTGCGGGTACGTGGACGGGGCATCCCCCGGCGCAGCGGTCAGGCCGGTGACCTGCTCGTCACCGTGCAGGTCACCGTCCCGAAGCACCTGGACGCCGCCGCGGCCAGCGCGCTGCGGACCTACGTTCAGGCGGAACGGGACTCGGGCTTCAACCCGCGGGCCGACTGGCCCGGTAACGAATAAGGCAGCAGGAGAGTCAGGAAGGAGGTGACGCACAGTGGCAACCGGGAAGAACAAACAGGACAAGTCCTCCACCGAGGAGCTCGGCGAGGTCTTCGTCATCTCGGTCGCCGCCGAGCTGGCGGGCATGCACGCCCAGACCCTGCGGACCTATGACCGCATGGGGCTGGTCACCCCGCTGCGCACCTCGGGCGGCGGGCGCCGCTACTCCCGCCGCGACGTGGCGATGCTGCGCAAAATCCAGCGCCTGTCCCAGGAGGACGGGGTCAACCTCGCCGGCATCAAGGCCATCATCGAGCTGACCGAGGAACGCGACCGACTGCGCTCCGAGCTCGAGGAGGTGCGCGAGGAGAACCAGCGCCTGCGCGGCAGGATCAACCGCCACTCCCATAATCGGGGCGGTGAACTGGTCCACGTGCCGCGCTCCACGGCGGTGGTGATGTGGGAGCCGCGCCGCATGCGGCGGCGTTGAGTCCCGCTTCCTCGGCTACCCGACGAAGTACCTGACACCCGCCCCATCCCGCTGTTTCGGGGGTGGGGCGGATTTCTCCTGTCCGGCGCCCCGTGCCCCACGGGGGCGGGGGTCGCGGCGTCGGCGCGCATCGTCACCATCTGAACCCTCGCCACCCCCTCGTGGGGGAGACCACCGCGCGGGGTGTCTCCGGTTTGTCCAGCGTGCCGAATCGCGGCGCCCGAAATTCGCCACCCTGCCAGTCCCGCTGCCACAAGTCCTTGCAGGGTGGAGTTCCAACGGTTAAGAATGTGACAGGTGGCACACCTGTCCGCCTCGCATGACTCACCGCACACCTGGAGGACTCCATGACCGTCTACGCCAACCCGGGCTCCGAGGGCTCGATCGTCAACTACGAGAAGCGCTACGACAACTACATCGGCGGCACGTGGACTCCGCCGGTGGACGGCCGCTACATGGACAACATCACCCCGATCACCGGAGAGGTGTTCTGCCAGGTGGCACGTTCCAGCGCCGCCGACGTCGAGCTGGCCCTGGACGCCGCGCACGCCGCGGCCCCGGCGTGGGGAAAGACCTCTCCGGCCGAGCGGGCGCTGATCCTCCACCGCATCGGCGACCGGATCGAGGAGCACCTCGAGGAGATCGCCGTCGCCGAGACCTGGGAGAACGGCAAGGCCGTACGTGAGACCCTCGCCGCCGACATCCCGCTCGCCGCCGACCACTACCGCTACTTCGCCGGCGCCATCCGCGCCCAGGAGGGCGGCATCTCCCAGATCGACGACGACACCGTCGCCTACCACTTCCACGAGCCGCTCGGCGTCGTCGGCCAGATCATCCCCTGGAACTTCCCGATCCTCATGGCCACCTGGAAGATCGCCCCGGCCCTGGCCGCCGGCAACACCATCGTGCTCAAGCCCGCCGAGCAGACCCCCGCGTCGCTGCTCTACCTGATTGACATCATCGGCGACCTGCTGCCTGACGGCGTGCTCAACATCGTCAACGGCCTCGGCGAGGAGGCCGGCGCCGCGCTGTCCTCCTCCGACCGCATCGCCAAGATCGCCTTCACCGGCTCCACCGCGGTGGGCAAGATGATCAACAAGGCCGCGTCCGACAAGATCATCCCGGTCACCCTCGAGCTGGGTGGCAAGTCCCCGTCCATCTTCTTCCCCGACATCATGGACGCCGACGACTCCTTCCGCGAGAAAGCCGTCGAGGGCTTCTCGATGTTCGCGCTCAACCAGGGCGAGGTGTGCACCTGCCCCTCGCGCGCCCTGGTCCACGAGTCCATCGCCGACGAATTCCTGGAGCTCGGTGTCAAGCGCGTCGAGGCCATCAGGATCGGCAACCCGCTCGACACCGAGACCATGATGGGTGCCCAGGCCTCCCAGGAACAGATGGACAAGATCACCGGCTACCTCAAGCTCGGCCCGGAGGAGGGCGCGGAGACCCTCACCGGTGGCGGCCTGAACAAGGTCGAGGGCTACGAGAACGGCTACTACATCCAGCCGACCGTCTACAAGGGCGACAACTCCATGCGCATCTTCCGGGAGGAGATCTTCGGCCCGGTCCTGTCGGTGGCGACGTTCAAGGACTACGACGACGCCATCCGCATCGCCAACGAGACCAACTACGGTCTCGGCGCTGGTGTGTGGACCCGCAACGCGAACACCTCCTACCGCGCCGGACGCGACATCCAGGCCGGCCGAGTGTGGGTGAACCACTACCACGTCTACCCGGCCCACTCCGCCTTCGGCGGTTACAAGGAGTCCGGCATCGGCCGCGAGAACCACCTGATGATGCTCGCGCACTACCAGCAGACGAAGAACATGCTGGTCTCCTACAGCGAGTCCCCGGCCGGGCTCTTCTAGCCCAGCCCCGGTCTCAGCGACCCGGCCTCCCTGTCAGATCACCGATCCGGTCGAGGAAGTCGGGGTCGTCCCAGTAGGAGGCGTGGTCGCCCCGGGGATCCGCCTCCCAGACCTGCGCCCCGAACCGTTCGGAGGTCGGATCCACCCCGTGTACCCCGGTGCGTGGGGTGGCCACGAGCCCGATCGGATCGGCGCCGTTGGTCACGGCGTGCACGCCGGGGGAGTCCCCGAGCAGGTGCAGCTGTCCGGCATGGGTGGCCCCGACCCCGGGACTGCCGACGAGCACCAGCTCATCGGCGTGGAGGCCGGATTCCCCGGCGTCGGCCGCCGCCCCCGCGACAACCGAGCCGTAGCTGTAGCCGACCACGATGCGCTGCTGGTCGGGAAACCGCTGGGCCAGTTCCGCCTGGAAGCGGCGCAGCTCCGCACCCGCCCGGTGGGCCGGTTGCCGGGCCAGGGCGTGGGGGACCTGTTCCGGGGCAGTGTATCCCAGCCACACCACGCCCGCCCCACCTGTGGCCGAGGTCAGTGCCCGGGTGCGGTCGATGTGGGTGGTCCAGCCGGACGGGTCGGAGGAGCCTGTCCCGGCGACGAAGGTGGCGACCGAGTCCGCGGACTCCAGATCGCCCACGGCGGCGACGAGTCGGCCGTCGGAGGCCTCCAGCAGCCGCAGGTCCGGGTGTTGCCGGGCCAGCTCCACCACGTGCGGCGGGGCGTCGAGAAGCATCAGTTCGTGCACGGCGTCGACGGGCAGATCGGGCAGATCCGACAGCCGCCGCGGCGGTTCGGCCGGGACGGGAGTGCACAGCGCGTCGATTCGGCGGGCGCACGCCCAGTCCAGCAGCTCGCCCAGGGCGGCGAGATCGCGCAGCAGGGCGTCGACGGTGGGGGAGGCGCCGCTGACCTGCTCCGCGACGGCGAGCGCCCGGTCGGCCGTCGCGTCGAGTTCCTCGCGCAGCGTGGCGGTCACGGCGAGTACCCGCGCGACCAGCTCCATCTGCCGTGGCGGCAGGGACAGCGGGGTGGTCAGTTCGTGGAGGCGGGCCACGGCTTCGACGGCGGCCTCGCCGGTGAATCCGCTGGCCGGCAGCCGGTCCCAGTCCCGGTGGCGGGCGTCGGTGTCACCGGTCAGGACGGTGGCGGAGTGGGTGAGGGCACCGGCGGCGGAGCGCAGGGCGGTGGCGTCGGGGAGCATCACCGCATCACCTCCCGGAGTCGGCGTGCGGACGCGGCGTCGTGCGAGAAGGCCCGGTGGGCGAAGTCGCGGATTCCCGCCAGGTGGTCGAGGAGAGTGGCCTCGGCGTCGCGGCGGGTGGTGCGCCAGCCCAGCACGGCGCGGGCGAGGGCCGCGGCGGTGCGGGAGCCGGCGGGCAGGGCGGGGGAACCGGGATCGGGGGACGGGCGGTGGAGCAGGTCGGTGAGCAGATCGACGGTGGCGGTCGGCAACTGGAGGTGGCTCATGCGGTCAGTGTCCGCAACGGCCGCGCAAGGGCCAAGCGGGGTGGGTGCGGGGTTGTGGAGAAACGGGGGTTATCCACATATCGTGGGGTGCATGCGGATCGGAATCGTGCAGCTGCAGTCCACAGGGGATACCGTCGAGAATTTGGCGCTCGCCCGCGAACGCGTCCGGGAGGCCGCCGGGCAGGGGGCGCGACTGATCGTCCTGCCCGAGGCGACCAGCCAGTCCTTCGACTCGGGGCGGCTGGACAAACAGGCCCAGGACCTCGACGGTGAGTTCGCCACCGGTCTGCGGGAGACCGCCGAGGAGCTCGGCGTCACGGTCGTGGCCGGTATGTTCCGCCCCGCCGACACCATTGAGCGTGACGACAAGACGATCAACCGCGTCTACAACACCGCGTTGTTGACCGGGCCGGACATCCACACCGGCTACGACAAGATCCACACCTTCGACGCGTACAACTACGCCGAGTCCGACACCGTGCACCCGGGCGAGGACCTCGTGGTCTTCGAGGTCGACGGGGTCGGGGTCGGCGTGGCGATCTGCTACGACATCCGCTTCCCCGACCTGTTCCGGACGCTCGCGCAGAATGGCGCGGAGGTGATCGTGGTGCCCACCAGCTGGATGGACGGGCCGGACAAGCTCGACCAGTGGCGCCTGCTCACCGCGGCCCGCGCCCTCGACTCGACCTCCTACCTCGTCGCCGCCGCGCAGGCCCGACCCGGTGGGGAGGCGGAGGCCGGCCGGGCATCGGGGCCGACGGGCATCGGCCATTCCTGTGTGGTGGGTCCGACCGGCAAGCGCCTGGCGGAGGCCGGGTATGAGCCGGAGGTCATGGTCTTCGACCTGGATCTCGATGAGGTGGAGAAGACTCGCGCATCGCTGCCGGTGCTCGAGAACTAGGGCGGGTGGCGGAGGCCGGCGTTCCGCCCGCCGCCGGTCTTTCCGTCACCCCTTCCCGGCACCACCGAACCGACCTATGCTGGAGGCGACACTCTCCAGCTGACAGGCAACCTCCCGGTCCGGCTCAGAGCCCGGCCCCCGGGGCATCGCCGGGAAGGTACCGGGACATGACGGAGTTTCTGGACAGGCTCGACGCCGGACGGCAACTGGCGCAGCGGCTGCGCGGGCTGTGCAACCGGGACATCGTGGTGGTGGGGCTTCCCCGCGGCGGGGTTCCCGTGGCGGGGGTGGTCGCCCGCGAGCTCGACGCGCCCCTGGATGTGGTGATGGTGCGCAAGCTCGGCGTGCCGCGCTACCCCGAGGTGGCCATGGGGGCGATCGGCGAGCAGGGCGTGCGCGTGCTCGATGAGGCGATCGTCGACCGGGCCGGGGTGACGCCCGGGCAGGTGGCGGAGGTGGAGCAGCAGGAGCAGGCGGTGCTGCAGGAACGGGCCGCCCGCTTCCGGGAGGGGCGCGAACGACTGGATCTGAGCGGCCGCACCGTGCTGATCGTCGACGACGGTATCGCCACCGGCGCCACGGCCCGGGTCGCCTGCCTGAGCGCCCGTCAGCAGGGCGCGGTCACCGTGCTGGTGGCCGCGCCGGTGGCCACCCGGCAGGCGGTCGAACGGCTCACCGACGCGGACGAGGTTGTGGTCCTGTCCACCCCACCGGACTTCCGGGCGGTGGGGCAGTACTACCGGGACTTCTCCCCCACGACGGACGATGAGGTGGTGGCGGCCCTGGACCGGGCCGCCCGCCGCCGACGGGAACGGGCGGGCGGAGACACCGCAGCGCCTGCGGCACCAATGGAACAGGCTCCGGTCTCAGATGAGGTACGGATCCCTGCGGGACAGGTGGTGCTCGAGGGACATTTCCACCTGCCCTCGGCGGGTGCCCCCGTGGTGGTCTTCGCCCACGGCAGTGGCAGCAGTCGGCACAGTCGGCGCAACCACTACGTGGCGTCCGTGCTGCAGGAGGCCGGGCTGGGCACTCTGCTGCTGGACCTGCTCACCCGGGAGGAGGCGGCGGACCGGGCCAATGTCTTCGACATCGGACTGCTGGCCGGGCGTCTGACCGCGGCGGAGGACTGGGTACGCGGACAGTCGCAGAGCATGTCCTCGCCCATCGGGTTCTTCGGGGCCAGCACCGGTGCCGGGGCCGCACTGCGGGCCGCCGCCGAACCGGGGACGTCGGCCGGCGCCGTCGTCTCGCGGGGTGGCCGACCGGACCTGGCCGGGCAGCAGCTGGCGGACGTCCAGGCGCCGACGCTGCTCATCGTGGGCGGACAGGACCGGGAGGTCCTGGCCCTGAACCGCCAGGCCCGGGACCAGCTCCGGTGCGAGAGTCGCCTGGAGATCGTGGAGGGCGCGACGCACCTGTTCGAGGAGCCGGGCACCCTGGAACAGGCCGCCGGGCTCGCGCGGGAGTGGTTCCTCCGGCACCTGTCCCCACCCGACGGCACGGCAACGGACATGGAGGCGGCGTCATGAGATTCTTCGGCTCCCGCGGTGATTCGGACACCGGGGCGGGCGAGGAACTGCGCTCCCTCGCAAGCCCCCTGCGCGCTCCGGCGGACCTGGAGCCACTGGTGGAACAGGCCGCCGACGCCCGGTTCGTCTGCATCGGCGAGGCCTCCCACGGCACCCACGAGTTCTACCGGTGGCGCGCGGAACTGAGCCGCCGGCTGATCACCGAGCACGGCTTCACCTGGATCGGCGTCGAGGGCGACTGGCCCGACTGCTGGCGGATCAACCGGTGGGTGCGCAACCGGGACGACCACGACCTCGACGCCCGCGATGTACTCAAGCACTTCCACCGCTGGCCGACCTGGATGTGGGCGAACGAGGAGGTCGCGGACTTCCTCGACTGGTTACGCGACTGGAACTCGAACCAGCCGTCCGAGCGGCAGGTCAGCTTCTACGGCCTGGACGTCTACTCCCTGTGGGACTCCCTCCGGCAGACCATCAGCTGGCTCGAGACCAATGCCCCCGAGGCGCTCCCGGCCGCCCACCAGGCCTGGCAGTGCTTCGCCGGCTACAACGAGGATCCGCACTCCTATGCCCGCAGCCTGCGGATGGTGGACGAGGCCTGCGAGGACGACGTCGTGGAGCTGCTGGTGCACGTGCGCCGGCTCGCCATGGACGGGGTCCCCGCGGAACCGGAGGCGCTGGATGCGGCCCTCAATGCCCTCGTCGCCGCCGATGCCGAGCACTACTACCGCTCCATGGTCCTGGGCAACCGGCAGTCGTGGAATATCCGCGACATCCACATGGCCGACACCATCGACCTGCTGGCGGAACATCACGGTGAGCACTCCAAGGCGCTGGTCTGGGAGCACAACACCCACGTCGGCGACGCCCGCGCCACCGACATGGCCGATGCCGGGCTGGTCAACGTGGGGCAGCTGGTGCGGGAACGGCACGGCGGGGACGGGGTGGTCCTCGTGGGCTTCGCCTCCCACCGCGGCACGGTCATCGCCGCCGAGCGGTGGGGAGCACCCCAGGAGGTCATGACGGTCCCCGAGGCCCGCGCCGGCAGCCACGAGGCGCTGCTGCACGAGACACTGGGCGAATCCGCGGTGCTCGTCTTCGGCCCGGAGCGCTCGGGGCCGTGGCTGGATTCGCGCCGGGGACACCGTGCCATCGGCGTCGTGTACCACCCTCGGCGCGAGGCGGGCAACTACGTGGCGACGGTGATGGGCGGCCGCTACGACGCGCTGCTCTGGCTGGAGGAGACCACGGCCCTTCGGCCACTGCACCGGGAGGGCCCGCCCGGGGAGCCTGAGCTGGACACCGAGCCCTCCGGTTTCTAGATGATTGATTCCGGGGGTTTAGTGGTCGTACGCGGTCAATGATCTTAGGACCGGCTGGCCGGTGGTGTGGTTGTGCCAGATCACCGCGCTCAACGCCAGCAACCGCCGCACCATCCGGCTGAGCACCCCGGAGATGGTCCGGCCTCCGTGCTGCTCCAGGCCCAACTGGCCTTTCAACGTGTCAAACACCGACTCGATCCGTTGCCGCAGAGGTTTCAGAAAGTGCTTGCCGGGCCTGGATGTTTCCCCTTTCCGGGCCGGCCGGATGAGTTCGACACCACCATTGTTGAGTTCTTCTTCCAACCAGGTGCCGTTGTAGCCCTTGTCCGCCATGATGATCTGGCCGGCCGGCACGGGCACCGGTGCCGCATCCAGCATGGACAGCAGGGTGGCGCGTTCATCGGCCTTCGCCCCGGTGAGCGCGTAGCCGACCGGCAGACCGTGCAGGGTGGAGACCAGATGCAGCCGTAGTCCCCAGAAAAAGCGGGAGTGCGACGCGCAGTAGCCGTACTCGGCGAACCCGGCCATGTTCGATCGTTTCACCGTTTCCCGGGAGCGGCCACATTCGACCGGGGTGGAGTCCACGACCCAGACGTCATCGTTGAGCAGCCCGGTACAGGTGGCCAGGTGGGTCATGATGTGCTGCATGAGTTCGGTGAGGTTGCGTTGGCGTTTGTTGTAGCCGGGCTGCTGGGGGATATAGGGAAATACGCTGGCCAGTCGTGTGCGGGCGAAGCGGATGAAGCGGCGTTCGGAGGTGAATCCGAGCAGGGTTTCGATGATGCCCAGGACGATGAGTTCCGCGTCGCTGATCCGTGGTTGGATTCCGGTGGCTGGTCGCTGTGGCGCGAGCTCGGGATGGGTGTTGATGAAGTCGTCGGCGGTGACGTAGAGTGCGGTTGCGAGAGTGTTGAGATTGTTGTCCACAACTTCGATCTTGAACACTCTCGCTTTATTTTTGGGTAGCGACTCCCCTGGAATCAATCATCTAGCATTCCGCGCCGGGTGCGGTGCAGGGGGAGCTGTGCACCGGCGTGAACACGTTCAGGGCGGGCGCGCCCTGGGGAATAACGGACGGCCGGAGGACGTTGTCGTCTGGGATGCCGCGTAGCTGTCGCCGGTCGTGGTCCGAATCCAGCGGTCGGCCCGTGGTTGCGTGAGGCGCCCGTCTTCTCTGCGTCGTGGAATCGCCGGTCAGCTGGCGCGGGAAAGATGTGCTGCCGCACCCGGGGCGGTGGGGTGGGCCCGCGGAGAGTTATTCGTGTCGTCAGGGTCGCCGGAAACAGGCAAGGCACCAGGCAAGGTGGTACTGCCGCGGGCGATGGGCTCCCCGGCAGTTCGTGACGGTCAGATAACACGGGGTTGTCATCGGGGAACGGGTGCAGGCCGTCTGTGAATGCCGGAAATCCCGTGTGCGGTGGGAATTTGCCCCCGGAAAACCGAGACGTTATTGTTACCCTCCATCAGATAACGGAACGGTCACGACATCGTTGCAAATGCAACACAAATTGTGACGGTAGGCAGATAACCCCACGAAGAGAGAAGATTTATGCTTAGCAAGGCTCAGCGGACGACCAGGCGTCGCATCGCCCTCGCGGCCGTCGCCGGCGGAGCGGTCTCCACCGCGGGCATCGGAGGAGCCACCGCGGCGACCCTCACCCAGACCGAGACCCCCGCCTCCTCCGAGGTGGCGGCCGTCGATTACGAGCTGGTCAACGACGCCACCCAGATGTCGTCCTCCCTGGCCGAGAGCGCCCCGCAGATCCTGGCGCTCTCCGAGTACAAGCCGGTCAGCAACATCCAGGACCAGCTGACCAAGGCCGTGGAGTACAGCGCCGGGCGCGCCCAGGCCGATCTGGCCGCCCGCGCGCCCTCCGTGGTCAAGCCGGCCCAGGGCACCTTCACCTCCGGCTACGGCCCCCGCTGGGGCGCCTTCCACGCCGGCATCGACATCGCGGCCCCGATCGGCACCCCGATTCTGGCCGTCATGGACGGCACCGTCATCAACTCCGGCCCGGCCTCCGGCTACGGCCAGTGGATCCGCATCAAGCACGACGACGGTTCCATGTCGGTCTACGGCCACATGTCGACCCTGGCCGTCGGTGTCGGTGAGCGCGTCAGCGCCGGCCAGTACATCGCGGGCATGGGCAGCGAGGGCTTCTCCACCGGCTCGCACCTCCACTTCGAGATCCACCCCACCGGCAACGGCGCCGTGGATCCCGTCCCGTGGTTCGCCGAGCGCGGGATCTACATCTAGCAGTCCCCGGAAGAGGACCCGGTCGCCATCAGGTGACCGGGTCCTCACCTCTTTCCGCCGGCCGGTCGACGCGGCTTACCGCGGGCCCTTCGCCGGCCACTCCTCGGTACGCTCCCACGCCTCGGCCTGGATATTCTCCGCCGTGATGCCGCCGGCGAGCAGGGTGTCGACCGTGCCGCGCACCCGGTCGGCCTCCCCGGCCACCAGCATCTCGTAGTGGGGCCAGGGCCCGGCGTCGGTGACCACCTCGCCGATCTCCCGGCGCACCCGCGGTGCCAGCCGCTGGAGGGCCTGCGGTGGCACGGTCGACCGGACCCACCAGGCGTCCTCGGCGTGCTCGACGACCGGCACCACCGTCAACCAGGACAGCGCCTTCGACAGCTGCCACAGGCTCATCAGGTCGTAGAGCTCGCCGGGGTACTCGGCCCCGAAGAACAGGTGCACGCTCGGGGGGTTCTCCGCGGTGAGCAGCTCGAACAGAATGGCCCGCAGCGGGGCCAGGCCGGTGGAGTGGGCGATCATCACGATGCCGCGGTCGCCGCGGACGCGCAGCCCGCCCCGCGGGGCACCCAGCGTCCAGTAGTCGCCGGGGCGGGTGGTGGCCAGCAGGTGGGAGGCCGAGCCGGTGTCGTGGGCGCGCACGTGGAACTCGAGCTGGCCGTGCTCGTCCGAGGGCAGTGCGGGGGAGAGCGTGCGCCAGACCCCCGGCAGGTAGGAGGCGGTCACCGGCAGGTGCTGGCCGGCGCGGTAGGGGACGGGCAGGCCGGACTCGAGCCGGATCACGGACACCCGGCGTGAGCGGCGTTCCACGCTGACGACCTCCGCGGAGGACGCCGGCAGCTCGCCCGCCATGTCCGCCTCCCGGGCGGCGTCGGCCATGGCCCCGCAGACGCGGGCGAAGACGTCCCCGGCGGCGTCGACAAGCGGGTCGTCGACGCCGCCGTGCTCCGCCGTCACGGTCCGCAGTCCGCCGCGCAGGGCGGTGAGGAATGCGGGGTAGACCTCGGCGGGGAAGCCGTGGCGGCGGTGGTCGACGCCGAGCCGGCGGATGCGGGCGAGGACATCGTCGGGCAGGGTGCCGTCGGATGAGGTGCGTTCCAGCACCCAGGCCAGGGAGGACGCCAGGTCCACGTGGGTCTCGCGCAGCGTCAGGGGGAAGACCTGGCGGGCCTCGAGGACGTCGAGGTAGAACCGCCGGTGGACCTCGTCGCGGAACTCCCCGGACCGGGCGCGCAGAACTCCGCCGACGGCGGACAGGGGTGACGAGGGCATGGCCCCCATTGTGCCCGCTGTCGCCACGGTGACCACAGTCGACACCCGAACCGCGTCCGCCCCGGTGCCCAATGGTGCGTTTAAACTGGGCTGACCCGGCACGGGTACCGACCACGGGGAAGGGATACGCATGATCGAGTTCGAGGGTGTCACCAAGACCTATCCGGGGTCGGCCCGCCCCGCCGTCACCGGCTTCAGTCACCGGGTGGCGCCCGGATCCACCACCGTGTTCGTGGGGCCGTCGGGCTGCGGCAAAACCACCCTGCTGCGCATGGTCAACCGGATGGTGGAACCCGATGCGGGCCGCGTGCTGGTCCGCGGCGAGGACGTCACGGACGGCAACCCGGTCGCGCTGCGCCGGTCCATCGGCTACGTCATGCAGCACTCGGGGCTGCTGCCGCACCGCACGGTCGTCGACAACATCGCCTCCGTCGCCCGCCTCCACGGGGTGGGTCGGCGGGACGCCCGCGAGCGCGCCGGCGAGATGCTGCGGCTCGTCGGTCTCGACCCCGATCTGGGCGGCCGGTACCCCGCGGAGCTCTCCGGCGGTCAGGCCCAGCGGGTGGGCGTGGCCCGCGGGCTGGTGGCCGACCCGGACATTCTGCTCATGGACGAGCCCTTCGCCGCGGTGGATCCGGTGGTGCGCCGGGGTCTGCAGGAGGAGGTCATGGGCCTGCAGGAACGCCTGGCCAAGACGATTCTCATGATCACCCACGACATCGACGAGGCGTTCCTGCTCGGCGACGAGATCGTCCTGCTGGGCATGGAGGGCCGCATCGAGCAGGTGGGCACGGCGGAGGAGTTCGTCACCGCGCCGGCCAACGGCCGGGTCCGCGAGTTCACCGGCGCGGAGGCGCGCCTGCTGCAGGTCACCGAGCGCGGCGGACGACGCCTCGTCGTCGACCGCGGCGGTCGGGTGCGGGGAGTGCTCGAATGAGGTGGGAGTGGATATGGACCAACCACGAGCGTGTCCTCGAGCTGGCGTGGGCGCACGTGAACCTGTCGTGGCCGGCGGTCGTCGCGTCCTTCCTGCTGGCCCTGCCCGTCGGCTGGTGCGCCCACCGGTACCGCCCGGCCCGGGAGGTGCTGGTGGTGGCCACCGGCCTGCTCTACGTCATCCCCTCGCTGGCGCTGTTCGTGGTCATGCCCCTGGCCCTGGGCACCTCAATCCTGTCCCCGTTCAACGTGGTGGTGGCCATGACCCTCTACGGTCTGGCGCTGCAGGTGCGCACCGCCGCGGACGCCTTCGACACCGTGCCCGGTGAGGTCCGCCAGGCGGCGGTGGCGATGGGGTACCCGGCCTGGCGGCGGGTGCTCACCGTCGACCTGCCCCTGGCGGGCCCGGTCCTGCTGTCCGGGATCCGGGTGGTCTCCGCCTCGACGATCAGCCTGGTCTCCGTCGGCGCGCTGATCGGGGTCTCCTCCCTGGGCACCCTGTTCACGGAGGGCTTCCAGCGCTCCTTTCCCACCGAGATCATCGCGGGCCTGCTGGGCACCGTGGTGCTGGCCGTGATCTTCGACGCCGTCCTGGTGGCGGTCGGCCGGCTGACGATGCCGTGGACGAGGACGCGGACACGGATGCGGACGCGGGCGACCGGGAGGGTGCGATGAACCAGCTCTCCCAGGCGTTCGCCTTCCTGGCCGACCCCGCCAACTGGGACGGGGCCGGGGGAATCACCCAACGCACCCTCGAGCACCTGATGTACACCGGCCTGGCGGTGGCCGTGGCCTGCCTCATCGCCGTCCCGCTCGGCCTGTGGGTCGGCCACACCCGCCGTGCCGCTGACAGCGTGGTCGCCGCCGCGGGGGCGCTGCGCGCGCTGCCGTCGCTGGGCCTGCTGACCTGGCTGACCATCGAGATGAGCATCGGGGTGCGTATGCCCCTGGTGCCGGCGACGGTCGTGCTGGTCATTCTGGCGGTGCCCCCGCTGCTGGCCGGCACGGTTTCGGGCATGGTCGCCGTGCCGCGGGCGGTGACCGAGGCCGCCCGGGCGACCGGTTACAGCGAACGGCAGATCCTCACCGGGGTGGAGCTGCCCCTGGCCGCCTCCACCATGGTCGGAGGGCTGCGCTCGTGCGTGGTGCAGGTGCTGGCGACGACCACCGTCGTGGCCTACATTGGGCTGTCAGGCCTGGGCCGTTATCTCATCGACGGGCTGGCGCTACGGGACTACCCGCAGATGCTGGCGGGCGCCCTGCTGGTGACCGCGCTCGCGCTGATCGTGGATCTCGTCCTCGCGGGCCTGCAACGCACGCTCAAGCCCCAAGGGAGTCCCGCATGAGAATCCGTCCCCGTCACGCCACCGTCACCGTCGCCGCCGGTGTGCTGTTCGGTCTGACCCTGACCGCCTGCTCGTCGGAGGACCCCCTGGCGGGCGACGACGCCGGGACCACCGCGGCGGGCGGCGACGACACCATCGTCATCGGCACCGCGAACTTCCCCGAGTCCGAGATCATCGGCCAGGTGTGGGCGGCGGCGCTGGAGGACGCCGGTTTCGACGTCGAGGTCAACTCCGGCATCGGCTCCCGCGAGGTCTACCTGCGGGCGCTGGAGGAGGGCAGCGTCGACCTGGTGCCCGAGTACCTCGGCAACCTCACCCAGTTCCTCCTCACCGACGCCGGTGGACAGGAGATCGGGACCGGCGCCGACGCGGAGGAGGTGTACGAGACCCTCCAGCAGGCGCTGCCCGAGGGGCTGGCCGCCGGTGAGTACGCCGAGGGCGAGTCCAAGGACTCCTACCGGGTGACCCGGGAGCTGGCCGAGGAGCACCAGCTGGAGACCCTCGGGGACCTGAACAACCTGGAGCAGGTCCGCATCGCCGGCAACCCCGAGCTGGCCGAGCGCCCCTACGGCCCGCAGGGCCTGACCGAGGTCTACGGCGTGGGCGCCGACAAGATCACCCTGGTCCCGATCTCCGACGGCGGCGGTCCCCTGACCATCGCCGCGCTGACGGAGGGCACCGCCGAGGTGGGCAACATCTACACCACCTCGCCGCTGCTCGACGCGGACGGCAACGAGGTCGACCTGGTGACCCTGGAGGATCCGGAGCAGCTGATCCTCCCGCAGAATGTGCTGCCGCTCATGCAGGCCGACGCCGTGCCGCCGGAGGCCCGCGACGTCATCAACGGCGTCAACGACTCGCTGACCACCGATGCGCTGGTGGAGATGAACCTGCGCAATATCGGCGAGGAGAAGGCCGAGCCCACCGTGATCGCCCGCGACTTCGTCGACGAGCAGCAATGATTCCCCGCTGCCGGAGGGCAGCTGCGGGAAGCCGATGACCGTCCTGTTGCGCCACTGGGGACCGGACGGCACGTGGCGCCCGCGGATTATTCGGCGGTGACCCATGAGGCGGACCGCGACAAGATCACACCGATCACGTGCACTCCCTACGGCATCAACTCCGACCGGCTGCCCGTGACCGCCGGAAGCGGGCGCGCCGGGCGGCGGAGTGAGCGCGAGCCCCCGCCTTTCGTGGAGGACGGCAGCTCCGGCGGGGCTCTGGTGTCGGGCTCCGGTTCGTGAGTCCCCTTCATCAGTATTTTGGGGCATGTTCAAACCCGCCCACGTTCACCGAAACCCGCCCATTTTCACCGCCCCGCCACGCACAAACGCCCGCCCCCGAATCCAGAAGGGGCGGGCGTCCACGACGCGGAAGGTCAGTCGATCGGGTAGCCCTCGACGCGGCCCTCGGAGGCCGGGAGCCAGCCGAGTGCCGGGGCCACGTGCTCGGCGAAATTGGACAGGATGGACAGGTTGACGTCCACACCCATCTGGTTGGGGACAGTCAGCATCAGGGTGTCGGCGGCCATAACGGCCGGATCGGCCCTGAGCTGCTCGATGAGCTTGTCCGGTTCGGCGGCGTAGGAGCGGCCGAAGGTCACCGGGGAGCCCTCGCCGAGGGAGCCGATCTGGTCCTGCGAGTTGCCCTGCAGGCCGAACAGCTGCCGGTCACGCTCGCTGACGATCGGGAAGACCGAACGGGAGACGGACACCCGCGGGGTCCAGTCGTGGCCGGCCTCCTTCCAGGCGGCGCGGTAACGCCGGATCTGCTCGAACTGCATCTCACCCAACGAACTCCCGTCGGCCTCGGAGACCAGGGTGGAGCTCATGAGGTTCACGCCGTCACGCGCGGCCTGCTCGGCGGTGGAGTGGGAGCCGGCGCCCCACCAGATGTTCCGGCGCAGCTGCGGTGAGTGCGGGAAGACCGGCAGCGGGGTGCCGCCGCGGTACATCCGCGGGTACTGCTGATCCTCCGGGGCGGCCTTGGCCACGCCGTAGCCGTCGATGGCGGCCAGGAAGGTCTCGAACTTGTTGCGCGCCATGTCCGCGCCGTTGGGGGCCTCCGCGGCGTAGCCGAAGGACTCCCAGCCGCGCTCGGCCGGCTCCGGTGATCCCCGGGAGACGCCGAGGGCGACTCGGCCGTCGGAGAGCAGGTCGAGGGCGGCGGCCTCCTCCGCCAGGTAGAGGGGGTTCTCGTAGCGCATGTCGATCACGCCGGTGCCGACCTCGATGTGCTTCGTGGAGCCGGCGATCGCGCCGAGCAGCGGCATGGGGGACGCGCCCTGCGGGGCGAAGTGGTGGACGCGGAAGTAGGCGCCGTTGACGCCGATCTCGTCGGCGGCCTTGCCCAGCTCGAGGGCCTGCTGGAGGACCTCGCGGGCGCCGGGGCCCGCCTGGTTACCGATGGCGTAGTGGCCGAAGCTCAGGAATCCGAAGGCTTTCATGTTCTCAATCCTAGGTTTGTTCGTCAGATGTGCACGGGGGTCTTTTCGCGCAGGCGCCGGTGGGCCAGTCGACCTGCCAGGCGTCCGGCCCGGGTCGCGCCGACCGTCGAGGCGGTCGAGCCGTAGCCGACGAGCAGCACGCGCGGGTCGGCGGCCGGGGTAACCTCGTCGACCAGCTCGATGCCGCGCGGACCGCGCAGTTTCATCGGCGCGAGGTGGCGCAGGGCGGCGCGGAAGCCGGTGTTCCAGAAGATGACGTCGACGTCGAGCTCGTGGCCGGCCGGCAGCGGGTCCCAGGAGGCCGGGACCTGCAGCCGGCCGCTTACCGACGGCCCGAGTCCCTCGGCGTCGTGGCTGGCCGGTTCTCCGAAACGCACGCCGCGCGGTCCGATCGAATTGAACATGCCGCGGGAGACCAGCACGCCGCGCTCCACGCCGGCGAGGTACTCGGGCAGCTGCGGGATGCCGGTGGTGCGCACCACTGAGGCGGGGGCCAGCCCGTGGTGGGTGCGCTCGCGCACGGCCTTCTCGACGGCCAGGCCCCAGCCGGAGTCGAACTCACGCTCCGTGAAATTCGGCGGGCGGCGGGTGGCCCAGACGGTCTCGGTGACGTCCTCGAGTTCGAGGAGGAACTGCACCGCCGACAGCCCGCCGCCGACGACCAGGGTCTTCTTGCCCGCGAAGTCCTCGCGGCGGACGTAGTCCTTCGTGTGCAGCTGGTGGCCGGTGAACTTCTCGATGCCTGGGATATAGGGGATGTACGGGTTGTCCCAGGTGCCGGTGGCGTTGAGGACGATCCCGGCGGTGAAGTCACCGTGCTGTTGCGTGCTCACCCGCAGCGGGGAGCGGTCGTCGTCCGGGTCGGTCGGCTCGACGCGGAGCACCTTGGCCGGTCGCAGGACCTGCAGGTCGAAGGTGTCCTCATAGGCTCCGTAGTACTCGGCCACGAGAATCGAGGAGGGTGTGGTGGGGTCCGGGTGCTCCATGGGCAGCCCGGGCAGGTCCGCGATGCCGTGGGCCTGGCCGAGCGTCAGGGAGTCCCACCGGTGGCGCCAGGCGCCGCCGGGGCCGGGGTTGGCGTCGAGGACCAGGAAATCCGAACCCGGGTTCAGGCCGCGCCGGCTCAGCTCGTGGGCGGCCGCCAGGCCCGCTTGGCCTGCGCCGATGATGATGGCTCGGAGATCAGTGGTGGACATGCCACTAACCTTACCAAAAGATAGTGATGTGTCAACGTAATTGTGTTCCGGCTTTCGATGAGGGGCGCGGCTGTGGCCTGGGATACAGTGAAGGCGATCTGTCGCTGGTTGCCCTGTGCCCGTCCCGCCCGGGACGGGTCGATTTCTGTGGAAAGGACGTGGGAGCGTGGAGTACACCCCGTACAGTTTGTTGATCGATGTCGGCTGGATCTCGCTGCTCATGGTCGTGGGCAATTTTCTCCGCCGCAATGTGCGCATCTTCCAGAGCCTGCTCATGCCGGCGCCCATCACCGCCGGCCTGCTCGGCATGGTGCTTGGGCCGCAGGTGCTCGATCTGATCGGCTTCTCGGAGCACATCGGCACCTACACCTCTCTGCTGATCGCCGTGGTCTTCGCCGCCATGGCGTACGGCATGGATCTGACCCCCTCGGTGCGCACCGGCGCGAAGACCATGTGGTCGTACTCCACCGGCATGTTCATGGCGCAGTGGGGCATCTTCATCCTGTTGGGCGTCTTCCTGTTCGCCCCGCTCTTCGGCACCGAGAACTGGTTCGGCATGATGCTGCCCGTCGGCTTCGTCGGCGGCTTCGGCACCGCCGCGGCCGTCGGCGGCGCCCTGGAGGGAGCGGGCGCCGCCGCGGCCAGCTCGCTCGGTTTCACCTCCGCGACCGTCGGCACGCTCGCCGCGATCGTCGGCGGCATCATCTTCACCACCTGGGGTGTGCGCACCGGCCGCACCTCACAGATGCCCGGGAAGCTGCCGTGGGATCTGCGCTCCGGGTACATCGATGAGCTGGACCAGCGCCCGTCCATCGGCCGGGCCACCACCAACCCCTCGGCGATCGAGCCGCTGGCGCTGCACCTCGGCGTCATCGTGCTCACCGTCATGATCGCCTACTTCATCAACGGGTTCGTCAACGACCTGTTCCCGAACATCTCCATCCCGCTGTTCGCCATGTCCTTTGTCATCGGCCTGCTCGGCCGCGTGTTCTTCCACGTGGTGAAGAAGCCCGACTACCTGGACAAGGACACGGTCAGCTCCATCTCCGGCGCCTCCACCGACTACCTGATCGCCTTCGGCATCGCGTCCATTGCTCCCGCGGTCGTCGCCGAGTACTGGCAGCCGCTGCTCCTCCTGTTCGTCCTCGGCGTCATCTTCTGCCTCATCTTCTTCTTCGTCATGTCACCACTGTTCTTCGGTGAGAAGTGGCTCGAGCGCGGCATCTTCGGTTGGGGTTGGGCGACCGCCGCCGTGGCCACCGGCATCGCGCTGCTCAAGATCGTCGACCCGAAGCTCAAGTCGGGCACCCTCAATGAGTACGGCGTGGCCTACGTCGGCTTCGCCCCCTTCGAGATCGGCATGACCATCATCGCACCCATCGCCGTGCTCGCCGGTTTCACGGCGGGCCTCGGCTGGGCCTCGCTGCTCATCGCGCTCGTCGCCCTCGGCCTGGCGGTATTCCTGGGCTGGCTGCCGGGCAAGGGGGAGAAAACGGGCTCCGGCGCGAGCCCGGGTTCCGGCTCCGGGGCCAACGCCGGGGCCGGTTCCTCGGCGCAGTAGCCAGGGCTCACCGGCACCGGGCCGTCACCGTCGATGTGGGTTCGCGTGGACGTTTCGCTTTCGGACGCCCGCCCGCACCTCACGGTGTCCACGCGGCCTCACGGGCGGGTGGCCTGCTCCAACAGCTCGAGGATGTGGGAGTAGGGCCGTCCGGTCGCCCGGGTCATGCCGATCTCGCAGGTGCGGTTGCAGGAGGCGTGCGCCGCCGCGTCCAGCCTCCCGACCTCCGCGGCCTCGGGGGCGGTGGCCGAGGCGGTCAGTTCGGGGTGGAGCATGCCGCGGTCGCCCGCGAAGGCGCAGCAGCCCCAGTTCACGGGCACGTGGACGGTTTCCGCGACCGCCGCGCCGAGGGCACCCAGCTGGGCGTCGAGGCCGATCCGCCGGGAGGAACAGGTCGGATGCAGGGTCAGGGATTCGACCGGGGCGGTGACCTCCAGGGCCGGGAGGAGGTGCTCGACGGCGAAGTCCACGGCGTCGACGACCTCCACCCCCTCCTTCTCGAGCGCGGCGGCGAAGCCCTCGGTGCAGCTGGCGGCGTCGCTGACCACCGGCAGCCGGCCGTTGCCGCTGACCTCGCGCACGCTGGCGCGCACCCGGTCCGCCATGAGTTCCTGCCCCGCCGCCTGGCCCTTGGACGACCAGGGCGTGCCGCAGCACAGCGACTCGATGTTCCCCGGCACACGCAGCGCCAGCCCGGCGCGCTCGAGCAGGCGGATGAAGGCCTGCGTGGCTCCCGTCCCCGCCCCGGCACCGTCGCCTTCCGCGCCGAACATGCTGTTGACGCAGGAGGGCAGGAAGACGCCGCTGACCTCGGCGGTGGGATCCCCGACGATCCCGCCCAGCTTCTTCCGCGCCGCGCCCCCGGCGGGCAGGTCACCGGAGTAGCGGGGGACGGTGTCCTCGCCGAGCACCGCCCGGCCGAGGTCGGTGGCGGTGCGCACCACCGGGGTGGGCAGCCGTGACGCCGTGCTCAGCGCCGTGGAGCCGGCGCGGGTGACCGGACCCCAGGTCTTCGCGGCGGCCGTCCAGGCGGTGGAGCTGACCGGGCCGTGGTGTTCCCGGCGCCGCCGCTTGATGAAGTCGCCGGTGTTGATCTGCACGGGGCACGCCGTCTGGCACATGCCGTCGACGGCGCAGGTCTGCTCCCCGGGGTAGTCGTACTCGCGGGACAACTCCTCGGCGGTGGCGTGATCGCCGCGGGCCTGCGCGGCGGCCTGGGCGCGACGGACGACGATGCGCTGGCGCGGGGTGAGGGTGAGGTCGCGGCTCGGGCAGACCGGCTCGCAGTAGCCGCACTCGGTGCACCGGTTGATCTCCTCCTCGACGGGTTCCGGCACCTTGAGGTCGCGCAGATGCGCCTGCGGGTCGTCGTTGAGGATGACGCCGGGGTTGAGCATGGTGTCGGGATCGCAGGCGCGCTTGAGCTCCTGCATGACCTCGTAGAGTTCGTCGCCGTACTGGCGGCGGACGAAGGGGGCCATGGCGTGGCCGGTGCCGTGCTCCGCCTTCAGGTTTCCGCCGGCCGAGAGCACCAGGTCGGCCGTCTGCTCGTGGAACTCGTGGAAGCGGTGGAGCGAGTCATCGGTGTCGAAGCGGTCCGTGAGCATGTAGTGGATATTGCCGTCCTTGGCGTGGCCGAAGATCACCCCGTCGCGGTAGCCGTTCCGGGAGAACAGCTCCTGCAGGGCCTCGCAGGTCGCCGCGATGGCCGGCACGGGCACCGCGATGTCCTCGAGCAGGGAGGTCGTCCCACTCGGCCGGGCACCGGCCACACTGGCGTAGAGCCCCTTGCGGAAGTTCCAGGCGGCGTTGCGGGCGACCGCGTCGGGGGAGAAGGGGGCGGCCGCGTGCAGGCGGGTGCCGGCGAGCACCTCGGTGCCCGAGCGTTCGAGGTGCTCGAGCTCCTCCTGCTCGTCGGCGTGGTACTCGACGAGCAGGGCGGCCTCCTGCCCGACCTTGAAACCCATGATCGCGGACGGCGCGCCGGGCAGGGACTGGCCCACCCGCAGGGAGGTGGCGTCCATCAGCTCCAGGGTGGCGACCCCGGTGCCGACCAGGTCGGGCAGGACGCGGGTGGCGGCGTCGAGATCCGGGAACACCGCCAGGGCGGTGGTGGCCAGGGGGCTGATCCGCACGGTGCGGAAGACCGCTTCGGCGACGAACGCCAGGGTCCCCTCCGAACCGATGATCAGGTGGGTGAGCAGGTCGAGCGGCGAGTCGTGGTCGAGGAAGGAGTTCAGACCGTAGCCCATGGTGTTCTTCAGGGCGAAGTGGCGTTCGATGATCGCGACGGACTCGGCGTTGTCGCGCACCCGGAGCTGCAGCCGGAGCAGGGTGTCCACCAGTTCGGGTTCCTGCGCCCGGAGCGCTTCCTCGGCGTCCGGGGCCGCGGTGTCGATCAACGTGCCGGAGGGGAGCACGAAGGTCATGGACTCCAGGGTCCGGTAGGTGTTGAACTCGGTGCCGCAGGCCATGCCACTGGAATTGTTGTTGATCACCCCGCCGATGGTGGCGGCGGCCTCGCTCGCGGGATCCGGGCCCAGCTTGTGGCCGTGGGCGGCGAGATGGGCGTTGACCTGGCGGACGGTCAGTCCGGGCTGGACCCGGACACGTCGGCCACCGTCGAGGACCTCGATATTCCGGAAGTTGCGGCGCACATCGATCAGCAGGCCGTCGGTGGTGGCCTGGCCGGCCAGGCTGGTGCCGCCGGACCGGAGAGTGACCGGTGTGCCGGACGCCCGCGCCGCGCGGAAGACGGCGGCGACCTCGGCGGCGTCGGCGGCGATGATGACCGCCTGGGGCGTGCGGAGGTAGTGGGAGGCGTTGCCGGCGTAGGCGACGCGGTCGAGCAGGGAGGTCCGGTACCTCCCGGGTTCCGCGACGGCCGCGGCGACGGTGCTGGTGGGCGGGTCCTGGCGGGCGGTCAACGTGGACATGTGCTCCCTTAACGGCTGGCTGGACGTCTGATGGGGGGAGGCGTGGGCGTTCCCTTGTACCCATGTAGCCAGAAAATCCCGCGGAAAACTGCGGAATCGGCGAAAAAATGTGCCTTGGGTCACTCAATGGTGCCGCGGGGATGTCACTGTACCGATCTTCTTGCCGACGTCCGCCCCTGTCTGGCCGTCGCGCGCGAACATCACCGGGGCGCCGGTTGCTCGCGCCGGGCCCCTCCACGGCGATCCGGTGTCGTGTGCCCCTGTGGTGGTCGGGCGTGATCTCCGCGTAGTTCCCGCGTGGCGGCTCCGCGGCGTCCATGTCCACCATTGTCCGCCATTGCCCGGGCCTGGTGCGCGGGCCTGATGCGCCCCGTGCCGTCCTCACCTAAACTTGAGCGCGTCGGACTCAAACTTTTTTCGGCTTGAGTGGAACAGACTCAACTCTTTGTGCGTTGTAGTGAGTGACGAACAGGGATTTAGAGAAAGGAATGTGCCTTGAGCTCGTTCAACCCCACCACCAAGACTCAGGAGGCCCTGCAGGACGCCCTGCAGCAGGCCTCGAGCAACGGCAACCCGGACATCCGTCCGGCGCATCTTCTCGCCGCCATCCTCGACCAGACCGACGGCATCGCCGCCCCGGTACTCAAGGCCACCGGCGTCGACCCGGAGACGGTCCTCAAGGAGGCCCGGGAACTGGTCGACTCCTACCCCAGGGCCGAGGGTGCCAACCTGGCGAACCCGAACTTCAACCGCGACGCCCTCAATGCGCTGACCGCCGCCCAGGAACTGGCCGGCGAGCTCGGCGACGAGTACGTCTCCACCGAGGTGCTGCTGGCCGGCATCGCCCGCGGCTCCTCCGATGCCGCTGATCTGCTGAAGAAGCGCGGCGCCACCTACGACGCCATCAAGGGCACCTTCCCGTCGGTGCGGGGCTCCGCCAAGGTGACCAGCCAGGATCCGGAGGGCCAGTTCCAGGCCCTGGAGAAGTACTCCACCGACCTGACCGCCCGGGCCCGCGAGGGCAAGATCGACCCGGTCATCGGCCGCGACGCCGAGATCCGCCGGGTGGTCCAGGTGCTGTCCCGCCGCACCAAGAACAACCCGGTGCTCATCGGTGAGCCGGGCGTGGGCAAGACCGCCATCGTGGAGGGCCTGGCCCGGCGCATCGTCGCCGGGGACGTGCCGGAGTCGCTGCGCGGCAAGACCCTGATCTCCCTGGATCTGGGGTCGATGGTCGCCGGCGCGAAGTACCGCGGTGAGTTCGAGGAGCGGCTGAAGGCCGTCCTCGACGAGATCAAGAACTCCAACGGTCAGATCGTCACCTTCATCGACGAGCTGCACACCGTCGTCGGCGCCGGCGCGACGGGCGAGTCCGCCATGGACGCCGGCAACATGATCAAGCCGCTGCTCGCCCGGGGTGAGCTGCGCCTGGTCGGTGCGACCACGCTCAACGAGTACCGCAAGTACATCGAGAAGGACGCCGCCCTGGAGCGCCGCTTCCAGCAGGTCTACGTCGGTGAGCCGTCGGTCGAGGACACCGTCGGCATCCTGCGCGGCCTGAAGGAGCGCTACGAGGTCCACCACGGTGTGCGGATCCAGGACTCCGCCCTGGTCGCCGCGTCCACGCTCTCGGACCGCTACATCACCAGCCGCTTCCTGCCGGACAAGGCCATCGACCTGGTCGACGAGGCCGCCTCCCGCCTGCGCATGGAGATCGACTCCTCTCCGGAGGAGATTGACGAGCTTGAGCGCATCGTCCGCCGCCTCGAGATCGAGGAGGTCGCCCTGCAGAACGAGACCGACGTGGCCTCGCGGGAGCGGCTGGAGAAGCTGCGCCAGGAACTGGCCGACGAGCGAGAGAGGCTCGGTGAGCTCAAGGCCCGCTGGACCAACGAGAAGTCCGCGATCGACAGGGTGCGCGAGGCCAAGGAACAGCTGGAGAAGCTGCGCTCCGAGTCGGAGATCGCCGAGCGTGACGGCGACTACGGCAAGGTCGCCGAGCTGCGTTACGGTCGCATCCCCGAGCTGGAGAAGCAGGTCGAGGAGGCCGAGGTTGAGGTGCAGGACGGCGGCAACAACGCCATGCTGACCGAGGAGGTCACCCCGGACACCATCGCCGAGGTCGTCTCCGCGTGGACCGGCATCCCGGCCGGCAAGATGCTCGCCGGCGAAACCGAGAAGCTCCTGGCCATGGAGCGGGTCATCGCCAAGCGTGTCGTCGGCCAGCACGAGGCCGTCCAGGCCGTCTCCGACGCCGTCCGCCGCTCCCGGGCCGGCGTGGCCGACCCGGATCGCCCGACTGGTTCCTTCCTCTTCCTGGGGCCGACGGGCGTCGGCAAGACCGAGCTGGCCAAGGCCGTCGCGGACTTCCTCTTCGACGACGAGCGCGCCATGGTCCGCGTCGACATGTCCGAGTACGGCGAGAAACACTCCGTCGCCCGTCTCGTCGGTGCCCCTCCGGGGTACGTCGGCTACGACACCGGCGGTCAGCTGACCGAGGCCGTGCGCCGCCGCCCGTACACCCTGGTGCTCTTCGACGAGGTCGAGAAGGCCCACCCGGACGTCTTCGACGTGCTGCTGCAGGTCCTCGACGAGGGCCGGCTGACCGACGGTCAGGGCCGTACCGTGGACTTCCGCAACACGGTGATCATCCTGACCTCGAACCTCGGCGCCGGCGGCACCCGTGAGCAGATCATGGACGCCGTCAAGCACGCCTTCAAGCCGGAGTTCATCAACCGGCTCGACGACGTCGTGGTCTTCGACCCGCTGTCCGAGGACCAGCTGACCAGCATCGTCGACATCCAGATCGGCCAGCTGGCCAAGCGGCTGTCCGCCCGCCGACTCACGCTCCAGGTCTCGGACGCCGCGAAGCTGTGGCTGGCCGAG
Source organism: Corynebacterium halotolerans YIM 70093 = DSM 44683 (assembly GCF_000341345.1). Taxonomy (NCBI): domain Bacteria; kingdom Bacillati; phylum Actinomycetota; class Actinomycetes; order Mycobacteriales; family Corynebacteriaceae; genus Corynebacterium; species Corynebacterium halotolerans. The sequence goes on along the minus strand of NC_020302.1, from coordinate 2,789,663 downwards.
CGCGGCTACGATCCGGCGTACGGTGCCCGCCCGCTGCGCCGCCTGATCCAGCAGGCCATCGGCGACCGCCTGGCCAAGGAACTGTTGGCCGGTGACGTGCGCGACGGTGACACCGTCCATGTCGACGTCGCCGACGGCGGCCAGAGCCTCGACGTCTCGGCGCCGAGGTAGGCGGCCTGGTTGCACACCCGTCACGCCATCCTTTCCGGGTGGGGTGGCGGGTGTCGGCGTGTCTGGGCGGGATGGGATTGCCGGGATCGGATCGCCGGGAAGGTGGCCGGCCCTTAGACCACCCGTCCTGCTCCATGCAGGGCGTCCCGACGACAGGCACAATGTGTTCCGGAGGCCGGGCATTTGAGTCGAGCGGAACCGGAGAACCACATGGCAACGGATGACCGATAACAGCGATCCACCCGGAGCCCCCGATTCCCCTGACCGGGACCCGAAGAAGAACCGGAACAACTACTTCCTGCGCGTTTTCTACCATCACCCGGAAGACCCGGATCTCATGGTCCCCATGCGTTATGGAAGCGGCGTCGACTTCAACTACGCCCGCTGGCCCGGCCGGGCCGCGGCGATCCTTGTCGCAGCAGGTCTGGCCTATGTGTTGTTGACGGCGCTCACCTGAGGACGCGGATTTCGGCTGATGCGTTAGCCTACGGTTTATGAGCGATACCTCGTCCCGGCAGGACCCGATGGTCGACTGGGTGTGGACCATGCCCGATTTCGGCGTCACGTGGTGCAGGTGCACACCTGACCCCCTGACCGGGCTGCCGCCGCATTCCGTGACCCGGCCGCTGATCACCCACCACCTGGTGCGCGTGCTCGGCTCGGTCCCGGACCGGGTGAGCAACCAGGAGATCAGCCTTGTGGTCATGGATCTGTGGAAGTTCCCGGCTATGGCGCCGCCGATCGCCGAAGCGCTGATGCGCTCGGTCAAGGCGGTCAACGGGCTCATGGGCCAGGACTATCCGACGAACACGGCCCTGGCCGTGATCAAACACTTCTCCAACACCTGGAACGGCGAGCCCGCCCGCTGATCGCGTAGCCGAAATCGCCGTACCATGGAGGCATGACCGACACGTCCTCCCCGTCCACGGTGGTCGCGCTGATTCTGGCCGGTGGGCGCGGCAGCAGGTTGTCCCCGCTGACCGACGCTCGTCCGAAGCCCGCGGTGCCATTGGCCGGGTCCTACCGGCTCATCGACGTCACACTGTCGAACCTGGCGCACTCAGATCTGCGCGATGTGTGGATCGTCGAGCAGTACCGTCCAGGTCTGCTCAACCGGCACCTGGCGGGCGGCCGGCCGTGGGACATGGACGGCACGCGTCACGGCCTGCGGATCATGCCGCCGGCGGAGCGTGACGACGATGACCAGGACGGATTCTCCGAGGGTAACGGCCATGCGCTCTATCAGCAGCTGGATGCGCTGACCGAGTTCGGCGCGGACACCGTCGTGGTGCTCAGCGCGGACCACCTCTATCAACTCGACATGCGTCCGGTGCTGGCCCGGCACCGCGAGCGCGGCAGCGAGCTGACGATCGTCACCACCGAAATAAGCGAGGACCCCTCCCGCTACGGAGTGGTGAGCTCAGACGAGCAGGGGACCGTGACCGGTTACGACTACAAGCCCTCCGACCCTTCCGGCAACATCGTCGCCACCGAAGTCTTCGTCTACCAGGTGGACGCCCTCCAGCGGGCGATCACCGAACTCCTTGAGGCGGAACCGGATTCGGACGGCACCACCCTGGGCGACTACGGCGAGACCATCGTCCCCCACCTGGTGGGACAGGGCCGCGCCCACGAGTACCGGATGGACGGCTACTGGCGTGACCTGGGCACCATCGACGCCTATTTTCAGGCCCACATGGAACTCATCGACGGTACCGGTATCCAGCTCGACCGCCCCGACTGGCCGCTGCTGACCAACCTGATGGTCAGCTCCCCGGCGCATATCGACGCCGGCGCCACCATCACCACCAGCATGGTGTGCCCCGGTGCCCGCATCGCCGGTTCGGTCGACCACAGTCTCATCGGCCCCGGCGTCACCGTGGAGCGGGGAGCGACGGTGTCCCGGTCCGTGCTCACGGGGGATGTGGTGGTGCCGGCGGGTGCGCACCTGGAATCGGTCATCGCGGACCACGGGGTGACCATCCCCGCCGAACATGTCGGGAAGAAGGACCCCGGCCCCGGCGACATCACCGTCATCGTCGATGAGGCCTCCACCGATCAGGGTGACGCACTGACCCCGTAGACTGGGGCGGACATGATCACCCTCATCGCCCCCGTCGAGGCTCCGGGCGTCGACTCCGAGGAGATCGCCGCCGACGCCCTCGGCGGCGGCCACTTCATCATCCGCTCCGTGCCGGTGGTCGCCGAGGGCATCGCGCTCGGCGACATCGTCGCCTGTGTCACCGTCGACGGTCGTCCCCATATCGACCGCGTCGTCGTCCCCGGCGGCAACACCACCCTGCGCGTGCTTGTCGACGCCCCCTTCGCGGCGTCGGTACGCGCCCACCTGGTCGCGCTGGGCTGTCCCGTGGCGGAGTCCCTGCCCGGTCTCTTCGCCGTCAGCGTCGCGCCCGACGCTCCGGGAGAGGGGATCCGGGCGTGGCTCGGCGGTCTGGCGGACCAGGGTGTGGCGCAGGTGGCGGAGAAATAGGGATCGTTCACTCCGCGGCCCCCGCCGCGCCGGCGATGTCCTGGCTCGTCCCCGCGTAGTACTCCGACAGCCTCCGGTAGGGCCGTGACAGGAACGCCAGCAGCACCACGACCAGCATGATCGCCCCGGAGATGAGGAACATCAGTGCCATGCCGCGGGTCGATCCCTCACCGAGCAGCCAGCCGAAGGCCGCCCGTCCGGCGTCGGAGGCCATCCACGGGATGATGTAGGCCTCGGCGAGGATCGCCACGACGAAGGTGGACAGCGGGTTGGCGGCCATCTCCACCGCCATGGCCAGGCCGAAGACGCGCCCCTGCTGCCGGAACGGCACCACCCGCTGCAGGATGGTCTGCTCCGCCGCCTCGGCCGCTGGGATGGTCAGCATGAACGCGAGGATGCCGCCGGCGTAGAGCCACCACCACTCGCGCAGCCCGAAGACCATACCGAGCACCGCCACCCCTACGTTGACCAGCAGGAGGGTGCGCACCGGGTTGCGGCCCAGCCCCGTCTTGGCGATCAGCGCGCCACCGGCGATGAACCCCAGGCTCGTCACCCCGAGCACCACACCCCACACCTGCGGGCTGAACAGCTCGAGGCCGTAGGGGTCCATCAACGCGGTGTACACCCCGCCGATGAGGTTGTTGAAGGAGGTGAACAGGATGAGCGCCAGCAGTCCGGGCACCGACATGATCACCGCCAGCGAGCCCTTCAGATCCAGCCCCCTGCTGACGACGTCCGTGGTGGGTGGGGCGGCGGGCACCACGCCACCGGCCTCCGTCTCGGACCCCTCCGTCGCGGCCGCCTGCGCCTCCGCGGCGGTGATGATGCGCTCCTCGGGGATTGTCACCGGGATGAGGTGCACCAGTGCCACCACGGTCAGGCCGAGTGCGATCCACATCGTCGGCCCCATGCCGAGGAACCCGATGGACACCCCCGACAGGATGGAGGTGACGAAGAACGCGACGCCCTGCACCGCGCCCACCAGCCCATTGGCCCTGTCACGGCCGTCCTCGGGGACCATGAGCGTGACCGTGGTGGACAGGGCGATATTGCGCATGTGCTCGACCACGGCGCCGAGGAGGATGAGCCCGGCGAAGAGCCAGAGGGCGGTGTCGTCGGCGCTGACGTCGTCGGGATCCACCCAGCCGGCCCACACACCCGCGGCCAGGGTGAACGCGATGAAGGTGGCCACGGCGGCGAACATCATCACGTTCTTCTTGCGGTTGTGGTCGACCACCGAGCCGAAGAAGATCGAACCGACGGCGATCAACAGCACGTAGGTGCCGTTGAGCACGCCGGCGAGCGCCACATTACGGGTTTCCAGGTACACCCAGAACGTCAGCGCGAACCACAGATAACTGGTGGTCACATTGGCGATCAGGGTGTTGGCCAGGACGTGGTGGAAGTTGGTCACGGCGGGCTCCTGGGAAGAGATGCTTGTCGACGCCCCGCCCGGCGCGCCGGAAGCGGAATAATTGAAAAATACCTGAAATAGGACCGGTCCGGGAAGAGGGTTGCGGTACCGACCGCAGGACGGTTCCGCGTGGTTGGTCGCCGACCACCCCGGGCTCAAGTGGGCACTGTCCGCCGGGGCGTTCGCCACCGCGATCCGGACGGTGCACCCGGGCCGGCGCTTCCTGGACCCCGATCTGGCCGCGCTGACGATCGCGGCGGGGGAGTCACCGCTGACGAGCGGGAGGCCGAGGTCATCGCCGCCTCGATCCATCTCGCGCCCGGGAGCTGGGCTGGATCTAGGGCAGGTAGATGGCGGGCAGGTTCGGACGGTCGGGCAGACCGAGTCGCCGGAGCATCGTGCGGTAGGCGTGCCCCGTGACGACCTCCCGGTAGGTGAAGTGGTTGCTGGTGATCCCCGTCCGCGTCAGGTCGTCGGCGCGGCGTTTCTGCTTGCGGAGTTTGTTTTTCTGTTCGGCCGGGGACTGCCCGTATTTCTCCATCCCGTCACACTCGACGGATTCATGGGTCCCTTTCACCGCGAAATCCAGGAAGTAGGTACGGCCGTCAACCACCACCCGCAGTTGCGGGATGACATCGAAGTCCCCGTAATAGACGACCTGCGCATGGAAGATCGCCTCCAGCGCGGAATCCAGATTCCCGGCCGCCCGTTCGAGAATCCGGGGAAGCTCCTTCGTCCCGTGGAGATTCAGTTTCTCGGTGATGCGGAGGACGTCGCTCCGGTTGCACTTGTTGTGGGCCAGGGCCGCGCTCAGGGCGACGAACGCGGCGCTGAAGCCGTGGTATCGTCCCAGATCAACGATGGTTCGGGCAATACTCGTCACGCGGATACCGGCGATCTCGCTGACGTGCTGTGGAGGGAGCCGCCCGTGCAGCTGACGGTAGCCGAGACCCCGCCCCACCCGGTCGCCGTGCGGACGATAAAACTCCAGTTCCGATGGCGCCGAGTCAACCAGCCAGAGCCCGTGGACCGCAGCGGCGGACAGCCCGCCGAGGATCTTTCCGTGATGATGCCCCAACGCCAGGCTCCGGTACCGGTAGTGCTCCCAGTCCTCGATCCCCGCCAGGGAGATGGACGGGATGTACACGCCACGTTCAAGCCTGGTCAGGACGCCTTTCTTCAACAGGGACCGCAATCTGGTTCCGATATCTGTCAGATGAGTCTGGTCCCTCGGACAGATCATCCCGTGCTGATTCTTGATGAGTTGCCTCAGGTCAGTCGACCCGGCCTGAAGAAGATCCCCCGGCACCTGTTCCCCCTCACTACATCATTGCCCGCCATCTTCTGCAGTGAAAGGTAGTTGACAAGGCCGGTTCATCCAGGGCAGACTCCGGCCCCTGCGTCTTTTCTGTGGAGTTCGGCGAGTTGTCCACAGGCTGTCCCGGACGGACTTCGTCCCAGGCCTACGGGACGGTAGGATCCACGGGTTTCTGTGGTTTGGTCGGCGTTTTCGGTGAAGTTGGTCATGTTTTAACCTGCCCAATTTGTCGGGAAGGTGGGTGCGGCGGCTGGCCGAGGGGTTCAGTGGAACGGTGTTCCCGGTGGGGCCGGTTTCGGGTTTCCGGGGCGGCTGCGTCCGCGTCTTCGGTGAAGTTGGTCATGTTTCAACGCGCTCAATTTGTCACCGGCACAAGCTAAATAGTGTCCTCACCGCCTGCCTCCCAGCGGAATCGCCATTTCTGCGCGAGTTGTTGGGGGCGCCTAAAATCGCGGCCATGAATAACCTCGTGTCCGCCACCGACCTCCGAGAAGCCGTCTACCACGGCAAGAAGATCACTCTTCTCGCCTCCCACTGGGCCCCGGGGGAGGGGGCCGGGTACCGGATGTTCGAGTCCGAGCACATCCCCACCGCCCTGTTCTGCGACCCGTCGACGGCTCTCGCGGGTGTCCCGGGCTCGCACGCCGGCCGCAACCCGTTGCCGGATCCCGGGCACCTGCAGCGGTGGTTCGGGAAGTGGGGCCTCGACCAGGGCAGTCGGGTCGTCGTCTACGACGAGGGGCGGGGACTGTACGCCGCCCGCGCCTGGTGGGTCCTCCGGTGGGCGGGGCTCGAGAACGTCACCGTCCTCGACGGTGGCCTACCCTCCTGGGAACACGAGGGATACCCGGTCGTCGGTGGCCCCGGCAACATCACCGCGCCGGGCGACGCGAAGGTCTCCGCCGGTCAGCTGCCTGTGGCCACCATCGACGACGTCCGCGCCCACGACGGACTGCTTCTCGACGCCCGCGAGGCCCGTCGTTTCGCCGGCCACCGCGAGGTCCTCGATCTGAAAGCCGGCCACATCCCCGGCGCGGTCAACGTGCCCGTGCGCGACCTGTGCCACGACGACAACACGCTCCGCAGCCGGGACGAGATCCGGGAACGCTTCGAGCGGGCTGGCGTGACCTCCGGGGAGAACGTCATCGTCTACTCCGGCTCCGGCAATCACTCGGCCCTGTTGCTTCTCGCGATGGAGCAGGTCGGGCTGTCCGGTGCTGCGCACTACATCGGCGGCTGGTCGCAGTGGAGCGCGGACCGTACCAACCCCGTCGAGCGCGGCGAGTAGAAACCAGCTGCACCCACACCGCGAAAAGTGCGTGGTGGCGCACTAATGTCTACTCTGATGGCCACTCTCGCATTCGTCCTCGCCGCGCTCGCCGTCCTGGCGGCCGCCCTGCTGTGGTATTTTGATGCCCGGCAGCGCAGCCGGCGCGCCCAGCCGACGCAGAACAAGCGTTCCGACCAGTCGACGGCCGCGGCCCCACAGCCGCAGTCGGCTGGACAGGAGTCGGACTCGGGCCCGGAACCCGAGCCGGAGGAGGTTGCTCCCTCGGACAATGACGAGCCTCTCGACGTCGAGGTCGAGGAGACGGCGGAGGAGAACCCGAAGACCGCCGTGTCGCAGGAGTTCGAGCCGGGCCCGGAGCCTCCTGAACCGGGGCCGGAAACGAAATCTGTCCCGCGGCCCGAGCCGGATCCCGGCCCCGAACCTGCACCGGAACCCGAATCCGTTCCGGAGCCGAAGCTGGCACCCGCACCCGCACCCGACCCGGAACCGGAGCCCGAACCGACATCGGAATCTGCACCCGGCCCCGACGATGAACCGGACGAGGAGGAAGAGTCCCAGCGTCCGGCCAGGTCCGCGAAGTCGCACCGGGCCTCGGGGCTGCTGCCGGGCTCCCTGCGTCGCGAGCGTCGTGCGTGGGCCACGGAGAAGGGCTTCGACTTCCTCCGTTCCGATGAGTACCTCAACGACGAGTGGGCACGTGGTGCCGCGGCCAGTGGCGCCGCCGCCCGGGACATCGTCCGCGGCGAGGCCTTCGGCCACGAGATGGTGCTCATGGACCTCGGCGGGGTCAACGTCATGGCGGTGCGCCGGGGCGGGGCCTCGGGTGTGGTGGTGGATTTCCGTCGCGAATCCTTCGAGGACCACCAGCCCTCGGACGACCTCATCGTGGTGCGTACGATCGGGGACTTCCACATCTTCGCCACCGAGTCCGGCCCCGCCGAGCGGCTCATCGACAAGCGGGTGACGACCGCGCTGTCGGCGTTGCCCGAGGTGGTCACCGCCGTGTGGATGGAGTCGGACTGGGTGCTGGCCCAGACGGACAAGGGATCCCACTCCGGCGACTGGGAGGCGATGCTGGCCCCGCTGGCGCTGCTGGCCGACGCCGCCCGCGTCCTGCCCCCGCGGCCCTCCGCCGCGCAGATCCTGCACGTGGAGGACCTCGACCCGACCCGCCGGATGGCGCCGCCCGGGGAACCGGTGCCCGTGGACCGCGAGCACCCCGAGGAGGTTGAGCCGCTGGCCCGGCCGCTGGTCGTCCGCCCGGAGGAACCCCTGGAGATGCCCACCCGCGTCCGCGCGGAGACCCGCGGCGTGGTCGAACCGCGTGCGATCGGCGCCGACGAGGTCGAGGCCATCGCCGACGGCGCGGAGACCGACCCGTTCGGACAGTTCCGCGGCACCCGCATGCCCCGGGACCTGAGCAGGGGGCCGTCCATCTTCGACGACGACGGCGACCGCTAGTCTGGATCCGAACCAAGTCACGACCAAGGAGTCCTCATGAGCCGCACCGATGCCCCCGAAATCGATGCCACCCAGCTCGCCGAACTCGCCGAGCTGGTCAAGGAGCTCGCCGTGGTCCACGGCCGCGTCACCCTGTCCTCGGGCAAGGAGGCCGACTACTACGTCGATCTGCGGCGGGCCACCCTGCACCACCGCGCCTCCCGGCTCATCGGCACCCTGCTGCGCCAGCTGACCGCCGACTGGGACTTCGTCGCCGTCGGCGGCCTGACCCTGGGCGCGGACCCGGTGGCCACCTCCGTCATGCACGCCGAAGGCCGCGGGATCGACGCATTCGTCGTGCGCAAGGAGGCCAAGAAGCACGGCATGCAGCGCCGCATCGAGGGGCCGGACATCGTGGGCCGGAAGGTGCTGGTCGTGGAGGACACCACCACCACCGGCAATTCCCCGCTCACCGCCGTCACCGCGCTGCGCGAGGCCGGCGCCGAGGTCGTCGGCGTCGCCACGGTCGTCGACCGTGCCACCGGTGCCGACGAGGTCATTCGCGCCGAGGGCCTGGAGTACCGCTACCTGCTCGGACTCGATGAGCTCGGACTCGACTAAGGGCCCCACTGAGTGGGGTGAGGGCCGCCACGGCGTCGGCCCCTGGGAACAGCGGTACCCCGGTCAGCCGCTGCCCGCCGATCCGCGTTACGACGCCGAGCTGCTCGCCGAGGGCGACCGCCGCAACGTCGTCGATGCGTACCGGTACTGGAGCCGCGAGGCGATCGTCGCGGACATCGACACCCGTCGGCACCCGTTGCACATCGCCATCGAGAACTTCGAGAACGACGCCAATATCGGCACCGTGGTGCGCACCGCCAACGCCTTCGCCGTCGATACCGTGCACATCGTCGGCCGTCGACGCTGGAACCGCCGCGGGGCGATGGTCACCGACCGCTACCAGCACCTCATGCACCACCCGGACGTGCACTCGCTGCTGGTGTGGGCGCTCCGCAACGATCTCACGGTCGTGTCCATCGACAACACCCCCGGCGCCGTGCCACTGGAGACCGTCGAGCTGCCGCGCGAGTGCCTTCTGCTGTTCGGTCAGGAGGGCCCCGGTATCAGCCCCGAGGCCGCCGAGGGGTCCCTGATGACCTGCTCAATCGCCCAGTTCGGATCGACGCGTTCCATCAACGCGGGGGTGGCGGCCGGCATCGCCATGCACACGTGGGTGAGACAGCACGCGGATCTTGGCCGTTCCTGGTGAGTTTTAATTACGATGGGGTAACAACCCGACCATCAGGAGCGACGGAACCACTGTGCTAGAGAAATGGGCCCATCGTGCGGACCTCGCGGAGGCCGCGATCAACGACCGCCACGCCAGCCGGGTGTGGGGCATACCGCGCACCAATCTGGCGGTCGTCAGCTGGCCGCCGACCACGAAGGAGAAGCTCTTCTTCCACTGGCACTACTGGTGGCAGGCGCACTACCTCGACTGCCTCATCGACGCCGCCCGGCGCCGCACCACCCAGGGCCGCCGCGACCGCATCCGGGAGACCATCCGGGGCATCCGGCTGCGCAACCTCGGGAAGCTGACCTCCAACCTGTACTACGACGACAAGGCCTGGTTGACGCTGGCGCTCGCGCGCGCGGGCCGGCTGAGCAAGATCCGGCGGCCGAAGGTGCTGGACCCGCTGGAGCAGGACATCATGGCCGGCATCGACGGGTTGACCGGGGTGCTGCCGTGGCGGAAGGGGGAGACGTTCTACAACGTGCCCAGCAACGGACCGTCCGCGATCATGATGGCGCGCACGGGACGTCTCGACCAGGCGGTCTCGATCGTCGACTGGATCTTCGACCACCTCATCGACGACGACGGCCTGGTCATGGACGGGCTGCGGATGCGCATGCACGGCCCGGAGCTGGTGCGCGACATCCACCCCTACTGCCAGGGTGTGGTGCTGGGCGCCTGCCTGGAGATCGCGCTCAAGCTGCGTGAACGCGCCGGTTTCGGGCACGACGAGAAAATCGAGGGCTATGACGACGCGGTGCGCGCCGACGACTCCATGCCCTACCTCATCCACGTCCGCAGCATCGTGCAGTCGATCGCCTCGTACATGGCCACCCCTGCCGGCGTGATCGACTGGGAGACCGGTGAGGGCGACGGCGGGCTGTTCAAGGGCATCCTCGCCCGCTACCTGGCCGATGTCGCGGTGCGCCTGCCCACGGACAGCCCGGCCAACCGCGCGACCAGGAAGATCGCCGCCCGCCTGGTCACCGCCTCCGCGGAATCGGTGTGGAATCACCGCCTGGAGGTCGACGGCCTGCCGGTCTTCGCCACCGACTGGACCGCGGACGCCCGGCTGCCCCACAACTACAGCCTGGGCCCGTCCACGCTGCCGGAGGCGATCGGGATGGTCCGCATCGCCGAACGTGACCTGTCCGTCCAGCTCTCGGGGTGGATGCTGCTCGAGGCTGCGGCGCGCGTGGCCGGCGAGTCGGAGACGGAACGCCGGGACGGACGGGAATAGGGGTCGGCGTTCAACGTCCCGATTCGCGGGTGATCCCTGACGGACCCCCGCATCCACCCCGGGGAACCCCACCCGAATGGTGGTTGATTGGTCATACCGCGAGCGTGGGCCTGCGAACACAGGCATACTGGGGGATGGCACCGGCCGCGGTGAAGCCGTAAAAGAGCCGGTGAAGCGATTTTTCGACAACCGCCAATCTGGAGGATCAACCACATGCCCATCGCAACTCCCGATGTCTACAACGAGATGCTGGATCGTGCGAAGGAGGGCGGCTTCGCCTACCCCGCGATCAACTGCACCTCGTCCGAGACGATCAACGCCGCGATCAAGGGATTCGCTGAGGCCGAGTCCGACGGCATCATCCAGTTCTCCACCGGTGGTGCGGAATTCGGTTCCGGCCTGGGTGTGAAGAACAAGGTCGCCGGCGCCGTGGCCCTGGCCTCCTTCGCCCACGAGGTGGCCAAGCACTACAACGTCAACATCGCCCTCCACACGGATCACTGCCAGAAGGAGGTGCTCGATGAGTTCGTGCGGCCGCTGATCGCCATCTCCCAGGAGCGTGTGGACCGCGGCGAGAACCCGCTGTTCCAGTCCCACATGTGGGATGGTTCCGCGGTCCCGATCGACGAGAACCTCGAGATCGCCCAGGAACTGCTGGAGAAGGCCCGCAAGGCCCAGATCATCCTCGAGATCGAGATCGGCGTCGTCGGCGGCGAGGAGGACGGTGTCCAGGCGAAGGCCGGCGCCAACCTCTACACCACCCCCGAGGACTTCGAGAAGACCATCGACGCCATCGGCACCGGTGACAAGGGCCGCTACCTGCTGGCCGCCACCTTCGGCAACGTCCACGGCGTGTACAAGCCGGGCAACGTGAGGCTGCGTCCGGAGATCCTGCTGGAGGGCCAGCAGGTCGCCCGCCAGAAGCTGGGCCTGGGCGACGACGCCCTGCCCTTCGACTTCGTCTTCCACGGCGGCTCCGGCTCCGAGAAGGAGAAGATCGAGGAGGCCCTGCGCCACGGTGTCATCAAGATGAACGTCGACACCGACACCCAGTACGCCTTCACCCGTCCCATCGCCTCCCACATGTTCGAGAACTACGACGGCGTACTGAAGATCGACGGCGAGGTCGGCAACAAGAAGGCCTACGACCCGCGCTCCTACCTGAAGAAGGCCGAGCAGTCCATGTCCGAGCGCGTCATCGAGGCCTGCAAGGACCTGCACTCCGTCGGCAAGTCCACCGCGAAGTAACCCTGTGAGGTAACCTCCGCTTTCCGACGCCCCGGCCGCCGCACCCTGATGCGGGGGCCGGGGCGCCGTCGTTTCCACGGCGGTGTCCGGGGGCACCGCTAGAGTATGGGGCATGGCCAAGCTGAGAATCGGCACCCTGGAGCGGCTCAAGGTCGTCGAGGGGTCCATGCAGTCGCGGGCCCGCCGGGTCCGCAAGCGGATTGGGCCGATCCTGCAGGCGGCCGTCGCCGCGGGTGTGGCCTACTGGGTCGCCCAGGACGTCTTCGGGCACCCGGTCCCGTTCTTCGCACCCATCGCGGTCGTGATCATCCTCAGCCTCTCCGGCGGGGAGCGCATCCGGCGCGCCGTCGAGCTGTCGGTGGGCTGTTCCGTTGGCGTCGGCGTCGGTGACCTCCTCTTCCCGCTGCTGGGGCCGGGGGCGTGGCAGATCGCGGTGGCCGTCGGGGTGTCGCTGTTCCTGGCGTCCTTTTTGTCGAAATCGCAGCTGGTCACCAATCAGGTGGCCATCGGCTCGATCCTCATCGCCACGATCATGCCGCCGGGGACCGCCGGTGGTGGACCGGAGCGCATGTTCGACGCCATCATCGGCTCGGTCATCGGACTGCTGACGATCGCGCTGATACCGACCTCCCCCCTGGGGCAGGCGCGGCAGGAGGTCTCGAAGGTGCTCGGCATCGCCTCCTCGGTGCTCGACGACGTCGCGACCGCCCTGGAGAAGGGGGACGCGCGCGCCCTCGACGAGGCGCTGACCGCCGTACGCAACTCCCAGAACGACATCAACACCATGCTCGCCGCGGCGAAGACCGGCCGCGAGACCTCGACGCTCTCCCCGCTGCTGTGGGGCTGGCGGCGTCGGGTCCGTTCCCTGGAGCGCATTCTGCAGCCGGTGGACAACGCGATCCGCAACGTCCGCGTGCTCGCCCGGCGTGCGCTCGTGCTCTGTGAGGACGGTGATCAGGTCAGTCAGCGGCAGATCAACATCATCGACGAACTCGCCGACATCACCGCCTCCCTGTCGGATCTCTACGAGTCCCACGGGGAGGTCAATGAGGCCACCGAGATTCCCGAGCTGGTCCGCCGCCTGCGTGTCATGGGGGCCCGGGCGGACATGGGCGTGGTCAATGACGAGGCGGTGCTCTCCGAGTACGTCGTCCTGGCGCAGTCGCGCTCCATCGTCTCGGATCTGCTGCAGGTGTGCGGCATGTCCCGGGAGTCCTCCCTGGCCATGCTGGCCCCGACCTCCCGGCACCCGGCCTACCCGCCGGAGGTGTGGAAGGAACTCGCGGACGAGGACGACAACCGCAACGAGGGCGGGGACGAGGACCGGGGACGTCGCTGACGCGGGGACGGCGACCATGCAGAAAGCTCCTGTCCGGCCGGGGTGGCCGGGCAGGAGCTTTGTTCAGCTGACCCCGGATCAGCGTTTAACGGTTGCGGGGGTCGTTCGGGCCGACGTCACGCGGGTCGAAGCGGGGGTCGGTCTCATCGGCGTTGGCGGCGCCAGCGCCCCCGGTGCGGTCGCGGTCGGTGCCGCCGACGCCCTCGGCCTCAATCCGCTCCTTGGCCACGTCCTCGGTGACCTGCTCGGTGTCGCGGACGGTGTCCTTCTCCAGGCGGACCTTCTCCACGGGCTGGGCCTCCTTGGAGACGTTCACCCGCTCCTCGTGCAGGGTCACGGAGGCCTCGTCCTCGGTGAGCTCGCCGCCGGTGCGGGCGCGGGCGTCATCCGCGTCGACCGGGGTGCGCTCGACGTGGACCTCCTCGCGCTCCACGGGGACCTCGACGGTCTCGGTGTCGTGGACGACGTACTTGCGCAGGCGGGCCTGACCGGTGTTCACCCGGTCCTTGTCCACCTGGAGGTGCTCCTCAGAGCGGACGATCTCATCGCCCTCGCCGCCCACGCGGTCGCGGTCGACCCGCTCCTCGTCGCGGTCACCGGTGAGGCCGGCTGCGGCGCCTGTGCCCGCCACGCCGGCACCTGCGGCCATGCCGCCGGGGACGTCGTGGGTGGTGTTCGCCTCTGCGTAGGGATCAGCGTCGGTACCGCGGGTGGCGAGGGGATCACTGAGAGTCTCACGCTCCTGGTCGCGCTCACGACGCTCGTAACCGGGGCCGCGGTCGGGCTCGTAGGACTCGACGTTCTCCGCGCCCTCAAGGCCGTAATGGCGGTAGATCGTGTCCTGCTCCTCTGCGCTCAGGTGGGCGTCGGCGTCAATGTTCGGCGCGTCCTTGATGCGCTCCTTGGAGAAGGCCAGGTTGAGGTTCTCCCCGTCCAGGCGGTGGCCGCGCAGCGGCACCAGGCTGGAGCCCATGCCGAACAGACCGTGGCCCACCTCGACGAAATCGGGCTGGCCACTGGCGTCGTTGATGTAGACCTCCTTGACCGAGCCCAGCTTCTCGCCGTCCTTGTCGTAGGCGGTGGCGGTAGTCAGATCGCGGACGTTCCTGTTGACCATGTCGTGTGTCCTCTCTCAGTCAGTACGTGCTGTCGTAATTGCTTCCCTTCCCCCGGGCCGTATATTGCAATGACGCGGTCGCTGCACCGGGGGTTAACTTTTCTGCTGTGCGCCGTTGCACTTCCGACCGTAGGGACGGCTCGGGTCCGATTTCATGGGTCACCGCCAGCTGGGAGCCACGCCAAGGTATCTGGCGGGGAAGACACAGAGACTGCCGTTACAATGGTTTTGTTTGTGCTTTTATCCGCGCCCGAGATGCAAATCGGAGCGAGGAAAATGCACCACATCGGGGTAATTGCGGGCTGCACTGGAGCGATCCGGCACGGCGGAAAAGGGATCGGGAGACTCGGGAAGTGACCGGAGGGTCACTTACCAGCGACTTTGAGATTGCGGAACGGTCAAGATTTCCAGCCTGTGATCTTTATCACAAAATGCGCTTCCCGGGGTTCGCCCGTCGCTATGAGGTCGTCCCCGCGCGGCGGAACCCTTCCTCAGGGGCGCACGATCTGCAGATCGCGCAGATGCCGGTAGAACGTCACCCGTTCCAGTGGGCGCTTGTGGCGCACGCCGTCCACCGTCACAGCCAGCTCCGGGCCACCGGCCTGGATGGCGCGGCCGGTGGCCAGCGAATCGGCGTCGAGGCGCCCCCGGATGGTCGGGGTCCGCTGCAGGAACCAGCCGGTCAGCGGTCGTTCCGAGAGTTGCTGGGTTATCTCCGGGGAGAAGGAATTGGCGATGGACAGGCCGATGCGTCCACGCAGACCCGGCCCGCCGGCCGAGGGGGCGTGGATGCCCTCGCTGTCGCCGGGGGCCGGGACGGTCTCGATCGGGGAGACCGCGCGCACGGCGGCAATCCCCGGGGCGTCGGTCATCGGCACCAGTCGGGCGCCGAACACGCCGTGGAAGCGCACCGCCGGATTTCCCTCGTGGCGTACCAGGACGTGGTCGTCGACGATGATCTCACCGGTCAGCTCCGTGCCGTCCCACTGGGAAATTGTCGCGGATCCCGCCACGGCAACCCCGGCATCGGTGCGGATGACCGGTACCGGACGGACCCGCCCCGTCACCGCGAGCTCCACGGCCTGCGACGGTGCTCCCGGCAGCCCCCAGCCGCGGCCGGCGGTGGTGCCGGCGGCCGGAACGAAACCGACCTCCGCCCACAGGTGGTCGGCGCGCATCATGCGGGTGAGTACCGCGGACAGAGCGGCGTCGGTGCCCAGCACGACCACCCGCAGCCGCTCGGTCAGGTACGGGGCCTGTGGCGCCGACTGCGGGGTGGCGAGGTGCTCCACGTCGGGCCGGGCGGCGATCTCGCCCAGCGAGGGGGTCGGATCCTCGGGCAGGATCTCCTTCGCCGCTTCGTCGAGGAAGCGCAGCTCGCTCCGTGCGGGGACCTCGCTGAGCTCGTGGATCTCCACGCGGGCGTCGGTACCCGCCCTGTGCAGGAGCGTGTCCACCTCATCGGGGGTGACCTCGGGCAGGGCGTTTCCACAACGCAGGATGAGCAGTCGCATGAGGGGTGATTCTACGCCGCGGCCGAGGGCATTCAGAGGGCGGTATTGGGGTTGGTGGGCGGAGTCGGTAGTAGACTATGCACACGTCTGTGTGTCCGGCACGGCGGATAGTGTCTTCGCCGGACCCACCTGTACTCGATGAGTGATCGGAAGTGACGTAACCAATGGCTGCAATCGTGATCGTCGGCGCCCAGTGGGGCGACGAGGGCAAGGGCAAGGCCACCGACATCCTGGGCGGCCGGGTCGACTACGTGGTCAAGCCCAACGGCGGCAACAACGCCGGGCACACCGTGGTCGTCGGTGGGGAGAAGTACGAGCTCAAGCTCCTGCCCGCCGGTGTGCTCTCCGAAAACGCCGTCCCCATCCTCGGTAACGGCGTCGTGGTCAACCTCGAGGCCCTGTTCGAGGAGATCGACGGCCTGGAGGCCCGTGGCGCGGACGCCTCGCGCCTGAGGATCTCCGCCAACGCCCACCTGGTCGCCCCGTACCACCAGGTGCTCGATCGGGTGCAGGAGCGCTTCCTGGGCAAGCGCGCCATCGGCACCACCGGCCGCGGCATCGGCCCCACCTACGCCGACAAGGTCGGCCGCGTGGGGCTGCGTGTCCAGGACATCTTCGACGAGTCCATCCTGCGGCAGAAGATCGAGTCGGCGCTGGATGTGAAGAACCAGATGCTGATCAAGATGTACAACCGCCGGGCCATCGACCCGCAGGAGATCGTCGACTACTTCCTCGGTTACGCCGACCGCCTGCGCCCGATGGTCATCGACGCGGAGCGCGTGCTCAACCAGGCCCTCGACGAGGGCAAGCACGTCCTCATGGAGGGTGGCCAGGCCACCATGCTCGATGTCGACCACGGCACCTACCCGTTCGTCACCTCCTCGAACCCGACCGCCGGCGGTGCCTGCGTCGGCGCCGGCATCGGACCGACCCGGGTGACCAGCAGCCTGGGCATCATCAAGGCCTACACCACCCGTGTCGGCGCTGGTCCCTTCCCGACGGAGCTGTTCGACAAGTGGGGTGAGTACCTGCAGGAGGTCGGCGGTGAGGTCGGCGTGAACACCGGCCGTAAGCGCCGCTGCGGCTGGTACGACTCGGTCATCGCCCGTTACGCCACCCGCGTCAACGGCTTCACCGACTACTTCCTGACCAAGCTGGACGTGCTCACCGGCATCGGCGAGATCCCGATCTGCGTGGCCTACGACGTCGACGGCGAGCGCTTCGATGAGATGCCGCTGACCCAGTCCCAGTTCCACCACGCCCAGCCCATCTTCGAGACCATGCCCGCCTGGGACGAGGACATCACCGGCTGCACCACCTTCGAGGAGCTTCCCGCAAGGGCCCGGGACTACGTGCTGCGCCTGGAGGAGTTGTCCGGGGCCCGCTTCTCCTACATCGGTGTCGGCCCGGGCCGCGACCAGACGATCGTGCGCCACGACGTCCTGGAGAACTGAGGCAGCACCTGAGACCACCCGCCACTGTTTGACTCCGCCCGCGCGCCGACGCCCGTTCGCACGGGCCCCCGGGGCGCGGGTGGCGCGGTTTCACGGGGTTCCGGGGCTCTGTGGGATAATCCAGACACCCCGGCCGCGAAGGAGTTTTTGCACGCATGGACATCCCAGACCAGATCGGCACCCCGCTGACCCCGAACGCCACGAAGGTGCTGTTGCTGGGCGCCGGGGAGCTGGGCAAGGAGCTGGCGATCTCGTTCCAGCGCCTCGGGGTGGAGGTCCATGCCGCCGACCGCTACGAGGGTGCCCCGGCCCAGCAGGTCGCGCACGTCCCCCACCTCGTGGACGTCTCCGACGGGGCCGCGGTCCTGTCGCTGGTGGACCGGGTCCGCCCGGACTACGTCGTCTCGGAGGTTGATCGGGTCGCCGCCGACGCTCTCGCCGAGATCGAGGAGGCGGGCACCTCGTGTGTCGTGCCGTCGGCGAAGGCCTGTTCCCTGACCGTCGGCCGCGAGAAGATCCGGCGGATGGCCAGCGAGGAGCTGGGCCTGCCCACCACCGCCTACCGCCTCGCCTCCACCGTCGAGGAATACCGCGCGGCCGTGGCCGAGATGGGTTTCCCGTGCATCGTGAAGTCCACCGTCAGCGCCTCGGGACGCAGTCACAGCGTCGTGCGCTCGGAGGGGGACGTCGAGCCGGCCTGGGAGAACTCCCACCGCGGCCCGTACGCAGACGCCGACGTGATGGTCGAGCGCTTCGTGAACTTCGACTATGAGCTCTCCCTGCTCGCGGCGCGCTCCATCGATCCGGCGACCGGCAGGATGGCCACGTGGTTCTCTGAACCTATCGGGCACCTGCACCGCGACGGCGACCTCGTCGAGTCCTGGCAGCCCATGGAGGTCAACCCCCGCGCCCTCGAGAACGCCCGCTCCATGGCCGCGCGCATCACCAACGCCCTGGGCGGGCGGGGGCTGTTCGGGGTGGAGATGTTCGTCGCCGGTGAGGACGTCTACTTCTCCTCGGTGTCCCCGCGCCCGCACGAGACCGGCATGGTCACCCTGTCCTCCCAGCGTTTCTCCGAGTTCGACCTGCACGTGCGGGCGGTGCTCGGGATGCCCGTCGACATGACCCTGACCTCCCCGGGGGCCTGCGTGCTCCTGCACTCCTCCCGGGAATCCGAGACGGTCAGCTACTCCGGCATCGCCGAGGCGCTGGCGGTTCCCGAGGTCGACGTCCGGATCTTCGGCAAACAGGGCGCCTACCCGCGTCGCCGCCTGGGTCTGGTGCTCGCCACCGCCGAGGACGTGGAGACCGCCCGCGCGCAGGCCCGGGAGGCGGCCGCGGCGGTCACGGTCAACGACGGGGAGTCCGACGCCGACTGAGACGGGCGTCGACAAGCGCCTGCAACGCATGCGGCCCGGGAGAACGCGTGTTCTCCCGGGCCCGTTCCATACCGGCGGTGATGCTACTTCCGGGTGATCAGCTCGGCGAGCTTGGCGGCCGCCAGCCGCATCGGCTGGTGGGGGATGCCCTCGTCGTCGACGAGCTCACCGGTGGGCTCGAAACCGAATTCACGGTAGTAACCGATGAGCGGCTCCTGGGCGGTGAGGACGACGTCCCGGCCGGGCTCCTGCTCGAAGGACAGGCGCAGGGTCTGGCGGATGAGCTCCGGGGCCAGGCCCGTGTTGCGGCGGGACGGGACGACGCACACGCGCCCGAGCTGCATGACGGGCGTGCCCTCCCACTCGGCGGGGAAGAGGCGGGCGGTGCCCACCAGCTCGCGGTTGCCGCTGTCGTTGCTCCAGGCGAGCATGTGGAAGGTGGAGTCGAGCGCGTCGACGTCGTCGATCTCGACGTAGGGGGTCTGCTGCTCGTTGACGAAGACATCGACGCGCAGCTTGTAGAGTCGGTGGACCTCAAGCGGGGACATCTCCGCGAGGTGGCTGACGGCGTAGAAGGTGGTCATGGCGAAAGAATCTACACCTGGACCTTTCCGGTGGACGAATCGGTTGAAGGTGAATCCCTGGGTCAGGGGACCGGGAGACACAACAGGGCCGCACCCGGACGAATGCCCGGACACGGCCCTGATTCTAGCGGGAAATCAGATCTCGTACTCGGGTCCCGAGTGCTGGACCATTTCGTCCCACTCGACGATCTTCTTGCGCTCGCGGCCCTCGGCCTCGCCGGCCTCACGCTCGGCGGCGTCGAGACGGTACCAGCCCTCCCAGGTGGTCACGGCGATGCCGCGGGACTCGAGGAATTCGACGACGGCGTTCTCCTCCGGCTTGGCCGGGGCGGCCAGCGACCCGGCCTTCCAGTCGTCGAGCAGCATGCCGGTGGTGTCCTTGGCGTCGGACTTGGTGTTGCCGATCAGGCCGACGGGGCCGCGCTTGATCCAGCCGGTGGCGTACAGGCCGGGTACCGGGGAATCGGTCTCCGGGTCGAGGACACGGCCGCCGTCGTTGGGGATGACGGCGCGCTCGGCGTCGAAGGGCACACCCTCGACGGCCTCGGAGCGGTAGCCGACGGCGCGGTAGACGGCCTGGACGTCCCAGGTGGTGAACTTGCCCGTGCCCTGGACACCACCCTCGCCGTCGAGCTCGGTGCGCTCGGTCTTCAGGCCGACGACCTTGCCGTCCTCACCGAGGATCTCCACCGGGGACTCGAAGAAGTGGATGAACAGCTTGTGCGGGGCGTCCTTCGGATCGCGGATGGCGTAGCCCTCGAGGGTCTGGCACACCAGGTCCTGCGACTTGGAGTCGCGGCGGGCCTGCTCGGAGGCGGCGTCGTAGTCGATGTCCTCGGGGTCGACGATGACCTCGATGCTCTCCGAGTGGTCGAGCTCCTTGAGCTCCATCGGGGTGAACTTCGCCTGCGCGGGACCGCGGCGGCCGAAGATGTGGACCTCCTTCGCGCGATTGCCGGCGAGGTTCTCGTAGACGTTGTCCGGGATCTCGGTGACCTTGAGCTCGTCGGCGGTCTTGGCCAGGATGCGCGCGATGTCGAGGGCGACGTTGCCCACGCCGATCACGGCGACCTTCTCGGCCGACAGATCCCAGTCGCGGGAGAAGTCCGGGTTGCCGTCGTAGAAGCCCACGAACTGGCCGGCACCGTAGGAACCCTCCAGCTCCGAGCCCGCGATCCGCAGCTCGCGGTCGCCGGTCGCGCCCGTGGAGAAGACGATGGCGTCGTAGAACTCACGCAGCTCGTCGACGGAGATGTCCGTGCCGATCTCGATGTTGCCCAGCAGGCGAATCTCCGGCTTGTCCAGCACGTTGTGGAGCGAACGGACGATTCCCTTGATGCGCGGGTGATCCGGGGCCACGCCGTAGCGGATCAGGCCGAACGGCGCCGGCATCCGCTCGAAGAGGTCGATCTTCACGTCCTCACCGGACTTGACGAGCAGATCCGAGGCATAGATGCCGGCGGGACCGGCACCGACGACGGCGACACGCAGGGGGCGCGACATTATATGCGACATCCTTCACGGGGTGGGGGTAAATTTTCTCCCTCCATCTTACCGGCCTCGCGCACGGGGAGGAATCCGCCGACCTGCGGCCGGGGATCGGCCCTACCGCAACACGCGTGGGGGTGGCTTCGGGGGTGGGGCCGACGGGTACGGAGCCGGGAATCAACGGAAGATTCACCGACATTCGCAGTCGCCCGGAGATGTTTTTTGTTGCGCGGTCGGCAGGAGTCGGGCGCGGCGGTAGCGTGGGGGCAGGTCTGTGCCGGGCTGCTGGCATCATCGCAAAAATCTGCTTTGAGCTGCGCTAATGGCAGCCGAAAATGACGGAGTTGATGGGGGATGATCTGGTCCCGGAGGGGCAAGGGTGGGTGAAGTGTCCGGTTATGTGGTGTTAAGGTTGATAATTTTCCTTTCCCCGACTGTGGCGGGGGCTACATTCCATTAGGATTGCGGGGGATCCCACAGTGGCGGCGCGGATGCACGGGAGATCCGACGGCATCCGGACCGCTCAGCGACAGAAAGGTTACGCATGTCTGATCCCCGATCAGCTCTGCTCGCCGTCGTCAACCGTAACTTTGACGGCGTCGACATCGACGGCCTCGCCGCGGCACTCGGACTGAGCGTCAAGCGCCTCAAGAAGCTCGATCCGCACGTCGGCTCGATCGTCGGGGCGGGGCTCCTCGACGATGGGCCTGCCCTGATCGTCGGCACCGGCAACCTGCATTTCGACGCCGAGGTGGCCGCCGCCCTCGGCCTGCCGATCCTGCTGTTGACCGACCGTCCGGGCCGGCACATCCAGCTCGCCGAGCGCCACGCCAAGGAGCTCGAGGCCGTTGTCGCCGCCGCAGTCACCGAGGACGGGCTGCGCGACGTCGTCAAGATCCAGGAGGCACTGCACGTCGCCGAGGTCGCCCCGGTCATGTCCGCCCCGGTCTTCGAGAACTGGCTGCTCGAGCGGGCGAAGAAGAACTGCGCGCACATCGTCCTGCCGGAGGGTGAGGACGACCGTATCCTGCTCGCGGCCCACCAGCTGCTCGCCCGCAACGTCGTCGAGCTGACCATCCTGGGGGATCCGGCCGAGATCAAGAACCGCGCCGACGAGCTCGGCGTGGATCTCTCCGACGCCGACATCGTCAACCACCACACTTCCCCGCTGGCCGAGGAGTTCGCCGAGGACTTCGTCGAGCTGCGCAAGAAGAAGGGCGTGCCCCTTGAGGAGGCACGCGAGACGATGAAGGACATCTCCTATTTCGGCACGATGATGGTGCACAAGGGCCTGGCCGACGGCATGGTCTCCGGCGCGGCGCACACCACCGCCCACACCATCAAGCCGTCCTTCCAGATCATCAAGACCACCCCGGACGCCTCCGTGGTCTCCTCGATTTTCCTGATGGTGCTGCGCGGTCGGCTGTGGGCCTTCGGGGACTGCGCCGTCAACCCGAACCCGAGCGCCGAGCAGCTCGGCGAGATCGCGGTGGTCTCCGCGAAGACGGCCTCCCAGTTCGGCATCGACCCGCGCGTGGCCATCCTGTCCTACTCCACCGGCGCCTCCGGCACCGGAGCGGACGTCGACCGCGCCGTCGAGGCCCTCGGACACGCCCGGCGCATCAACCCGGATCTCTGCGTCGACGGACCGCTGCAGTTCGACGCCGCCGTCGACCCCGGTGTGGCGCGCAAGAAGATGCCCGATTCCGACGTCGCCGGCCACGCCAACGTCTTCGTCTTCCCCGATCTCGAGGCCGGCAACATCGGCTACAAGACGGCCCAGCGAACGGGTTCCGCCCTCGCTGTCGGCCCGATCCTGCAGGGCCTGAACAAGCCCGTCAACGATCTCTCCCGCGGCGCCACGGTCCCCGACATCGTCAACACCGTCGCCATCACCGCCATCCAGGCTGGAGGAAAGCAGTAATGACCTACGCACTCGTCCTGAACTCCGGTTCCTCATCCATCAAGTTCCAGCTGCTGGACCCGAATGCGGGCGCCAACGACGAACCGCTGGTCTCCGGCCTCGTCGAGCGCATCGGTGAGGCAACCGGCGCCATCGCCCTCACGGTCAGAGGGGAGAAGATCACCTCCGAGGTCCCGATCCCGGATCACTCCGCGGGTCTGGAGATGGCGTTCGCGTTGATGGCCGAGCATGGTGTCGGGCCGAGCGACGTCGAGATCACCGCCGTCGGCCACCGCGTCGTCCACGGCGGCAAGGTCTTCTCCGCCCCGGAGCTGATCAGCGACCAGGTCGTGGAGATGATCCGCGATCTCATCCCGCTGGCCCCGCTGCACAACCCGGCCAATATCGACGGCATCGAGGTCGCCCGCCAGATCCTGCCGGACATCCCCCACGTGGCCGTCTTCGACACCGGCTTCTTCCACGACATGCCGCCGGCCGCCGCCCTCTACGCCATCAACGCCGAAACCGCCGCCGAGCACGGCCTGCGCCGCTACGGCTTCCACGGCACCTCCCACGAGTTCGTCTCCCAACAGGTGCCGGACCTGCTGGGCAAGTCGGCCGACGAGGTCAACCAGATCACCCTGCACCTGGGCAACGGCGCGTCC
The DNA here is from genome assembly GCF_000341345.1 of Corynebacterium halotolerans YIM 70093 = DSM 44683. Classification (NCBI taxonomy): domain Bacteria; kingdom Bacillati; phylum Actinomycetota; class Actinomycetes; order Mycobacteriales; family Corynebacteriaceae; genus Corynebacterium; species Corynebacterium halotolerans. The sequence continues at coordinate 2,766,313 of NC_020302.1, read as the reverse complement.
GCCTCCGCGATCCGCGGCGGGCACGCGATCGACACCTCCATGGGGCTGACCCCGCTCGCCGGCCTGGTCATGGGCACCCGCTGCGGCGACATCGACCCGGGCATCATTTTCCACCTCTACCGCCAGGGCCTGAGCATCGACTCGATCGACAACCTGCTCAACCGGCAGTCCGGTGTGAAGGGCCTGTCCGGCGTCAACGACTTCCGTGCCCTGCGCGAGATGATCGAGGACGGGGACACCGACGCCTGGTCGGCCTACAACATCTACATCCACCAGCTGCGCCGTTTCATCGGCTCCTACATGATCTCCCTCGGCCGTGTCGACGCCATCACCTTCACCGCCGGCGTCGGCGAGAATGCCTCCTTCGTCCGCGAGGACGCCCTGGCCGGCCTGGACATGTACGGCATCGAGATCGACCCCGGGCGCAACGGCCTGCCCAACGACGGCCCGCGGGAGATCTCCACGGACAACTCCCGGATCAAGGTCTTCGTCGTTCCCACCAACGAGGAGCTGGCCATCGCGCAGAAGGCCACGCAACTCGCGGCCCGGATGCAGACCAGCGTGAGCTAGCTGCCCCGGGGTTGTCACAACTGGTCCGGCCCCGTTTCCCGAGCACCGCGGCAATCCGGGAAGAGGGCCGGGTTCTGCGCCGGATGGACAGCAGCACCGGAGGCTGACAGACGCAGGGACTGGCGCTTCGTTTCGGCACCACCGTCTGCGGCCGGCGCCGCTCTGGCCGGCGGCTTATGGGGGTGGCCCTGACCCCGGTCCCTGACCCCTCTGATGCGGGCATCGCCGGGTGGTCATACCGTGGTCCCCCATGGGACGGAAGATGCTGCTCGGCTGCACCGGTACTCTCGTGGTCCTCGCGCTCGTCGTCGCGGTGGCGGTCTACGTCTGGGGCCCGACCTACGGAGCGGCATTGCTGGGACGGCCGGTTTTCCTCCTCCCGCCGACCCCCCGAGCGCTACGCCGCCGCGGTCCTCGACACCGCGGCCTCCCGCGGGTTGCGCGCCTCCTCAGACGAGTTCATCCGGGCCCGCGCGGAGGCGGAGGAGGCAGCCGGGCAGGCTGACGGGATCTCCGAGATCCACGACGAACTCGACGCCGCGCTCACCGCCGCAGGCGGAAAACACTCTGGCCTGGTCACACCCGGGCAGATGGAGGAGGCGCTCGCACAGCCGGTCGCCCAACCCACGGTGACCGTCGACGGCGGCGTCGCCACCGCCACCGTCCCGGCCCACTTTGTCGAACACGACGGCCAGGCCTACGCCGACCGGCTCGGGCACGGGATCCACGACGCCGTCGCGCACGAGGCCTGCGGGGTCATCGTCGACCTGCGCGGCAACAGCGGCGGCGACATGGGGCCGATGCTCGCGGGCCTGTCCGGTCTCATCTCCGACGGGACGGCGCTGACCTTCATCGACCGGTACAACGAGCGGCCCGTGCTGGTCGAGGGCAACGCGACCCGGGGCGGCGGCAGTGCGGTCAGCGTCGACGGCGCCGGAAAATACGATGTGCCGGTGGCTGTGCTGGCCGACGCCGGCACCGGCAGTTCCGGGGAGATGACCATGCTGGCCTTCCGTGGCCTGCATTATTCCCGCAGCTTCGGCGAGCCGACCGCCGGCTACGCCACAGCGAACACCACCTTCAACATGCCGGATGGCGCCCAGGTGATGCTCACCACCGCTGAGGTGAGGGACCGGACGGGCGTGACCTTCAACGACACGCCCGTCGTACCCGATGAGGTGACCGGTGCGGAGCAGGCGGCTGACGCGGCCGCGGGGTGGTTGGCCTACGAGTACGGCTGCCGTTGACACCGTGGGAACCGGAGGAGCGGAGCCCGCGCTAGACGACGATGATTAGCACGAGGAGGACAACGAGAAGGAGGAGCGAGCCCAACAGGCCGACCGTCCGGTGACGGTCGCCGCCTTCCCCGGGTTGAGGGGGCGGCTCCGGCATGCCGGCGGTCGGGCTGCCGCTCATTCCGTTGAAAGTCTGCCCCGTCATCGGGTCGTGCTTATCGTGATGATTCGTCATGGGGCTCTCCTCCCGTTCTCTCCAGACTATCCGTGGGGACGCGGGGTTGTGCTTGGGCAGAGGTTCAGGGGTGGGTGACTCACGGGTATCCTGGTGATCTCCGGAGCGGCGACTGGATGGGACACTTTCCCGGCTTCAGGGGACCGGGCGGGGCGGCGAAGTCCCCCTGTTGAATCGGCGGGGAAGCTCCGGCAGCCGGGGGAGTCACAAGAGTACGGCCACCCGGGCCCGCCACGGCACCGAGAGGCTGGCGCCCAGACTCCTAGAACCAGGTGACCGGCCGTACCTGATTCGCCATGTCCACCAGCGCGTAGCGGTGGCGGGGGTAGGGGGCCTGGCGGGCCTGGCGGCGCAGGGTCTCGGACAGGCCGGTCCGCAGGCCGCGCTGTGTGAAGTCGTGCTCGAACAGCGGGTTCGCGGAGGCCGCCGACTCCACCCCCGCGTCGCGCAGGAAGTTCAGCCCGGCGGACATGACGGCGATCTTGATCTGCAGGAAGCGCGGCTCGTTGGTCGGGATCTCCTCCAGCCGACGCGCCGCGCGGCGGATGCGGGACTCGGTCAGCGTGCCGGAGATCAGCTGCAGGATCGTGGTCAGCTGCGCCATCCGGTGGTGGCGGGAGGCCTGCGGCACCTTGTCCAGGGCGGCGACGGCCATCTCGATCTGGTCCTCGGCCATCAGTTGACGGGCCAGGCCGAACGCCGAGGAGACCGTCGTCAGGTTCGTCACCCACACCAGCCCGTAGAGGCGCATGGCGTTGAACCGCAGGAGCGGCGGGTCCTGGGTCAGGTGCGACCAGGTGGTGGACATGTCGGTGAAGATCTCGTTGTCGAGATCGGCGAGGCTGCCACCCAGCACGGAGGTCGCGCGTGCGGTCTTCTCGTCCAGCAGGGCGCTGTGGTGGAAACCGAGCTGCTGGAGGATGAGCTCGTTGACGGCCGCCAGCGCGAGCTTCGGGGCGGCCTCCCCGGGCAGGATGTTGAGCACCTCGGCGAAGTGGCGCTGGGCGGCGACGTAGTCGTCCAGCAGCAGGGCCGTCACGCCCGAGTACCACTGGAAGCGCCAGTCGTGGCCGAGTTCGGATTCCAGGGATCCCAGCCAGGTGCGCGCCTGCCCGGTGAATCCCAGGTCGAGCATGGCGCGCACCACGCCGAGGGGGATCTCGGCGGACTGCTCGTACTCCTCGGTCTTCATCGCCTGGCGCAGGGTCTCCAGGGCCTCCTGCGGCTCGGTGTAGGACGAGCCCGAGAGCATGGCCGCGCCGACGTCGTTGCGGTCGATCAGGGGCGCGGGCAGGGCGGAAACGACCTCGGGGGCGGTGATGCGCACGGTGCGGTCGACGCCGTCGATGAGCTGGTCGGTGCGGAAGACCAGGTGCTTCGTGCCGAAGGTGGTGCGCTGCGGGGAGAACAGCGAGTGCTGGGCGGGGTACTGCACCCCGTCGCGTACGGCGAGCACCTCACGCAGGACCCCGTAGAGCTGGGTGCGTAGCTCCTCGACGTTGCGGAAGCGCTTCGCCGGATCGGAGTGGGTGGCCCGCAGCAGGAGCCGGTAGAAGGACAGGTAGCGGCGGAAGATCGGTTCGGTGTTCGGGCTCGGCAACCCGTGGGTGTAGACGCCGTTCTGTTTGGGCAGGTGGACGGTCAACGCCGCCAGGGTGCGGCCGACGGTGTAGATGTCACTGGCCACGGAGGGTCCTTCGGCGCCGACCTCCGGGGCCTGGAAACCCTTGGTGCCGTAGATGAAGCCGAACGCCCCGATGCCGGAGACCGCGCCCAGGTCGATGAGCTTGACCTGTTCCTCGGTGACGATGATGTTGTCCGGCTTCAGGTCGTTGTAGACGACGCCGCGGGAGTGGAGGTAGTCGAGCGCCTCCAGCGTCTCGAGGATGTAGCCGATCGCCAGGTCCACGCGCAGCAGGTGGTCCGGCTGCGCGTTGCGACGGTCGCGCAGCGACGGCCCGCCGACGTACTCCATGACGATGAATCCACCGGGCACCCGCGGATCATCGATGAAGTTGTAGATCTTCACGATCCCGGGGTGGGTGATGTCGGCGAGGAACTCGCGCTCGGCGATGGCGGTGGCCGTCTCGTCGCGGGACTTCTCCGCCTGCATGCCCTTGAGCACCACCAGGCGTCCCGAGACGAAATGGTCGTTGGCCAGGTAGATCCAGCCCAGGCCGCCGTGGGCGATCACGCCGAGAATCTCGTACTGGCCGGCCACCATCTCCCCCGGGTTGAGCTGCGGGGCGGGGATGCCCTTCTTCTTCACCGCCTTGTCGGGGTCGATCAGGGCGTTCTCGGGGCGGGTGGGCACCACGAACGGCAGGTGGACCATGCCGTCGGCGACGGTGCGCCCCACGCGCCGGGCCCCGCGGCGCTGACGGAACGTGGACAGTGCCTGCTCGCGGGCGCGGGCGGAGGTGTCGGCCGAGGACGGATCGGTGGCCGCTTCCTCACCGTCATGCCGGTCACGCAGCTCGTTGAGGTCGGCGAGCAGGGCGTCGATGTCGGCGCCCCGGTCGGCGTGGTCGTCCCACCCGTCGTCCTCGTCCTCGTCCTCGTCGGCGAAGGGGTCGAACTTCACCGCCTGGGTGCCTTCACCGGTGTCCTCCCCGGCGCCTTTCGAGGCTTTCTGCGCGGCCTCCCGCGGCGTGGGTTCCTCGTCCTCGTCCTCGTCGGCGAAGGGGTCGAACTTCACCGCCTGGGTGCCCTCGCCCGCGTCCTCCCCGGAGTCGTCCCCGCGCGGTCCGCGGTCCTCGCCACCGGTGTGGGCGGAGCGGCCGGTGCCCCGGGAGTCGGTGACATTGTCCAGATGATCGATGTGTCTGAGGCGTTCGGAACGGTCCGAGATGTGGTCGGGGGAGAGCTTGTCCCCGTGATCGTCGGGATGCTCGGTTCCGTCGGGCCGCTCGGGGCTCACTGGTCCACCTCCTCGTCGGACTCTTCAGGTTCAGTCGGTGCGGGTTCTTCACGGTAGTGCAGTGGGGGCGGACCGGAGGTGGCCAGGTAGGAGGAGAACCAGCGGTCATAGAGCCGCCACCAGGTGCCGTCCTCGCGGATGCGCTCGATCGTCGAGTTGACCTGCCGGATGAGCCCGGAGGGGTCGTGGTCCTCGGTGGGCAGTGGCATGCCCACGGCGTAGTCCTCGCGGGCCAGCGACATGCCGACGATGCGGGTGTAGGGATCCTGGGCGGCGATGCCGGAGAGGATCGTGTCGTCGGAGAGGATGGCGTGGGCCTGGTTCTGCTGCAGGGCCACCAGGCAGTCCGCCCAGTTGCGGGTCTTGAGGATCTGCGACTCGGGGGCGAAGAGGCGCGCCTTCTCCAGGGCGGTGGAGCCGTCGGCGACGCAGACGGTGCGCCCGGGCAGCTGGCCGACGCCCTCGATCGCGGAGTTGTCCATCACCAGCAGTCGGGAGTCGGTGGTCAGGTACGGGGTGGAGAAGCTGACCTCCTCCTGGCGGGTGGCGGTGACCGTCATCGTGCGGATGACCACGTCGACGTCGTGGTTCTTCAGCGAGTTGGCCCGGTCGGCGCTGTCGACGAAGCGGAAGTCCACCCGCTCCGGATCTCCGAAGATGTCGCGGGCGATCTCGCGGGCCAGATCCACCTCGAAGCCACGCAGCTCGCCCGAGACGGCGTCGCGGTAGGACAGCAGGTTCTGGGACTGGTCGACGCCGACGACGAGGCGGCCGCGTTCCACGATCTCCGGGACGCGCTCCTCGGGCGTGGCGTCGCCGGGGCGCAGCGAACCTTCCACGTCCTCGGTGTCGATCTCGCGGGGACTGACCGACCCGGCCGGTTCCACGGTCGCCCCGGCGGGCAGCGGTGGGCCGTAACCACGGGCGGTGCCGACCTCGGGCCGGGGAGCCTGGGGCCCGGAGTGGGGGATGAGTGAACAGGACGACAGCGCCAGTGCGGCCGCGAGGCCGGCGGCGATGAGGGGGAGGCGTCGGATGCTCACAGGTACTCCTGCAGTCTCGGGCGCACGCCCAGCCACACGGCGACCACCGCGGCCAGGGACAGCACCAGCACGGCGGTGGAGACCAGCTGCGTGGCCGCCAGGCCGTCATTGATGAAGGCGCGCATCGACGACCGGGCGTCGGCGATCAGCCGGGACAGCGCGGCGTCGAGTGTGTCGTAGGCGCCGGCGGCCGTCGGCGGGGAGCCCGGGGCGACGGTCGTGGTCGTCGACAGCCGCACCGCCTCCTGGAAATCGCCGGTGCGCAGCGCCTCGGCGAAGCGGGCGTGCGCGTCCTCCCAGTTGATCAGCGCGGTGCGCGCCTCGTTGACCAGTCGGCTGTTGCCGCTGGTGGCCAGGGGGTTGTGCCCCTCGGCGGCCTCGTAGTCGTCGAGGGCGGCGGTCACGCCGTCGATGGTGTCGGCGAAGGAGGCCTGGGATTCGTCGACGGATTCGCGGCGCACCAGCGACAGGGTCTCCGTGGTGCGGGCCTGCTGCGCCTGGATGCGGGAGGCGGTCAGGGAGTCCCAGGGCATGGACGCCTCCTCGAAACCGCGGGTGCCGGCCTGCCAGGTGCCGAAATTGGACACCGAGACCCAGATGATCGCCGTGACCAGCAGTGCCGTGGCGGCCAGGAAACCCTTGTTGAGTCTGCGGCGGGTCAGCCGCCACAGCCACCACTGGGCCAGCAGGAGGAAGACCACGGCGGCGAGCAGGCCGGACAGTGGCACCCACTGCGGGGCGGTCAGGTGGTTCTGCTGTTCACGCACCTGCCCGCTGGTCAGGATGAACAGCTCGGAGGCCGCGGGCAGGATCTCCTCGCGCATGAGGGAGGAGGCCTCGGCCATGTACGCCACGCTCACCGGGTTGCCCGCCCGGTTGTTGGTGCGCGCGGTCTCCACCAGGCCGGTGTAGACGGGCAACTGCCGCTGGATGGTGGTGACCAGCTCCAGGGCGCGGTCGTCGTCCATGGTCATGCCGGCCGCCGTCTCGGAGGCGGCGACCGACGCCCGGTCGACCGCGGCGTTGTAGCGCGCCCGGGTGCCGGCGGATTCCACGCCGGCCTGGACGAAGCCGGTGGTGGCGATCGTGTCGGCCAGCGACAGGGAGGTGTAGAGGTTGTGGGCCGCGTAACTCATCGGCTCCGTGGAGGTCAGCAGGACATCCAGGGCGGTCTGGCGGGTGGCGGAGGACTGCGACATGGAGTAGCCCGCCGCGAAGATCGCCACCGACAGCACCAGCGTGACCGTCAGCAGCTTGCCCGGGGTGGTGGCGATGTAGGAGAAGATGCGCCGCAACCACAGCACCGGCACCGTGAAGGTCCCCGTCGCCCGGGACACGAGACTGCGGTGGCTCTCCTCCTCCTCGGAGCTGACCTCGTCGAGCCAGTGATCCTGGGTGTCCTCCGGGACGTCGGCACCGTCATCCTCCACCGCGGGGCGGGCGGGGGTGGTCACGGCGTCGCCGAGATCGCGCAGCCGGGTCCGGGTGCGGACGAGCTGCGCACCTGCGGAATCCCCCGACTGAATCGGCGGTGCAGGCTCGGAGGTGTCCTTGGCGCCGGTCATTACCTTAGGATAACCCGCTCACCACATTGAATGCCATGCTTGCGTTCACCTCCCGGCGGCGGTGGCGGGGAAAGGTCCGGGCGGCGGTCGGAACTGCCCGGGCGAGGGGAGGAACATCGCCGTCCCGATACCGCTACGCTCGAATCCATGAACGGTGACGGCAACGGCTGGGCGGCGGGGCCCGGCGGAGTGAAGGTGTGGGGCCGCTACGGTGCTGCCGGGCTGCTCCTGCTCGCGGAACCGGACGCCACGGGCGTCGAGGTGCTCATGCAGCACCGCGCCCCGTGGACCAACGCCGGCGATACCTGGGCGCTGCCGGGCGGGGCACGGGACTCCCACGAGTCCACGGCCGAGGCCGCGCTCCGGGAGGCCATCGAGGAGTGCTCCCTGGATCCCTCGCTGATCGACGTCCTCCACGAGGAGATCACCGCCGGCCCTTTCCCGGCGGACCCGGACCAGCCGGAGCTGGCCGGGGACTGGACGTACACCACCGTCATCGCCCGGACCCGCGGCGGCCGCCGCCTGCTGACGCACGCCAATGAGGAGTCGCTGGAACTGCGCTGGGTGCCGCTCGACGAGCTCGATTCCCTGCCGTTGATGCCCGCGTTCCAGAAGGCCCTGCCCGGCCTGCGGGAGATCATCGCCGACCTGTGAGGCTGAGCCGCCGCCGCGGCGTCGACTGGGTTCAGCGGGCGCGCACCCGGAAATCTGTGGCAGTCTGGACGACATGATTGACGTGGAAGGCCTGACAAAGCAGTATGGGCAGGTCCGTGCTGTCGACGATCTGACGTTTTCCGTGAAACCCGGGATCGTCACCGGATTCCTGGGCCCCAACGGGGCGGGCAAGTCCACCACCATGCGCATGATCCTCGGGCTGGACCGCCCCACCGCCGGGACCGCGACCATCGGCGGCAAGCGCTACCGCGACCTGAAGAACCCCGTCACGGAGGTCGGCGCCCTGCTCGACGCAAAAGCGGTGCACCCCAACCGCAGTGCCGCCAACCACCTGAAGTGGCTCGCCCAGTCCAATGGCCTGCCCGCGCGCCGGGTCGACGAGGTCCTGGGCCTGGTCGGCCTGACGGAGGTGGCGGGCAAGAAGGCCGGCGGCTTCTCCCTGGGCATGGGCCAGCGCCTCGGCCTGGCCGGCGCCCTGCTGGGGGACCCGCAGGTGCTCATCCTCGACGAGCCGGTCAACGGCCTGGACCCGGAGGGTATCCGCTGGGTGCGCGGCCTGCTCAAGGCGCTGGCCGACGAGGGCCGGACCGTCCTGGTCAGCTCCCACCTGCTGTCGGAGATGGCGATGACGGCCGACCACCTGATCGTCATCGGTCGCGGACGCCTGGTCGCCGACACCTCCACCTACGAGTTCATCAAGCAGCACTCCGCCTCGACGGTGGTGGTGCGTTCCGGGCACCACGATGAGTTCCTCTCCGCCCTGCGCGAGGAGAACATCGATTTCCACGTGGGCACGGACCCGGAGGGGCGGGCGACGATCGAGATACCGGAGCGGAGCACCGACGAGATCGGTGCCCTGGCCTTCTCGACGGGCGTGCTGCTCAGCGAGCTGAGCCTGCGGCGCGCCTCCCTGGAGGACGCCTTCATGGAGATGACCGGGGACGCGGTGCAGTACCACGGCACCACGGCCGCCACGACCCAGCCGGGCGTCGAGAAGCCCCGGACGGAGGAGAAGCAACCGTGACGTTCCTGAACACCCTCGCCTCCGAGTGGACCAAGCTGCGCACCACCCGGTCCTTCTGGTGGACCACGGCGCTGTTCCTGTTCTTCAGCCTCGGCTGGGCGGTCATGCAGGGCAACTTCACCCCCGAAGTCCAGGCCGGGATCCCCACGCTGCGGGCGCCGGCGATCGTCCTGGCGGTCTACAGCTTCGGCTTCACCGTGCTGATCATCCAGGCGGTCATGGTGGTGACCACCGAGTACCGCTACAACCTGCAGTCCGTCACCTACCTGGCCAGCCCGCAGCGCTGGGTCGTCGCGTTGGCGAAACTGGTGATGTACGTGGTCATGGCTGCGGTGCTGACCTTCCTGACGGTGATCGTCAGCTACTACCTGGCGAAGATGCTGGCCCCCGCCTCCGCGGCGGAGCTGTTCCACCCCTTCGATGACGAGCAGGCGCTGCGGCTGATGTGGGTCTATCCCGTCGCGGCCGTGATGTTGATGACGTTCGCCCAGGGCATCGCGCTGCTGCTGCGGCAGACCACCGGCGCGGTGGCCCTGATGCTCATCTGGTTCATGGGCGTCGAGGCGCTCGTCGGCATCATTCCCCGGGTCGGCGACAAGATCCTGCCCTACCTGCCCATGGAGAACCTCGACGCCTTCATCAATGACGAGGCCGTCCAGAACGCCCCGTGGGGGGTCGGCGGCAGCGGGCTGTATTTCGCTGCGTGGGCGGTGGTGCTGTGGATTCTCGGCGCCATCGTCCTGGAGCGGCGCGACGCCTGAGACGACGGGGGACGCCGGTTCAGTTGAAAGTGGTGTAGACCAGCAGGATGAGGGCGGGGATGACGAGGTAGAACCCCGCGAGTAGGGAACCCGTGGCCACGTACCCGTGGGTGGCGGCCCGGCCACCGGCCTGGGCCGCCCGGATGAGCAGCTCGCGCAACGGGCGGATGAGCAGCACCAGCAGGGTGCCGATCACGTTGAACAGCACATGGATCAGCGCGGCCTGCAGGGCGAAAGGGCCCAGCCAGCCGGGCACCGCCAGGGCGGTGACCAGCGACATGAACGTGGTGCCGATGTTGGCACCCAGGATGATGGGCAGCAGTTCGCGCAGTCTCATCGACTTCGCCGCCGCGAAGGGCAGCAGGGACGACACCGTCACCGACGACGCCTGGACGCCCATCGTGATGAGCGCACCGGACGTGACACTGAGCAGGTCGGAGGTGCCGGAGGAACGCTTGATCAGCGTGCGGGTGGTGGCGGCCATGAGGGTGCGCAGCTGCGCACTCATCGTGCGCACCGCCAGCAGCACCAGCACGATGCCCAGGACGATCGCCACGGCCGAGGCGACCCGCGGCTCGAAGAACGCGCCGAGCAGACCCTGGGGGCCCACCGCGTCGACGAGCGGGGAGAACAGCGAGAACAGGAGACCACTGGTGGCCGTCGAGGTCTCACTGTCACTGACGGTCAGACCTGCCAGGAAGCCGGAGAGATGCTGGAGCGGTTGGAAGATCAGCTCCAGCGGCAGCAGCAGTGCCACGAACAAGACGTTGAACCCGGTGTGCAGGGAGGCCGCGGAGTACGCGCGCCGGAACTCGCCGCGCTGGCCGAGGTAGCTGAAGGCGACGATCGACGCGGTGATCGTCGTGCCGATGTTCGCGCCCAGGATGACCGGGACCGCCACGGCGACGGGGACGACGCCGGATCCCACGGCCGCGACGGTCAGTGTGGTCACCGTCGACGAGGACTGGATCGCCGCGGTGGCCAGGACGCCGACGAGCAGGCCGATGAAGGGGTGGGTCGCCAGGTCGAACAGCTGGGAGACCATGCCGGAACCCACACCGTACACGCCGTCGATCATCAGGTAGATGGCCGTGATCATCACGATGACGGAGGTGACGACGGCGAGCCAGCGGACGGCGGCCCCGGGGAAGGACAGCGCGACCACGTCACGGTCCTGTGGGATGGGCCGTGGGCTGAGGTAGTGGTGGGTTCCCGGGAAGGACGGGCGCTGGATTCGCGGGGTACGCATTTCCTCGGTGGTCACGGCACGATTCCTCTCCCCGAACGACCGGACGTGTCACCTGTTGGTAACTCAACGGACAGTGATTGTCCATGTGAATGTAGCAGTTTGGGCATTTTTCTGAAAGAAACCACCATTATTCCTGCCCGCGGAAGCTTTCCAGGGGGTAGTATGTGTGGGTTGTGCACTGCGTGAGCAGGCCGCTGAAAGAAGGAGACAGAATGACTCACGACGATCAGCGACAGGGGAAACAGCAGCTCACCGTGCCGCTGCTGATGGGGCTGGCGCTGCTGACATCCTCGGGGCCGTTCGCCATCGACATGTATCTGCCGGCGCTGCCGGTTCTCGCCGAGGACCTGGGCACCACCGACTCCATGACGCAGCTGACCCTGTCGGGCTTCGTTCTCGGCCTGGCCATCGGGCAGCTGGTGACCGGCCCGGTCTCCGACTCCCTCGGGCGCAGGAAGCTCATGGTCGGGGGAGCCATCCTGGCCCTGGCCGCCGCAGTGCTCGCCGCCCTGGCCCCCACGATCGAGATCCTCATCCTCGCCCGCCTCCTCCAGGGCCTCGGCGGCGGCGCCTGCGTGGTGCTGGCCCGCGCCGTCATCCCCGACCTCGCTCAGGGCGACAGGGCGGCCCGGGCCTTCGCCCTGCTGATGGCGATCCAGGGGATCGCGCCGATCGCCGCCCCCGTGGTCGGCGGCCTCCTCGTCGAACCCCTCGGCTGGCGAGGCCTGTTCTGGATCCTCTCCGCCATCGCGTTCGCCCAGCTGCTGGTGGCCCTGTTCGTGGTCCGGGAATCGAAGCCGCCGGAGGAGCGCAGCCCGTTCACCGTGGCCGGCATCCTGGGCAACTTCGGCTATGTCCTGCGCAACCGGGGGTATCGCGGCTACCTCATCAGCTTCGCCCTCGGTTTCTCCACCATGTTCGCCTACATCTCGGCCTCGCCCTTCGTGCTGCAGAACCAGCTCGGTTTCTCGGTGCAGGCCTACGCCCTGATCTTCGGGTTCAACTCCGTGGGGCTGCTGCTGGCCAACACCGTCAACGCCCGGTTGATCGGCCGACTCGACACCCACGACATCCTGCGTGTCTGTCTGGTCCTCATTCTCGTGTTCTCCGGCGCGCTCGTCGTGGTCATGCTCGTCCACCCGGTCGCCTGGCTCATCCTGCCGCTGCTGTTCCTCGCCGTCTCCCTGGTCGGCCCGGTCCTGAGCAATTCCACCGCGCTGGGCACCGGGCTGGTCAACCGGCGGGCCGGTGCCGCGAGCGCGCTCATGGGCTTCCTGCAGTTCGGCCTTGCCGGCGTCGTCAGTCCGCTGGTGGGCCTCGGCGCCAACGCCGGCTTGTCCATGGCCCTCGGCATGGCGGTCTGCTCCGCACTCGCGGTACTGGGCGCGGTTTACGCCGGGAAGGGCCGGGAGGCGGCGCAGGGCTGAGGCGGGGACGCGGCGTCGGAAATCACCTGCCGAACGGCGCCCCGGCAGTCACGGAGATAGGTAATGAGAAGTGCTTTTCCCGAGACGGTGTCCCCGCTGCGATTTTCGTCCACAGGGTGTCTCGTTTCCAGGGAGCTGAGACGCCCTTTCCCAAGTTCTCGGACAGGGGTGCAAGGCAGGAGATCGCAAAAGTTCACCTCCCTCGCCTGCTGAACAGGCATAATGCGTGCGTCACCCCGCCCCCGCGCTAATTTTTGCGAATAGCCCTGAGGATCGCGCCGCTCGCCGGGGCGGCTGACGCCGGGTAGGGCAGCTGATCATAGACGTTCGCCCTCCTTGCCTGCTCACCGCAGCCGCGCTACTAGCCAGCTGCAAACCACCAACCGGTTCACAAATACCAGCCATCGAGCGACACCGGCCGATGCCGCCGAAATCGGGTGATTCTCCGGCAGGGGAAGTACGTCCTCCCATCAGTCACGAATCGCCCGGGCGTAATACTCGGCGTCAGCCTAGGAGACACCACGCACGGCTACTGCAGCGCCGAGGTCAGCTTCATCACGTTGTCGATGTAACGGCGGAAGAAGCCGCGGCGGTTCCACTCCTCGAGCGTGAGCTGCCGGGAGACCGACCGGTAGATGCCGCCGAGCTCGTTGAGCTGGTCGAGAAGGTTGCCGTGGGCGATCATCATCGTCGATTCGTAGTTGAGGCCGAAGCTGCGGATGTCCATGTTCGCGGAACCGTACGCACCCACCGCTTGGTCGCCTTCGCCGTCCGGGTCGGCGAGCATGAATTTCGTGTGGAGCACGTAGGGCGAGGGGAACAGGTAGATGTGCACGCCCGCCTCGAGGAGCGCCTGGTAGTAGCTGGACTGGGCGTGGTGGACCATGAACTGGTCCGACTGCTCCGAGACCAGCAGCTCCACCCGCACCCCGCGGTAGCAGGCGGTGGTGACCGCGTCCAGCAGCGCCTCGTCCGGGATGAAGTACGGCGAGCACAGCATCAGGCGCTCCTTGGCGTGGTGGATGATCGAATTGAACATGCGCAGGTTCGGCTCGGTGGTGTAGCCGGGGCCGGAGGGCACGAACTGGACGATGTTGGTGTTCTCGGTCCCGCCCGTGTCAACCGCTGGGGGCGCGAGGTCGATCGTCTCCCCGGACTCGGTGTACCAGTCCACGGCGAAGACCAGCTCCAGGGAGGCGACCACCGGGCCGGAGAGCTCGACCAGGCTGTCGACCCATTTCCGGCCGGCGCGCCGGTGGCCGCGCAGCAGGTAGGAGCGGTCGATCAGGTTGAGCGAGCCCATGAAACCGATCTCGCCGTCGACGATGACCAGCTTGCGGTGGTTGCGCAGGTCGGGGCGTCGGAAGCGGGCCCGCCACGGTTTCAGCGGCAGCATGAGGTGCCAGTCCACACCGATGCGGGTCAGGCGGCGGCCGAGTTTGAGGTAGCCGGGGTACTTCCACGAGCCGACCTGGTCGAACAGCAGGCGCACCTTGACGCCGCGCTGCACGGCGCGTTCCAGGGCGTGGAAGAACACCTCGGTGGTGTCGTCCCAGGCCATGATGTAGATCTCGACGCTGACGTACTCCCTCGCCTCGTCGATGGCCTCGGCCATCCGCCGGATCGCCTGGTTGTAGTCGTTGTGCAGTCCGAGGTTGTGGGCGTAGACGGCGGGCAGGTTGGTCAGCCGCCGGTTGAGGCGGATCGTCGACTCGACCGTGGGGTTGAGGTCCATACCCCGGGGTTGGTCGGGGATGTGCGAGTGCACGTCCTCGATCATGACGTTCGCCTCCTGCTGGATGCGGTGGCGCCGCCGGTTGATGTAGGGGCTGCCCATCAGGAGGAACAGTGGCAGGCCGACATAGGGCAGCAGCAGAATGGCCAGCAGCCAGGCGGTGGAGGAGGAGGGGCGCCGGCCCTCGGGGACGAACCCGATGGCCAGGATCTTGATCGTGTAGTCGATGAGCAGCCCGATGAACTGCCAGGTGCTCAGATCGAGGGAGAGGGACACGGTGGTGGTGGGTCAGCGGGGCCGGGTCAGCGGACCTCGTCGAAGGCCTGGGACAGGCTGCGTTCCCGGAGGTCGTAGTCCACCAGGACCGGGGCGTGGTCGGAGGCGCCCTTGCCGGAACGTTCCTCGATGTCGACGAACGCGCTGCCCGCCGTGGCCGCCAGCGCCTCGGAGGCCAGCTGGAAGTCGATGCGCATGCCTTCGCCCTTCTGGTAGCGGAGCCCCTTGTAGTCCCAGTAGGTGTAGCGCTCGCGGGTGAGCGGGCGGGTGACCTCCGTCAGGCCGGCGTCGAGCAGGAAGTCGAAGGCGATCCGCTCCGGCTCGGTGACGTGCGTCGACCCCTCGAAGGCGGCGATGTCCCACACGTCCTCGTCGTGCGGGGCGATGTTGAAGTCGCCCAGCAGCACCAGCTTCTGATCCGGATCCTGCGCGAGGGTGTCCTGGACGTGGAAGCCCAGGGCGTAGAGCCAGCGCAGCTTGTAGTCGTAGTGCGGGTCGGCGATCTCGCGGCCGTTGGGCACGTACAGGCTCCACACCCGTACCCCGCCGCAGGTGGCGCCCACGGCACGGGCCTCCACGTCCTGCGGCTTGTCCGGGTTCTTGTGGAAGCCCGGCTGCCCGGGGAACTGCGTCTCGACGTCCGCGATGCCCACCCGGGAGATGATCGCCACGCCGTTCCACTGGCTGTAGCCCACGTGGGCGACCTCGTAGCCGATCTCCTCGAAGCGTTCGTACGGGAACTTGTCGTCAGCGCACTTGGTCTCCTGCACCGCCAGCACGTCGACGTCGTGGCGGAGCAGGAAGTCCACCATCCGGTCCGCGCGGGTGCGCGCCGAGTTCACGTTCCAGTTGACGATCCGCATGCGGACCAGACTACCGGGGCCGCTGCCGGCCCACCGCCCGGACGGGGGCGTACCGGTGCCGGAAGGTCCCGACCGGGGCAGCCGGACGGCGGTCAGTTGATGGGTGGGCGGCCGGAGATCACCCTGCCCCGCCCGGGACGTCGAACGCCCAGACCACGCCGAACCTGTCCGTCAGCTGGCCGTAGTGGTCGCCCCAGGGGGCGGGCTCGAACGGCATCGTCACTTCGCCGCCGCGGGAGGTGAACTTCCCGATCATCTCCTCGGCCTCCGCCGTGGTGTCGAAGGACAACAGGAAGGAATAGACATCCGACGACAGGGGCGGGTTGTCCTCGCCCACGGCGTCGCCGCCCGAGAGCAGCAGGCCGTCGGCCTCCAGCTGGGCGTGGGCGACGGCCTCGGGGGAGGGGGTGAAGGGGAAACCGGTGGTGTCCGTGTCGGCGTACTTCAGCACCTGGAGGTCACCGCCGAAGATCTCGTGGTAGTGGGACATGGCTTCCGCGGCGTTGCCGGGAAAGGAGATGTAGGGGAGAAAACGCAGGGACATCGTGGATCTCCTTGAAGGAGGCAGGCGGTGGCCTGCGGCCGATGGGGGTGTGTGCTGGCGCACACCCTCGAGGATAGGCCACCGGCTGCCGGTGAGCTAGCCCGTGTGCTCCGCGTAGCGGTGCCGGTGGTGCTCGATGAACCCGAGCTTCTCGTAGAGCATCCTGCCCGGCTCATTCGACGCGATGACCTGCAGATAGGCCTGCTCTGCGCGGTGGTGGCGTCCCCAGTACAGCATCTCGACGCCCAGCCGGGTGCCCAGCCCGCGCCGGCGCCACCGCTCGCTGACCTCCACCGCCGAATAACCCAGCCAGGTGGTGCCGTCCCCGGAGGCGGTCAGGGTGCCGCGGGTGATCGCCACGGTTTCCCCGGCCGGGGTGACCAATCGCCCGAATCCCATGGTCCCGTCGATGCGCGAGTGCAGCAGCTCCAGCGCACGCACGGGCAGGGCCTGCCCGCGGAAGTGGTAGAGCGACAGCCAGTCGTCGTCGGGTTGGTCGTCGATGCGGAACTCCAGATCCGGCAGTTCCGGCAGCACCGGAAGATCCTGCAGCTCCGGGGCGGCGTCCGCGTCCAGGGTCGACAGGTCACGGGTCATGACGATGATCTCCGGGCCCAGTTTCCAGCCCGGCCGGGCCGCCAGCTTCTCGGCGGGGGCGCCGATGCGCTCGGGGATGAGGAGGCGGACTGGCAGCTCGTGGCGGGCGTAGAAGGCCTCGATCTCCTCGGCCGGGACCCCGCCGAATCCGGCGGAGGGGCCCAGCGGGGCCGCGGAATTCGAGCGTTCGGTCACGCCGTCACCGGCGCGCATCAGCCACTGGCCGTCCTGAGACCAGGTGTGCTCGATGCCGGGGAAGGCCTTCGCGGTGGCCGTCTCCACGGCGCGGATATCGGAGTTGCGCACCCGCCGCGGCGAGAGCTTCTTGATGATCTTCAGTTGTCCGGCCGGGATCTCGATGGCCTCGGCCTGCGAGGGCAGACCGCCGACCTCCTGGGGGCGGACCACCAGCGGGTCCACTGAGACGACGTGGCCGATCACGTCGGTGAGGTGCCCCGGGGTGCCGGGGATCTCGCGGCGGACGACCACGCGGTCGCCCACGGCGACGGCGTCGGAGCGGAAGATGCGCGACATCACTCGTCGTGGCCGAACGGGTCCCGGTCCTCACCCGGCATCCAGGTCAGGCCGGGCTGATTCCATCCGTTGGCCTTGATGACCTTCTTCGCCGCGCGCTTGTTCCGTCCGATGAGCGTGTCGGTGTAGACGTAGCCGTCGAGGTGGCCGACCTCGTGCTGGAGCATGCGGGCGAAGAAGCCGTAGCCTTCGACGGAGACCTCGTCGCCGTGCTCGTCGAGGCCGGTGGCGCGGGCCCAGTCGGCGCGCTGGGTCGGGAAGCCCTCGCCGGGCACGGAGAGGCAGGCCTCGTCCTCCGAGCCGTCGTCGGCGGGCATGGTCACGGGGATTTCGGAGGTCTCGAGCACCGGGTTGATCAGGCACCCGCGCTTCATTCCGCCGTCCGGCCTGCTGGTGCCGTCGGGACCGTCGGTGTCGGGGCAGTGGTAGACGAACAGCCGCTTGTTCACGCCGATCTGGTTGGCGGCCAGGCCCACGCCGCGCGCGACCTCCATGGTCTCGTACATGTCGGCGATGAGCTCCTGCAGTTGCTCGACCGGCTCGGTGACGGGCTCGGTGGGATTGTGCAGCACGGGATCGCCGTGGATCACGATGGGGCGAACTGTCATGTTCTACAGTCTAGGCATGTCCGCGCACGTCTCTCTCACCGACCACGATTTCCGCATCCTCGATTTCGAGGAGCGCGCCCCGCGGTCCACCGGGGCGAAGGAGGAGGCGATCCGTTCCGAGTTGGGCATGAGCCCGATCCGGTATTACCAGCGGCTCAACATCATCATCGACGTGCCGGAGGCGATGGCCTCCCATCCCACCCTGACGGCCCGGCTCCGGCGCATCCGCGACCGGCGCGCCGAGGAACGTACCCGTGCCACCGGAGACACAGAGACCGGATAAGGCTAGAGTGACTACTGTGACAGATGTGAATCAGGACAACCAGACTTCTGGCCTTCCGCTGCGTGGCCTGGCGATGGTCCTCATCGCCGTCGCACTGCTGCTGGGCCTGTGGGGCCTCTACGCCCTGACCCAGGACGACGACTCCGATCCCAGCACCGCCGCCGACTCGAACGGCACCGCCACCGCCCCGGCGGAGCGGGGCACGGAGGACGCCGGCTCCGCCGACACCCCCGACGGCGACCGTGAGCCGGCTGCCGACGCCCCGACCGGCACCGCTGAGACCCCGGCCGACGGGGACACGGACGCCGAGGCCGGTGCAGGTGACGGCGCCGCCGCCGACCCCGGGCGCGGCACCGCTGACGCGGACGCCCCGGCTCCGGCGGGGGAGGGCACCGGCGGGAAGGCCCCCGCTCCCGAGCGCCTCAACGTCCTGAACAACTCCACCGTGCCGAACCTGGCCGCCGAGGTCTCCGAGACCCTCAGCGAGGAGGGCCACCGGCTCGGGGAGGTCGGCAACCTGGCCGACGAGATCATGCCGGAGAACACCGTGTTCTTCCAGCCCGGCAACGCCGCCGCCGAGGAACGCGCCCGCAAGCTGGCGGACCGCGTCGGCGGCGTGGCCCGGGAATACATCGACACCCTGCCCGATGAGACCGAAGGCGCCAACGACATCACCCTGGTGCTCGTCGGCCAGGTCGCACTCTAAGGATTTCCTCTCATGGCCGTGGAGTTCCAGCGTTCCCCGAATCCGACCCTCGGCGTCGAGTGGGAGATCGGGCTCGTCGACCCCGTGACCCGCGATCTCGTGCCCAAGGCCGTCGAGATCATCGACCTGGTCAAGGACAGACACCCGGAGGTGCACCTGGAGAAGGAGTTCCTCCAGAACACGGTCGAGCTGGTCACCGGCATCTGTGACACCGTGCCGCAGGCCATCGGGGAGCTGTCCCACGACCTGGCGTGCATCCGGGAGGCCGCCGATGAACTGGGGGTGCGGGTGTGGGGCTCCGGCTCCCACCCGTTCTCGGATTTCCGGGAGCAGCCGATCAGCGCGAAGATGTCCTACGCCGAGATCATCAACCGCACCCAGTACTGGGGACAGCAGATGCTGATCTGGGGCGTGCACGTCCACGTCGGCATCAGCCACGAGGATCGGGTGTGGCCGATCATCAACGCCCTGATGACCAGGTTCCCGCACATGCTGGCGCTGACGGCCTGCTCCCCGGGCTGGGACGGGCTGGACACCGGCTACGCCTCCAACCGGACGATGCTCTACCAGCAGCTGCCGACGGCCGGCCTGCCCTATCAGTTCGGCTCCTGGCAGGAGTGGCTGGACTACATGCACGACCAGGACATCTCCGGGGTGATCAGCCACACGGGCTCCATGCACTTCGACATCCGCCCCGCCAGCAAATGGGGCACCATCGAGGTCCGCGTCGCCGACGCCACCAGCAATCTCCGTGAGCTCTCCGCCCTGGTGGCCCTGGTCCACTGCCTGGTCGTCCACTACGACCGCATGATCGACCGCGGCGAGGAGCTGCCCATCCTGCAGCCCTGGCACGTGGCCGAGAACAAGTGGCGGGCCGCCCGCTACGGACTCGAGGCGCTGGTGATCACCTCCCGGGACACCGATGAGCGCTGGGTCGCGCAGGAGCTGGCCGAGCTGGTGGACATGCTCTCCCCGCTCGCCGAGGAACTCGGCTGTCGGGCGGAACTGCACCTCATCTCCGAAATCCTCGAGCGTGGGGCCGGCTACCAGCGGCAACGCCGCATCTTCCAGCGGACCGGCTCCTGGGAGGAAGTGATCGACGCGACCTGCGATGAGATGGAGGAACTGAAGCCCATTGAACACTGAACACACTGGGCCCCCTGAGCACACCGGCCGCGAAACCACCGACGTCGTCTTCCTCCACCCCACCGGCCGCCAGCCGGACTCCTGGACCGGGGTGGTCCGCAGCCTCCCCGGCGAGGTCAAGCCCTGGCTGCCGAACCTGGGGCGCGGCAGTTTCGAGGAGCAGCGTGCCGCCGTGGAGGCCTTCCTGGACAAGAACGAACTGCGGCGGGTGGCACTCGTCGGGCACGCCATGGGCGCGGTCGCCGCAGTGGCCGTCGCCGCGGCCCAGCCGCAGCGGATCACCGGCCTGGTGTTGTCCCAGCCGCAGTTGTTTTTCGACCCCTCCCAGGTCCGCAACCAGATCCGGGCGCTGAAGCTCATGCCGAAGTTCCTGCTCGGGCGCGCCGGCCTGGACAAGGCCTCGGCGATCGCCGCCCTCGAGCAGGTCCAGCACATCGACCTGCGTGAGAAGGCGAAGGCGATCACCGCCCCCACCCTCATCCTCGCCACGACGGAGGAACCCGCTGGCCTGCCCTCGGCGGAGCAGGCGGCGGAGATCATCCCCGACGCCACGCTCGCGAAGGTCTCCGGACTGTCCGGCACCTGGTACGAGACCGATCCCGCGCGCTTTGTCGCCGAGATCTCCCCGCACCTGGGCGTGGGGTAGGGGCCGCAGGATCAGATCCCGGGCTCCCCGGTCGACGTCCGCCGGTCGGGTGGTGCGTCGACGGTGCGCGTGCCGACGGCCGACGTCGACGGGCCCGCCACCAGCCGCCTGGTCGTCCGCACGCTGACGCTGACGCACCGTTCGAGGGGGCCCTGCCCGAACACCCGGCACCAGGCCAGCGCGAAGGTGGCGGCGACCACCAGGTGGATGAGGAACCACAGGAACGGTTCGTCGTAGTGCACCTCCGCGGCCAGGGCCAGCAGGTGCGCGGTGTACAGGGTGAAGGTCATCGCCCCCATCGTCGCCAGCGGGCCGAGCGGCCCCGGGATCCGCCGGGCGATCAGCAGGCAGGCGCCGAGTGTGGCCAGCCCCACGCCCAGCGCGAAGGCGATGGCGAACGGGGTGTTCGTGTGCCGGGTGGTGATCACCAGCCACCACGCCGTGCCCTCGGGCCGGAACTCCGGGCCCCACACCAGCCACCTCCACAGCAGCTCCTCGTCCATCCCGACGCTGAGGAGCAGCCGGTCGTACCCGCCCGCGCCGTACAGCAGCAGGTGGGAGACGGCCTTGGCGCCGGCGGCCAGTAGGGCGCCCACCACCAGCAGGGTGCGCTGAACCGTCTTCGAGCGCAGATCCAGCCGCCCCACCGCGAGTCCGGCCAGGACGTAGGCCATGTACGGCAGGGCCGGGTAGACGCCGGTCACCAGCAGATGGGACAGGATGCCGAGTGGTTCGGTCGCCAGCTCGTGGAAGGTCGGGTTGTAGGAGGTCGTGCCCGGCAGCCGGTTCCAGAGCAGTTGCATCAGCGGCTGGGAGAACAGGGCAAATCCGGCCGCCCACAGGAACAGCGCCCTCGCACCCAGGTGAAGGAAGGGGACGGCCAGCAGGAAGAAGGCCGCGTAGTAGACCAGGATGCCGGCCGCCGGCGGGTCCTCCGCCGGCATCACGGACGAGACGGTCAGGCCGACCAGCCCGATCAGCATCGCCCGCACGAGAAGGCCCACCCGGTCCGCGGTCATCCGCCTGCCGCGGTGCACGGAGACACCACCGGTGCCCAGCCCCAGGCCGACGCCGGCGAGCAGGGCGAACAGGGCCGCGGAGTTGCCGGAGAACAGAATCCAGGCCAGGCTCGCATCGCCGGTCTCCGGATTCCACGACGGCAGGATGTGGATGACCATCAGCCCGATCAGGGCGATGCCCCGGGCAGCGTCGACGCCCACCAGCCGTCGTGACGCCGCAGGTGTGCCCGCCACGGCTCCGGGCGGGGAAGCACCGTTCACCGGGGCCACTGCGTTCACGTTTCTTCCTTCGTCCATGGATCCACCTCACTGTCAATGAGCAGGCGGCCGTCTGGTCCCGGACAACAGGTCCCCGGCGGTCATGCCAGCAGGGTCGCGTGATTCCTGCGGTCCCACCGCAGAATTCTCATTAGTCTCTCATGAATACTGGAGAGATTTTCTCAGTTTAGCGGCAGGATGGGGAGGATGAGGCGAGTCCGGATCGCGGAGGGCCCGGGAGAAAGTGGTTTCCCGGGCCCTCCGGTCGCGTGGACCGGGATCTTCTCAGCGGCGGCGCATGGGCCGCTCCGCCGGGGCGTCGTTACGCGAGACGTCGTCCCTGACGCCGTAAAGCCCCTCGCGGCGGGACACGCGGCCCAGCCGCTGGGCGGTGACGGGGTTGGTGATCAGGGCGAAGAGCACCAGGAGGACGAGAATGCCCAGGTCCCCGGCCTCGGCGACGCCGAAGTCATCGGAGGCGGTCACCCGGAACAGCGCGCCGATCATCGTGAGGATCAGGCCGGTGGTCTGCGGCTTGGTCACGGCGTGGACGCGCGACATGGTGTCCTTGAACCGGATGACGCCGACCGCGGCGGAGAACACCAGGAACGCACCGGTGAGGATGAAGATCAGCGAGATGATGTCGGCGATGAGTGTGAAGTCCATTTCAGGAACCGTCCCTCTTGCGGAAGCGGGCGACGGACACCGTGCCGATGAAGCCCAGCAGGGCGATGACCAGCATGACGTTGGCGACGGTGGTGTCCAGGGTCCAGCAGATGTAGGTGGCCAGGGCGCACTGGAACATCGCGACGAAGCCGTCGAGTCCGAGCATCCGGTCCATCGAGTTGGGGCCGGTGACGATCTGCCAGGCCATCATCAGGAAGGACGCGGCGAAGAACACGGCCGCGATGGTCAGGAAAGCGTTGTACACGTTCGGATCCACGGCGCCTAGCCTTTCTCGAAAATGGTGATCATGCGGCGCTCGAGCGCCGCGACGTTCTCGATCTCCCGGGCGATGTCCTCGTCCGTCTCGGCGTCGAGCACGTGGATGGTCCACATACGGTTGGCGATGTCGATGTCCGAGACGGAGCCGCCGGGCTGCAGGTTGTAGAAGGTTGTGGCCAGGGTCAGCACGAGGTCATTCGACACCCGCATCGGCACCTGCAGGATCGCGGTCCTCGGCGGGGCGGCCGGCCGCAGGGCCAGCCAGGCGACCTTGAAGGAGGCGACCATGAGTTCCCCGCTCCAGATGAACAGGTAGCGGATCAATCCCAGCCAGCTGACCCGCATGCCGGCGATCGGCATGGCGGGCAGGGGCAGCGCCAGGACGACGAACAGGCCGACGAGTAGGCCGCCGGCGGCATTGGCCCAGGTGACCTCGCCCATGAGCAGGCACCACATGATGATGATCCAGATGACGAACCAGGGTCGGAATCTGCGGCGGAGTCCCTCGAACATCAGCTCTCCTCCTCGATGGCTGGCGCCGGTTGCGGAAGCTCGTGATTGCGGTTGTCCAGGACGTCGGACCGGTCGTCCAGACGCTGCTGGTCCAGGGAACGCGACGGGTTGTCCCAGTTCTCCCCGAGGACGGCCGTGCGGTAGTTGCCGGTGTCCTGGGCGGACTCCGCCGCCCGGTCGGTGACGCTCAGGATCGGGCCCGCCAGCACGGTCACCGCCAGGGAAGCGGCGATCAGGGTGGCGGTGGAGCCGATCATGCCCCCCGGAATGCGGCCCGGATCGTCCCGGTCGCGGAAGTCGACCTCGTCGGTGACGTCGGCCAACGGGGCCGGGCGGGCGATGGCGATACTGCCCTCGGGGGCGTCCTTGCGGTCGCGCCAGAAGCCCTTGGACCACACGATCACCATCACGTAGAGCGTGAGTAGCGAGGTGATCACGGTGCCGGCGATGAGTACCCAGACCACCCAGCCGCCGACGTTGGCGCCTGCCTCGAGCAGGATGATCTTGCCCAGGAAGCCGGAGAACGGCGGGATGCCGCCCAGATTGATCGCCGGGATGAAGTACAGCAGGGCGATGACCGGGGCGGTGTAGAGCAGTGAGCCCAGCCGCCGCAGCGAGGACGTGCCCGCCTGGCGCTCGATGAGGCCGACGACGAGGAACAACGCGGTCTGGACGAGGATGTGGTGCACGGCGTAGAAGATCGCGCCCGACAGTCCCTGGGCGGTGCCCAGCGCGATGCCGAAGATCATGTAGCCGATGTGACTGACCAGGGTGAACGACAGGAGTCGTTTCATGTCGTTCTGGGCCATCGCACCGAGGATGCCCACGATCATCGTCGCCAGCCCCACCCACATCAGCAGGCCGTCGAGTGCGCCGTCGGTGAACACCACCGAGCGCATGCGGATGATCGAGTACACGCCCACCTTGGTCAGCAGGCCCGCGAACACCGCGGTGACCAGCGATGGGGCGGTGGGGTAGGAGTCGGGAAGCCAGGCGTCCAGTGGGAAGACCGCGGCCTTGAGGCCGAAGGCGATGAGCAGGGTGGCGAAGATCGCCGCCCGGGTGCCGGAGGGCACCTCATCCATGCGCAGGCCGATCTGGGCCATGTTGACCGTGCCCACGGAGGCGTAGACCATCGCGAGGGCGAACAGGAAGATCATGGACGAGATCATGTTGACCATGACGTATCCGACGCCCGCCCGCACCCGCGCCGGTGAGGCGCCCAGCGTGAGCAGCACGTAGGACGCGACGAGGAAGACCTCGAAGCCCACGTAGAGGTTGAACAGGTCACCGGAGAGGAAGGACAGGTTCACGCCCATGCTCAGCAGCATGTAGGTCGGCAGGAACACCGCCACCGGCTCATCCTTGCCGCCGTCGCGCACACCCTGGCTGATGGCGTACCACATGACGCAGAACAGGACGACGGCCGAGACCGTCAGCATCACGGTGGACAGCCGGTCGGCCACCAGCGTGATGCCGATGGGCGCGTCCCAGCCGCCGATCTGCACGGTCTGGATGCCCTCCAGGTCGACGACGATGACCATCGACGCGGCGAGCGCGATCATTCCCAGCAGCGTGCCCAGCGCGATGGTGCGCTGGACGTGCGGGTGGCGGCCGGCCAGCAGAGCGAGCGCTGCCGCCAGCGCCGGGAGCGCCACCGGCAGGGGGATGAGGTACGGCATGTAGGGCAGCAGTGCCTCGACGAAGGGTCTCAGGGTCTCAGTCATCCTCTTCTCCCTTCACCGGAGCCTCGAAGGACTTCGGACCGAAGGCGTCGCCTTCGCTGGTCATGCGTCCGGTCTCCGGATCGTCGGAGGCGTCGTGGTCCGGGGCCGCCGAGGCGGCGACCGGACGGGCCGCGATCGCCGCGTCCTCGGTGTCGTCCTCGATGACGTCCGCGGTGCGGTAGCGGTACTGGCGGTAGGCCAGGGTGAGGATGAATGCGGTCATCGCCATCGAGATGACGATGGCGGTGAGGATCATCGCCTGCGCCAGGGGATCGGCGATTGTCTCGTCGTAGACCTCGCTGTCGCGGTGCATGATCGGCGGGGAGCCGGCGGAACCGCCGGCCTGGAGGATGAACAGGTTCGCGCCGTTGCCGATGAGCATCAGGCCCAGCATCATCTTCGTCATGGCGCGGTCGAGCACCAGGTACACGCCCGCGGAGACGAGGGTGCCGGCGGCCAGCAGCAGGAACAGATTGGCGACCATCTACTTCTCATCTCCTTCACGGGTGATGTCGGTGGGGCCCGGTTCCGGTTTCGGATCCGCGTCCGGCGCGTCCGGTATCTCCCCGCCGGCCGGCTGGCCACCCGGGGAGGCGGCCCCGTCTACCCCCGGCTGGGGGCCGCCGGAGGCGCCGCCCGGGGCGACCCTGACCTTCTGGCGGCGTTCCGCGGCACGGGCCATGGAACGGGCGCGGTCGCGGGCGCGCTGCTTGCGCATCTCCTCCTCCAGGTCGAGCTGACCGCCCAGGGAGGTGAGGATGTGCATGATCAGACCGACGACGATGAGGTAGACGCCGGCGTCGAAGAGCAGGGCACTGGGCACGGTGACCGTGCCCACCAGCGGCAGCGTGAACTCCCAGTAGTCGGAGCTCAGCGGCGGGCGGCCCAGGAACATCGGCCAGAATGCGGCGGCGGCCGACAGCAGCAGACCGGTGCCGAGGATGCGGCCGGCGTCGATGGGCAGGGCCTCCTCGAGCTCGGCGCGGCCACCGGCGATGTAGCGCAGGGTGAAGGCGAGCGCGGCGACCAGACCGCCGGCGAAGCCGCCGCCCGGGGCATTGTGGCCCGCGAAGAAGAAGTAGATCGAGACCACCATCATCGACGGGAAGAGGACGCGGGTGGCCACGTCCACCATCAGCGAGCGGTTCTGCTGCTTCTCCGTCTCGACGCCCGCGGCCAGCCAGCGCCGGCCGGTCACCCGCAGGGTGGGGCGGCGCGACTCGCGGGAGAAGGAGCGGGTGCGGTAGATCAGGGAGGCCACGCCGGTGGCGGCGATGACCAGTACCGAGATCTCCCCGAAGGTGTCCCAGGCGCGCAGGTCGACCAGCAGGACGTTCACGGCGTTCGAACCGTGCCCGATCTCGTAGGCCAGATCCGGCATGAACCGCGAGATCGGCTCCGCGGTACGCGCGTTGATGGCGAACATGACGATGATCGTCACCGACAGGCCGACCGCGATCGAGAGCCAGGCGCGCAGCCGCTTGGCCTTCGGCGACTGTTTCCACTCGGTGGAGGTCGGCAGCTTGCGCAGCACCAGCATGAACACGACCATCAGGACCGTCTCCACCAGGGTCTGGGTCAGCGCCAGGTCGGGTGCCCCGTGCAGGGCGAAGATGAACGCCAGGCTGTAGCCGGTGATGCCGACCATGATGACCGCGGAGAGACGGTTGTCCATCTGGGTGGCGGCGATCGCCACGATGATGATGACTACCGAGGCCAGCGCCTGCCACGGGGTGTCCCACAGCATCAGACGGACGTCGGTGCGCTCGCCGAGCACGACGACGATGATCGGCAGCGTGATCAGCACGCCGAAGATGATCGCCAGGTTGCCGGTCAGGGAGCCACGCTGGGTGGAGGCGGTCAGCCGCAGCGAGAGCCGGCGGAAGAAGTCCAGGATGGCGTCGTAGGCCGAGTCCGCGCTGCCGAGCGCCGGCTCCTCGAGCTGGGCCTTCGCCACCAGATCGCGGCGCCAGTGCATGATCACACCGCCGAGGATAATGATCACCGTCAGCAGCAGCGGCAGGGTGAAGCCGTGCCACAGGGCCAGGTGGCCGGCCTCCTCGCCCGGCGCCAGCGGGGCGATGGCGTCGAGGTGGAAGCCGATGGCCGCGTCCAGCGGGGCCGGCCACAGGCCGAGCAGGACGGTCAGCACGGTGAGGACGAACGGGGCCGCCCACAGCTTCAGCCGGATCGGGTGCATCTGCTCCACGGCCTCGGAAGTGCCGCCGCCGCTGGGGTGGTCGAGCGGCTTGACGGCGAAGGCACCGTACAGGAAGTACAGGGCGTAGGCCATGGTCAGCACGGAGCCGACCACCAGGCCCACCATCATCAGGTTGCGGGGCATGCCCACGAGCAGCGGTTCGTGCAGGACGCTCTCGAGCGAGGACTCCTTGGCGATGAAGCCGAACAGCGGGGGAACGCCGGCCATCGACGCCGCGGAGAGCACCGCCAGCACGGTCAGCAGCGGCTGGCGCCGCCCCAGACCGGAGAGCTTACGGATGTCACGGGTGCCGGCGGTGTGGTCGATGGCGCCGACGATCATGAACAGGGTCGCCTTGAACAGGGAGTGGCTGAAGGTCAGCGCCAGGCCCGCCATCATCGCCTCGCGGGAGCCGATGGCCATCACCGCGGCGATGAAGCCGAGCTGGGAGACCGTGCCGTAGGCGAGGATGAGCTTGAGGTCCTTCTGCCGCAGCGCCATCCAACCGGTCATGATCATCGTGAGCAGGGCCAGTGGGATGACCACCAGGTGCCAGGTGTTCACCACGTTGAAGTCCGGGGCCAGGCGGGCGATCAGGTAGATGCCTGCCTTCACCATGGCCGCCGAGTGCAGGTAGGCCGAGACCGGGGTGGGCGCGGCCATCGCGCCGGGCAGCCAGAAGTGGAAGGGAGCGATCGCGGACTTGGTCAGCGCGCCGGCCAGGATGAGCACGATGGCGGCGGTGATGTGCGGGGTGGTGGTGAAGTCGGCGAACTCGCCGATCTCCGACAGCCGCCAGACGCCGGTCTGCCGGCCGAGCAGGATGATGCCGACCAGCATGGCCAGACCACCCATGACGGTGACCATGAGCGCCTGTCCGGCCGCGCGCCGGGAGGAAGCGCGTTCGCCGTAGTAGCCGACCAGCAGGAAGGACAGCACCGACGTGATCTCCCAGAAGACGTACATCAGGAGGAAGTTGTCGGAGGTCACCAGGCCGAACATGGCCATGGCGAAGGCGACCATCTCGGCGCCGAAGATCGACAGCCGGCGGGGGTTCGAGTCGAAGTAGCCCCAGCAGTACAGCAGCACCAGGGCACCCACGCCCAGCACGATCAGGCTGAACAGCCCGGCCAACGGATCGAGACGGAAATCGAGATTCAGATGGGCGGCCGCCATCCATTCGATATTGGTGTTGAGCTCACCATCGTCCCGGAAGGTGCCGTCGAGGAAGAGCGACAGCACCCAGAGGAATCCGGCGGCGGGAACCAGAGCCAACACACCGAACGCGGGGCGGCCCATGGTTCTGATGAGTACGGGCGCAACCACGGCGGCGACGGCGAGGGCACCTAGAAGTATCAGCACGTGTCCGAATCTCCCCTTCGCATTGGCGGACAGGACAAAGCACAACCGCTCCGCGATGTCGGCGCCAACATGCGTGCTGCCCCCAGCGGCAGTTGATCACTCATCCTCCGCCGGGCGACGGGGACAGGGGAGAGTCACTGAGAAACACTCAAGAACAAGGCGGCGTCGTCCACGGCGCGGCCAACGCTCACCAAGTCTACAGGGCCGGACATGTCGCTGGCACTTCAGTTTCCCCTATTCTGTATATATAGGGGTCTCTCACGCCGCCCGCGGCCCCGGTTGCCGGTGCAGACAACACGGTCACCGCCGCAGGTGGGGCATGGAACGCGGGGGAGGGAATTCAGCCGTAGATGAGCTGCGCGCCGGAGCTCAGGGCCGCGGCGGCGGACGCCTCCGGGCTGGCGCCGAAGCCCATCGCCCAGGCCCGCCGACGGTGGTGGGTCTGGTGACCGACGTGCAGGAAGGTGACCGTGGCCTCGTAGAGCTCGGACTGGTGGAAGGAGAGGATCTCGACGTGGCGGCCGGCGTCGGCCAGCAGGTGGGTGCACGCGGAAACCGGGCCGGCGGCGGTGATCTCGCGCGTTTCGGCGTGGGGCTGGGCGGTCTTCGAGGTCCGGGTCAGCTCGGCAGTGAAGCGGTACTCGCCACCCCGCATGCGGGCGGACTCCAGGCGGGAGATGCGCAGCTCGGGCATCGGGGCGTAGGTGGCGGCGAACAGCGACCACTCCATGCCGCGGGCTTCCTCGCGCAGCCCCCGGGGGAGACGGTGGTCGGCGCCGAAGCGGGCACGGAAAGGATCCTCGGCGAACAGGCGCGGCTGGGCGTTCTGCTCCGGAGAGGGGGTGCTGGTGGAGGTGAAGTAGGTGACGGTCGAGCGCGGAGAGGTCTGCGGGAACATGGTGACGGTCCTTCGAATCTTGAGGGAAAGGAAATGGACCGACTCTTCAACGGCGGGAGGGAATAACGACTACTACCCCAGGTGCGGGGAGTCAGTCCCTATCCCGCACTGGGGTGTGTAGCCTCGGCTACTCGCTGAAGAGCAATGTTGTACGTCACACTGACGACGATAACCGGTGCCGTGGCAGGAGGCAAGGCCGGCGCGTGTTCCCGGTGATCACGCCAGCTCAGATCGGTGACTACCCCCGGTACCCGAGCAGGAACATGGCTTCGGCGACGGCGATGTTCTCGATCTCCGTGGGGTCGACGGACTCGTTGGGGGAGTGGATCGTGGACTGCGGCTCCTCGACGCCGAACAGGGCGATCTCCGCGTCCGGGTAGGCGTTCTGCAGGGCCAGGGTCAGCGGGATGGATCCGCCGCTGCCCACGGTCGCGGTGTCCTCCGCTCCGTAGGCGGCGGCCAGGCACCCACGCAGGTGTGCCAGGGCCGGACCGGAGAGATCGGTGCGGAACGGGTCATTGACGTCGGCGATCCCGACATCCACGCGCGCGCCCCAGGGAACGTGGTTGCGCAGGTGCGAGGCGAGCTTCTCCGCGGTGTCGGCGGCGTCCATGCCCGGGGCCACGCGCAGGTTGAGCCGGGCGGAGGCGGTGGCGGGCACGGCGTTGACGGCCTCGTCGACGGGGGTCGAGGTGAAGCCGGTGACCGTCACGGACGGGCGCGCCCAGACGAAGTCGGCCGGGGCGTCGTCCGTGTCGCCCATCAGCCGCACACCGTCGAGCACACCGGCGTCGGCGCGGAAGGTCTCGGCGTCGTAGGGCTCGCCGTCCCAGCGGGTGGTGGTGTCGACGCCGTCGATGACGGTGCGGCCGTGCTCGTCCCGCAGCGAGTCGAGTGCGCGGACCAGGGCGGCGACGGCGTCGGGGGCGGCACCGCCGAACATGCCGGAGTGCACGGGGTTGCGCAGGGTGTCCACGGTGACGGTCAGTTGCGCGCCGCCGCGCAGGGTGGTGGTCAGGGTCGGCGTGCCGACGGCCGCGTTGCCGGTGTCGGCGATGAGGATCGCGTCGGCCGCGAACAGCTCGGGGCGCTCGGCCAGCAGAGCGTCGAGACCCTCGCCGCCGCGCTCCTCGGAGCCCTCGATCACGACGGTCAGGCCCAGGCCGGTGCCGCCGGCGGCCTCGACGGCGCGCAGGGCGGCCAGGTGCATGACGAGGTTGCCCTTGCAGTCGGCGGCACCGCGGCCGTACCAGCGGCCGTCGCGCTCGGTCAGGGTGAACGGATCGGAGATCCACTCGGCGGGGTTGCCCGCCGGCACGACGTCGTAGTGGGAGTAGAGGAGGACGGTGGGCATGCCCTCGGCCGCCTCACGACGCCCGATCAGGGCGGTGGAGCCGTCGACGGTCTCGATGGCCTCGACCTCAAGGCCGGCCTCGGTGAGCGCGTGGCGCACCCACTCCGCGGCGCCCTCGGTCTGGTCCTCCAGGCCGGGCTGGGCGTGCACGGAGTTGAAGGCCACGAGCGCGGAGAGGTCGGAGAAGATACGCTCGCGTTGGGTGGTCACATGGCTGCGGACGGCATCGGTGTTGACTGGGTTGCTCATGGGGGTCCACGTTACCGCCCGCCGCCCCCGGCATGCCTTGCACTCGGGGTGTCCGACTGCTAAAACGGAGGCTGGCACTTGAATAGTCCGAGTGCCAGATGAACTGAAAGTCTTCAGCGGGTGAGGTTGGTTCACACTCACCGACCATGCCGTCGCGGGCGCCTGCCTGGAGCGCAGACGTGAGTGTCGTCCTATATACAACGAGGAGCACAAACACATGGCAAAGATCATCGCCTTCGACGAGGAAGCTCGTCGTGGTCTCGAGCGCGGCCTGAACACCCTGGCCGACGCCGTCAAGGTCACCCTCGGCCCCAAGGGCCGCAACGTCGTTCTCGAGCGCGGCTGGGGCGCCCCGGTCATCACCAACGACGGCGTATCCATCGCCCGTGAGATCGAGCTCGAGGACCCCTACGAGAAGATCGGTGCCGAGCTGGTCAAGGAGGTCGCCAAGAAGACCGACGACGTCGCCGGCGACGGCACCACCACCGCCACCGTTCTCGCCCAGGCCCTGGTCAAGGAGGGTCTGCGCAACGTTGCCGCCGGCTCCAACCCGATGGGCATCAAGCGCGGCATCGAGACCGCCGTGGAGAAGGTCACCGAGGCACTCCTGTCCGCCTCCAAGGAGGTCGAGACCGAGGAGCAGATCGCACAGACCGCCGGCATCTCCGCCGCCGATCCGGAGATCGGCAAGCAGATCGCCCGCGCCATGTACGCCGTGGGCAACGGCCAGGTGAACAAGGACTCCGTCATCACCGTCGAGGAGTCCAACACCTTCGGTGTCGAGCTCGAGGTCACCGAGGGTATGCGCTTCGACAAGGGCTACATCTCCGGCTACTTCGCCACCGACATGGAGCGCCAGGAAGCCGTCCTCGAGGATCCGTACATCCTCCTGGTCTCCTCCAAGATCTCCAACATCAAGGATCTCGTGCCGCTGCTCGAGAAGGTCATGCAGTCCAACAAGCCGCTGCTGATCATCGCCGAGGACGTCGAGGGCGAGGCCCTGTCCACCCTCGTGGTCAACAAGATCCGCGGCACCTTCAAGTCCGTTGCCGTCAAGGCCCCGGGCTTCGGCGACCGCCGCAAGGCCCAGCTGCAGGACATGGCCATCCTCACCGGTGGCCAGGTCATCTCCGAGGAGGTCGGCCTGTCCCTGGAGACCGCTGACCTGCCGCTGCTCGGCCAGGCCCGCAAGGTCGTCATCACCAAGGATGAGACCACCATCGTCCAGGGCGCCGGCAGCCAGGAGCAGATCGAGGGCCGGGTCAAGCAGATCCGCGCCGAGATCGACAACTCCGACTCCGACTACGACCGCGAGAAGCTGCAGGAGCGCCTGGCCAAGCTGGCCGGCGGTGTCGCCGTCCTCAAGGTCGGTGCCGCCACCGAGGTCGAGCTCAAGGAGCGCAAGCACCGCATCGAGGACGCCGTGCGCAACGCCAAGGCCGCTGTCGACGAGGGTATCGTCGCCGGTGGTGGCGTGGCCCTGCTGCAGGCCGCCAGCGTCCTGGAGAACGACCTGGAGCTGCACGGCGACGAGGCCACGGGCGTCAAGATCGTCCGCGAGGCCCTGTCCTCCCCGCTGAAGCAGATCGCCTCCAACGCGGGCCTCGAGGCCGGCGTCGTCGCCGACAAGGTCGCCGGCCTGCCCGCCGGTGAGGGCCTCAACGCCGCCACCGGCGAGTACGTCGACCTGATGGCCGCCGGCATCAATGACCCGGTCAAGGTCACCCGCTCGGCGCTGCAGAACGCCGCCTCCATCGCGGCTCTGTTCCTGACCACCGAGGCCGTCGTCGCCGACAAGCCGCAGCCGGCCGGTGCCGGTGGCGGCATGCCGGACGCCGACGCCATGGGCGGCATGGGCTTCTAGGCCCGTTGTGCCGGCCAGCCTGAGAGCGCCCTGAGCGCTGTTGGCGGGCCGCCTGCTTCGCGACGCCGCGGGGCCACGCTCTCAAGGGGCGTGCGGCCCCGCGGCGTCGTCGCATTTCCGGGCGCGGGGTGGGCGGGCTGCGGTATGGTTGAGGACGGTGAATTGCGGCTGCGGCAGGGAATGTATCCGCCGCCTATGTTGTCGTGCCAGCGAAAATTAGGGTTGCCTTACCCCCGGAATGGGGGGAGGGGGAAATATTTTTTCGGCGCTAGCGGGCCTCTAAATCGAGCGGTAGCTGCGAGGTGTTACGGCATATCGTTTTCGTTAACCCTCCGTTAACTTTTATTATGCCATTCCTGCAGGTCACTCCGTTTGCGCTGGGATGGGGTCTGAAAGGTTAACAATAGGGGGATAACGTTTCGGTCGCAGAAACCGTAACTAAACCTGTGTATCACGCTTGACGAGTAACCGATTTGTGACAAAATATCTTCTTGTGACGCCCTGAGGGGTGTCAGCAATCTGGAAACTTCACCAGCTTCCTGCTGGTCCCTCTCAAGGAGACATATCCATGGATCTTTCTTTCATTCAGGAGCAGCTCGACAACTTCTCCACCTTCGGTGGCGCCATCGAGGACATCTTCGACGCACTCCGTGAGCTCTTCGGTTACGACGCCTTTGATCCGGAGACCGGCGATGTGGCTGAGGGCCCCGAGGGCAACCTGAACAACCTGTCCTCCTACCTCGAGGGCTCCTCCAACGCTGAGGCTGACGCTGACGTTGACGGCGACGACGCCGGCGAGGGCTCCTCCCTCCCGGGCTCCTCCGAGGAGAACGGCGCTGAGAACGGCGACGGTGACGACGCCGAGGGTGACGCCTAAGTAACCCCCCCGCTTCGCCCGGGTTCATGAAGACCCGGGCGCTGCATCCCTCCCTTCCATCTTTCTTTCACAAGGAGCACACCATGGCTGAGCTTTCTTCCCTCGGCGTCGAGATCTTCGGCGTTCTGTCCCCGCTGGTCGACCTGGCCGGCGCCATCTCTGACCTGATCGGCCTCGGCCTCGGCCTCGGCCTCGTCTAAGCCGCATCACCCCTCAACTGAGCCCCGCTCAGTAAAGGCGCGAAGCTCCGACCTCCGGGTCGGAGTTTTCGTTGTTTCCGCCCTCTTTCATTCCTGCTCGCGCTCTGCGGAGATGCGGCTGTCGCAGGCAGGTCCAGCGCGCCGGGGACCCCGGGAATGACTAGGATCAGGGGCATGGCTGACCACAAGGACGACGAATTGCCCGTCATCGACCTCGCCCAGACCGAGGGCTACGTCGTTGACGACACCGATGAGGACGATCCGGTGCTGCTGCGTCCGGACGGCACCGCGATCGAGACCTGGCGGGAGAATTACCCGTATGACGAGCGCATGACGCGTGAGGAATACGACAAGGTCAAGCGCGCCCTTCAGATCGAGCTGCTGAAGTTCCAGAACTGGACGAAGGAGACCGGGCAGCGCCACATCATCCTCTTCGAGGGGCGTGACGCCGCCGGCAAGGGCGGCACCATCAAGCGGTTCAACGAGCATCTCAACCCGCGTGGCGCCCGCACTGTCGCCCTGGAGAAGCCCTCCCCGCGCGAGTCCACCTCCTGGTACTTCCAGCGTTACATCGCGCATTTCCCGGCGGCCGGCGAGATCGTGTTCTTCGACCGCTCCTGGTACAACCGATCCGGCGTGGAGCGGGTCATGGGCTTCTGCACCGAGTCGCAGCACGCCGAGTTCCTGCGGGAGACCCCGATGCTGGAGAACATGCTGCTGGGTTCGGGTATCTCGCTGACCAAGCTGTGGTTCTCCGTCACCCGCAAGGAGCAGCGCACCCGCTTCGCCATCCGGCAGGTGGACCCGGTCCGCCAGTGGAAGCTCTCGCCGATGGATCTGGCCTCCCTGGATCTGTGGGACGACTACACCCGCGCCAAGGAGGAGCAGTTCCGCTACACGGACACCGACGAGTCCCCGTGGATCACCATCAAGTCGAATGACAAGAAGCGCGCCCGCATCAACGCCATACGCGTGGTGCTCAGCAAGTTCGAGTACACCGACAAGGACCACGAGCTTGTCGGCCAGCCCGATCCGCTCATCGTCCAGCGCGGTCGCGATCAGATCGGCGACTAGGACCTTCTGATCAGCCTTCACGGACCCGGGTGCGCGGCACGCGCCCGGGTCCTCGTCGATTCCGGGCCGTTCCACCGCGAAACCGGTGCCGTCCTGTTAGGGTGCCTCCACAGATACCGTGGCAAGTGACGCGGATCCGAGGTTGGCGAAGGATGGGAGAGACGATGTCCATGCGAACCGGTACCGGCACCCGGGGGATGGCGGCGGTGATCGCGGCCGTCGCGGTGTTGGTGACAGCCCTGTTCACCGCCCCGGCGGCGCAGGCGCAGGCGGGGCGGGCCTACGTCGCGATGGGGGACTCCTTCCCCGCGAACCCGGCCATCCCGGAGCAGCTCGACGGTTTCTTCCGCGGCTACTGCTCGCAACGGGACGACGCCTACCCGGATCTGGTCGGGCGGGACTATTTCGGGGGTGACTACGTCAATCTGGCCTGCAACGGCAATTCCCTGAGCGGCGGGGCCGGTCCCAGCCTGGTCTCGAAGATGAATGCCGCCCACGCCCGCGGGGAGATCGGGCCGGCCACCCGGCTGGTGACCATCACCGCCGGTGCGGCGGAGGGGTGGAATCCGGCGACCCCGCGGGGGCGTGACTTCGGCATCATCGACGGTGCCGACCACGTCACCCCGCAGCGCTGGGTTGAGCGGATGGGGCCGGTGATCGGCCGCATCAACCAGCTCGCCCCGAACGCGCGGATCATGTTCGTCTCCTACCCGGAGATCGGCGACGGCAACGGCAACCTCTGCCTGGCCACCTTCAGCGGAGGTTCCGCCCACCTGCCGGTTCCGGTGCCGCTGAACGTCGAGCGCTTCATCGACACGGTCAACTCCACTGCCGCCGCGCACCAGCACCTGGGCTATGAGTACGTGGACACCGACCGTCCCGGCACCGGCACCTGCGCGCCGGTGGGCAACCAGTGGGTGCGGTCGGTCTTTGACATCCCCGGTGCCGGTGACGGTCTGCGCATGCCGTTCCACCCCACGGCGCTCGGGGAGCGGGCGGTCGCGGACATCGTGATGTCCCGGCTCTGAGCCGCGCCGGAAATGACGACAACACCCCGCCACCGGTTGTCCGGTGGCGGGGTCCTCTGCTCCCGGGCGACACGCGCTGCGCCGCTAGGCGCCGCCGTCCTTCCTCGCCCAGGGCTCGATCGGGTTGCCCTGCCACAGGGAGTCGGCGGGCACGCGGTCGCCACGCATCACCAGCGAGCCGGGGCCGACGGTCGCGGCGTCACCGAGCGTGGCCGCCGGCAGCGCCACCGAGTGGGAGGCCAGCGTTGCACCCGCGCCGAGAGTGACGTGGTCCAGGCTCATCACGCGGTCCTGGAACAGGTGGGTCTGCACGACGGTGCCGGGGCCGACGGTGGCACCGCGGCCGACCGTGCACAGGTCGGTCTCGGGGAACCAGTAGGACTCGATCCACGCGCCGCGGCCGATCTTCACGCCCAGCAGGCGCAGGGCGTTGTTGAGCGAGCCGGTGCCCAGGTTCGGGATGAGGAACCAGGGGCCGGCGACGACCTCGACGAAGGTGTCCTGCAGCTCGTTGAGCCACACGAACTCCGACCACAGCGGGTGGTCGGCCGGGCGGTGTCTACCCACGCACATCCACTTCACGACGGTCGTCACGGCCATGGCGACCACGCCGACGGCCATGGTGATCACGCCCGAGAGCAGCCACGCCAGCCACACGTTCCAGGTGACCAGCACGTACTGCATCAGCCCCAGGGCCAGGGCCAGCAGCATCGCGGAGAACATCGGGGCGAGCAGGCGCATCGTCTCGATGAAGCCGCGGGCGATCTTCACGCCCGTGCCCGGGCGGTAGGTCAGGGACTCGCCGCCGGCGGCCTCGACCTGGACCCGCCGCATGCGCTCCGGTGGGGATCCCCACCAGTTGGAGTTGGCCTTCGCCTTCTTCGGGGTGGAGGACAGCACCGCCACCAGCGAGTTCTTCGCCAGTTTGCGGCCGGGTCCGGTGATGCCGGAGTTGCCGACGAAGCTGCGTTTGCCCACGCGGGTCTCGCCGGTGAGCATCCAGCCGCCGCCGAGCTCGTAGCCGCCGATGGCGGTGTCGTCGGCGAGGAACGCGCCGTCCCTGATGTCGGTGAGCTTCGGGATCATCACGGCGGTGGAGACCTCCGCGTCCCTGCCGATTCTCGCGCCCAGGCTGCGCAGCCACACGGGCGTGAGCTGGGAGGCGTAGATGGGGAAGAGGTGGGTGCGGGCGTCGTCCATGAGCCGCTCGATGGTCCACAGCCGCCAGCCCTGGACGGAGCGCACCGGCGCCACGCCGGGTGTGAGACCGACGGACAGCAGGCGCACGCCCAGCCAGGTCATCCCGCTGTAGGCGAGGAAGGCGAGAAGGCCACCGAAGGCGCCGAACAGCACCGCGCCGATGAGCGGGTGCCCGCCGGTCAGCTCCACGAGCCAGATCACCAGCGCCACGCCCAGGCCGATCGCGACGAGCGGCTGCACACTGAGCAGGATCGAGGTCAGCCCATAGATGGGCACCCAACGCGAGCGCCGGGGCGGGTACTCGTCGGGGAAGCGGTGCTTGGAACGGCCGACCTTCTCCGCGGGGGAGCCCGACCAGCGCGAGCCCGGCTTGATGGTCTTCGTGCCGGTGACGGTGGAGCCGGCCTCCACGTGGGCATCGGCGCCGATGACGGTGCCGGGAAGCAGCGTGGAGCGCATGCCGACGCGCGCGTTCTTACCGATCTCGATGGCACCGACGCGCAGGACGTCGCCGTCGAGCCAGTACCCCGACAGGTCCACCTCCGGTTCGACGGAGGCGTGCTTGCCGATGGTCAGCAGGCCGGTCACCGGTGGCAGCGAGTGCAGGTCGACGCCGCGGTGGATGGCCACGCCCAGGGAGCGGGCGTAGTAGTTGACCCAGGTGGCACCGGCGATGGAGCGTGCCCCGGAGGCATCCGACCAGCGTTCCGCGGCCCAGATCCGCAGGTGGGTGGCCCCACCACGGCGGTAGGTGCCGGGGGTGATGCCGGCGGTGATCAGGCGGGCGCCGAAGCCGCCGATGGGCAGGCGGCCGAGCGGGGTGGCGAAGACGACGATGAGCACGACCACCAGCCACCACGGGGTGTGCACGGCCCAGCCCAGGTCGAGTTCCGCGGCGATGTTGCCGACCAGCAGCAGCCAGGCCAGCCAGCTGGTGGCCTGCAGGGTCTGGACCGGCAGCTGGATGAGCAGCTGCGCCAGGCGCGTGCCGACGCCGACCGGGGTGACCTCGCGCGGTTCGGCCTGCTCGGCGTCGTCGCCGAGGGCCACACCGGAGGTGGCGGCGATGTTCTCCACGGCCTCGGCGAGCGAGCCCAGCCGCGGGTGGTCGTAGAGGTCGCGCACGGCGACGGTGGGCACCTTCTCGCGGATGCGGCCGACCAGGGTGGCGGCGGCCAGGGAGGTGCCGCCGAGGCTGAAGAAGTCGGCGTCGGCGTCCTGCACCGAGGTGCCGAGCACGTCGACCCAGGCCTCGGCCAACCACGCCTCGGTCGGCGTGAGGCCGGTGGCCTCCACGCCGACGCCGGGCAGCGGCCACGGCAGGGCCTTCTTGTCCACCTTGCCGGAGGTGCGGATCGGCAGCTCCTCCATCACGCAGATGCGCGGGACGAGCGCGGCGGGCATGGTCTCCGCGAGCCGCTCGTGGGCGGCGCCGTGGTCGAAGCCGGTCGCCGGGTCCTCGAGGGAGACGTAGCCGACGAGCACGGACTGGTCGGCGCCGGTCTTCTGTACGGCGACGGCCGAGTTGTACACGTTCGGCAGGGCCGCGACATTGGCCTCGACTTCGCCGAGCTCGATGCGCCGGCCGCCGATCTTGACCTGGTCGTCGACGCGGCCCACGAAGTACAGCCCGTCCTCCTCGAGGCGCACGTGGTCGCCGGAGCGGTAGGCCCGCGCCCAGCCGACCGAGCGCATGGGGGCGTACTTCTCGGCGTCCTTCTCCGGGTCGAGGTAGCGGGCCAGGCCCACGCCGCCGATGACGAGCTCACCGACCTCGCCGAGACCGACGGGCTGGTCGTTGTCGTCGACGACGAGCAGATCCCAGCCGGCCAACGGCAGGCCGATGCCCACCGGCCGGCCCGGGTGCAGCTGGGCGGCCGAGGCCACGACGGTGGCCTCGGTGGGGCCGTAGGTGTTCCACATCTCGCGGTCTTCGGTGGCCAGGCGCTCGACGAGCTCCTGTGAGCAGGCCTCGCCGCCCACGATGAGCAGGCGGACGTTGTCCAGCGCCTCGGCCGGCCACAGGCCGGCGAGCGTCGGCACGGTGGAGACCACGGTAATGTCGCGGCGGATGAGCCAGGGGCCCAGGTCCATGCCGGAGCGCACCAGGGCGCGCGGGGCCGGTACCAGGCAGGCGCCGTGGCCCCAGGCCAGCCACATCTCCTCGCAGGAGGCGTCGAAGGCGACGGACAGGCCGGCCAGGACGCGGTCCTCGGGGCCGAGCGGGCCGCCGGGGGAGTCGACCAGGAACAGCTGGGCCTCGGCGTCGACGAACGCGGCCGCCGAGCGGTGGCTCACCGCCACGCCCTTGGGCTTGCCGGTGGATCCGGAGGTGAAGATGATCCAGGCGGTGTCGTCGAGCCGGGGGCGGCGGGTGTCACCGCCGGCGCGCGGGGAGAGCATGCGGAAACCCTCGTCGGTGAACACGCCGTTGATGTGCGCCTCCGAGAAAACCATCTCGGCACGCTCGTCCGGGTCATCGGCGTCGACCGGGACGTAGGCCGCGCCGGCCGCGATGGTGGCCAGGATCGCGAGGTAGAGGCCACGCGTGCCACTGGTCATGCGGACGCCGATGCGGTCGCCGCGGCGGATGCCGTTGGCGTGCAGCTCGTCCGCGAGCTCGTGGACGGCGTCGATGAGCTCGGCGTAGGTGAGGATCTCGCCGTCGTCGATGGCGGCGGCGTCGGGGTGGGCGGACGCGGTGGCGGTCAGGACGTCATAGAGGGTGCGTTTGGGAGGGGCCTCGGCGGCACGCAGGTACTGACGCGGTACGGAACTGAGGGACAATTGGGGCCTAGTCCTCCTCGCCGGCGATGATGGCCTTCGCCAGCTTGCGGAGGTGCTTGAGCTGCTTCGAGGTGGACTCGTCGAGTGCCCGGTCCTCGCCCTCGGCGACCAGCTCGGCCAGCTCGGCCTGCGCCTTCGCGCCCTTCTTGGTCGACGCCACGATCTGGCGGCGGCGGTCGTTGGGATCGCGCTCGCGCTGGACCCAGCCCCGGTTCTCCAGGGAGTCGATGAGCCGGACCATGTCCGAGGCGTCGATCGCCAGGGTCTCGGAGAGGGCGGACTGGGAGGCCGCGTCCCGGTCGACGAGGCAGGTCAGCACCCAGTACTCACGCAGGGTGGTGTCCCTGGTGTGCAGGACCGTCTCGACCTCGTCGCGGGTGCGACGGCGCAACCGCTCCAACTGGAACGAGGGCGACTGCAGCAGGGCGGTGGGGACGCCGGTGGCGGGGGTTTCCTGTTTCGACATGCGGGCAATGGTAATGAGCCCAACGTGGAAACATCAAATGATGGGCTTGTTCCCACCATTTTTTCCGCTTCAGTTCATCGGCAGGCCGGCGGCGCGCCACGCGTCGGTGCCGCCCTCGACGTTGACGGCCTCGATGCCGTGGGCCTGCTCGAGGTACTGGCACGCCTGGAAGGAACGGCCGCCGACCTTGCAGAGGACGTAGATGTCCCGGTCGGGGTCGATCTCGTCCACCCGCGCGGGGAACTCGGACAGCGGGATGTGCACCACGCCGGCGGCGTGGTCGACCGCGTACTCGTCGTGCTCGCGGACGTCGATGAGTTGGGCGTCGGCGGGCACCTCGTGGACGGTGACGGACTTCATGGTGTCGGGTCCTTTCTGCTGGGAACGTGTGGGCGTGAGTGTACTGCCCCTGCCGTGGTCGGGGCCGTCCGATACTCTCGGAACGTACCGCGCACGCGGGAGGCGTCGGGTGACGGATCGTGCCCGCCGGATGACTGAGACCCTGTGACCCTGTGAGATGTGAAGGAGAGGCCCTGATGAGTTCAGGCATGTGGTGGTTGATCGCGGTGATTCTCGTGATCGCCGTGATCGTCTTCCTCGTTCTGGGACGACGCAAGCAGAACGAGGAGACGCCGGAGCCCGCCCGCGAGGACCCCTTCGCCCACGTCACCGGCGCCCGCGAGTTCGGCCCCGACATCCTGGGGCCCGGGGCGATCGTCACCCGCGGTGGCACCGACTACGTCGTCCGCGGC
Organism: Corynebacterium halotolerans YIM 70093 = DSM 44683; assembly: GCF_000341345.1. Lineage (NCBI taxonomy): Bacteria > Bacillati > Actinomycetota > Actinomycetes > Mycobacteriales > Corynebacteriaceae > Corynebacterium > Corynebacterium halotolerans. Next base: position 2,724,898 of record NC_020302.1, on the reverse strand, counting down.
ACGCTGACGATCACCGAGGGCTACTACACCTGGTACGAGCACATGCTCGAGGGCGGCCACGGCTCCGAGTACCTGTCCGTCGAAGTCGACGAGGGGCGCCTCAACCTGTCCTGGTGGATCACCCGCGGCGACCTGCGGCTCGAGCCCCGCCGGGACGTGACCGTCGACGACGTGGACTACCACCTGAAGGAGAGCGGCCGGGCGACGTTCACCGGCGAGGGTGAGACCGGCCTGCCGCCGCAGGGGGAGGTGGCCTACCACGACATGGAGGCCACCGACGGCGGCGACCGGATGCTGGGAATGGAGCGCTTCGGCGACGGTCAGTGGGAGACCTCCCTCGGCCACGAGGTGCTGCCCGGCGAACTGACCGTCTACCCCGCCCCGAAACAGTGAGGGCCACCGCCACCGGACCCGTCGACCTGACCTGCACCCCCGCCGACGTCACCGCCGCCGCCCTCGGGGTGCGCTGGGACGGGCCGCTGCCCGAGATCCTCGCCGACACCGTCGTCGACGCCGGCGCGGACGGCTCCCTGCACCTGGCGGTCATCGGCGGCTCCCACGTGGTTACCGTCCGCTCCCCGGAGGGGGAGTTCCGCGAGGAGATCTCCTGCACGGCCACCGACGCCCTGCACCCCCTGCCCGAGGAGGCCGGCCGCGCCGGGTACCGACTCGAGACCCGCACCGAGACGCTCGAGCCGGGGGAGTTCAGCAGGCGCGGCGATGAGCTGCTCGACTCCGCCGGGGCCGACGGCTGGTTCGTCGTCCGCTTCCCCGGCCCCGGCCGTCACCACCTGACCGCCCTGCAGGGGTGGCGGGTGAACGGCGGCTGGAGCTGGCGCACCCGTCATCTCTACCCGGAGGAATCCACCATCGTGAGCACGAGGAGCGACTACCGACCATGAGCCATCGCTTCTACTACATCGCCGCGGCCGTCGCCGGGGTGCTCGCCGTCATCGCGATCATCGCGGCCGTCGCGACGGGCAGCCTGAGCAGCCGGATGAACGACAACTTCACGGCCACCAGCTCCACGACGTACCAGTGCACCGGCACGCCGAAGGAGACGGCCGACGACATCGAGGACCGCGTGGGCAACGCCCAGGCCCGGGCCACCGATCCGGCCGACGGCACCGAGTACCTGCGCTATGACCGGAACCTGATCTCGGTGTCGGGCACCAGCGCCGAGGACTGCACGATCCGCGTCGAGGACCTCGGCCGGGTCAACAACGGCGCCTTCATCTTCCTCGGCCCCGGCTTCGCGCCCCCGGCGCCCAGCGGCTCCAGCGGCGGCTCCTCCGGCTCCGGCTCCGGGGTGAAATAGCCCCGTCCCCGTCCTCACCTCCCGCACCCCAGCATTTCCCAGCGTTAAGGAGAACCCCACCATGTTCGACGCCCTGCTGTCCGGCTCCCTGGGCACCGTCGCCTACTTCGTCCTCGCGGCCGTCATCCTGCTCGTCGGCTTCCTCGTCCTCGACCTGCTGACCCCCGGCAAGCTGCTCGAGCTCGTGTTCGTCCACCACCACCCGAACGCGGCCGTCCTGGCCGCCGCCCAGCAGATCGCCCTCGGCATCATCATCGTCAGCGCGATCTTCCACTCCTCCGACGTCCTGGCCGTGGGACTGGTGGAAACGGCCGTCTACGCGCTGATCGGGCTGGTGCTGCAGTGCGTGGCCCTGGTCCTGGTGGAGCTGTTGACCCCGGGCTTCCGCGCCCTGGTGGAGGATCCGAAGCTGCGTTCCGGCGCCGTGGTCGTCGCCGTCACCCTGGTCGTCATCGCCGCGATCAACGCCGCCTGCATGTTGTGAGTACCCGCACCACTGAACAGCACCCCGGGCAGGCCGTGAGCCTCGCGCCCGGGGGCCTGTGGCGCCGGCTGCTGCTGGTCTCCGTGGCGGTGTGTGCCGCCTCGGGCCTGGTCTACGAACTCGCGCTGCTGTCGCTGTCGACATCGCTCAACGGCGGCGGCATCGTCGAGACCTCCCTGATCGTCGCCGGCTACGTCGCCGCCCTGGGCCTCGGCGCCCTGTGCGCCAAACCCTTCCTGCGCTGGCCCGCCCAGACCTTCCTGGCGGTGGAGACCATCCTCGGCCTGGTGGGCGGCACCTCCGCGATCATCCTCTACGTCACCTTCGCCACCATCGGTCAGTCCACGGTGCTCCTGGTGGTGGCCACCGCGCTGATCGGCATGCTGGTCGGCGCCGAGCTGCCCCTGCTGATGACCCTGGTGCAGCGCGGCCGGATCGCCGACGCCCGCTCCGCCGGCTCCCTGCTGGCCACCCTCAACTTCGCCGACTACGCCGGCGCGCTGGTCGGCGGCCTGGCCTGGCCGTTCGTGCTGCTGCCCACCCTGGGTCTGATGCGGGGCACGCTGGCCGCGGGCATGATCAACCTGCTGGCCGCGCTCTTCCTCGGCGCGGTGTTGCTGCGCCACTGGATTCCGGCGCGGCGGTTCGCGGCGTCGATCACCGCCCTGCTGGTGGCAGTGGCGGTGCTGGCGGTGCTGCTGGTGCGCTCCGACGGCATCGTCACCACCGCCCGCCAGTCCCTCTACGCCGACCCGGTGATCTACGCCCACCAGTCCGACTACCAGGACATCGTGGTCACCGAACGCGGGCAGGATCGCCGGCTCTTCCTCAACGGCGGGCTGCAGTACTCCACCCGCGACGAGTACCGCTACACCGAGTCACTGGTCTACCCCGTGCTGCACGACGACGCGCGTGACGTACTGGTCATCGGCGGCGGGGACGGCCTGGCCGCCCGCGAACTGCTGAAGATGGACATCGAGGTCACCCAGGTCGAACTCGACCCGGCGGTGATCCGGCTGGCCAACACCGTTCTGCGGGAGGACAACGGCGGCGCACTCGAGGACCCGCGGGTGAACGTGATCGTCGACGACGCCTTCACCTGGCTGCGCGCCGGCGGCGAGGGCAGGGCCTACGACGCGGTGATCATCGACCTGCCCGACCCCAACAACGAGACCATGGCCCGGCTGTACTCCGAGGAGTTCTACACACTGGCCCACCGGGTGCTCGCGCCGGGCGGGCGGATGGTCGTGCAGTCCTCCTCCGCCTTCACCACCCCGGACGTGTTCTGGCGGGTCAACGCCACCCTGGAGGCAGCCGGCTGCGAGGACGTCATCCCGTACCACGTGCACGTGCCCACCTTCGGTGACTGGGGCTTCAACCTCTGCGCGCCTTCGGGCACGCAGCTGCGGCTGCCCGCGGGCGCGCCGGAGCTGCGCTACCTCGACGACGAGGTGCTCGCCGCGGCCGGGGTCTTCGGCCGCGACAACCGGCCGCGCGAGCTGGAACCCTCGACGCTCGACCGGCCCCACATCGTCGAGGACCTGCGCCGTGGCTACCGGCAGGCGGGGCAGTGACCGGAGGCTGGATGGGGTGGGGCGTCGATAAGCGGCGCGAACTTACTCAAACTGCCCTGTAGCGAGCCTGAAAGCCGGGCTGTGGGGTAAGGATGTGTCATTTTCTGCGGACCGGATGTCAGCTGGTGCTAGGGAGCGGCGTAAGGGCGGACGTGAGGGGTTGGTCGCGCTGGAAAACGCCGGGTCGTCCGCCCTACTGCCGGTGTGGGGCCCCGGGGGCGTCGGTAAGCGGCGGTAAGCGGCGCGAACTTACACAAATTGTCCTGTAGCGAGCCTGAAAGCCGGGTTGCGGGGTAAGGGTGTGTCATTTTCTGCGGACCGGGTGCCGGCAGGTGCTGGGAAGCGGCGTAAGGGCGGACGCTGGTGGCAAACAGATCTAAAATCCGCCGTACCGTCCGTCCAACTGCAGATCCGAATTCTTCGGCTCAGGAGCGCAGCGCCCGCGAGATGCCCTGGGCGTAGGTGACGACCTTGATGGCGAAGAGGAACCGGTGGGCTGTCAATGGCTGCGGGAAATCTCCTGAGGGGGTGGTGGGGGAGCGGGGACGGGGCATGGGGTGCCCCGCAGTTCCTGGCCTCCGGTTATCCTCCACATACCGGTGGCGCCGTGAGACCCCGGGGAAGGGAACTGGGACGTGCCGTACCGACGGGAACATCAGCAGGCCACGAAGCCCGGGGCGGCGACGTGAACGAGGATGAGCTACGGCGGTTGACCGGCATGATCACCGCGCGCATGTGGACCGTGGTGCTGGTGCTCGGGCTGCTCGGGGCGGGGTTGATGTCGGTGGGGCTCCCGCCGCAGATCGGCGCGGCACTGCTCACCCTGGCGGTCCTGGTCGCCCCGCCCGCGGTGATCGCCTCGTTGGCCTGGCTGATGCGCGCACCCGCCACCCGGATTCCCCGGTGGCTGCTGTGGGTCGGGGGAGCGGGCACGGTCCTCGGACTCGGCTGGCTGATCGCGGTGCCGGGCCAGAACACAGCCATCATCATCTTCGCGCTCGGGGTGTGGGTGCTGGTCGTCGGAATCCTGTCCATGGCGGTGCTGTCGATCGCCCGGTAGGGGCCTGGGGCGCCGTCGGTAGGCTGGGCAGGGCAATTGTCTACCGCTGAGGGAGAACGGGGAAATGGGCGACTGGACCTGGCTGATCATCGTCGTCGTGGTGATCGTCTTTGTCACGCTGTGGCTGTACCTGGCCGTGAAGAGACGCAACGCCGCGATCGCGGCGCACGGGGCGAAGACGGAGACAGCATCGACCGACCCCAACTACACCTTCGAGGGCGTGGCGGGGGCCGAACGCTTCGGCCCGGCGGTGCTGGCCGCCGGCGTCCGCGTCACCTTCCGGGGTGAGACCTACCTGGTGGGCGGTACCGCCGCGCTCCGGGAGGGCGACCGGATCTGGTATGAGCACCTGCTCCAGGGCAGCCAGGGTGGCGGGGGCCGGCACTGGATCAGCGTGGAGAACATCGACGACCGCATCCGGCTCGGCTGGTGGAGCATCCGGGAGGATCTGCCCGGGGAGTCCGGCTCGCAGCTGACCCTGGACGGTCGAGTGTTCCGGCAGGAGCGGGAGGGCGACGCCGACTTCGCCGTCTCCGGGTTGTCCGGGGCGGTCTCCCGGGGCACCTACCGCTACCGCGACTTCACCGGCGACCACGACCACGGCCTGCTGCGCATTGAGACCTGGGGAGAGGACGCGAGGCCGGAGGCCTCGACGGGCCACTACATCGACCATGACGAACTTGAGGTCGTACCGCCCCGGGAGGGCTGAGCCGGCATGGAACGGGGGAACGCCCCGTCGGCGTGTTGCCGACGGGGCGTTTTCTGTGTCCGGGGGCTAGGTACGGACTTTAGTGGTAAGGGTGGCGGCTCCCACGGAGAGCTCCTCGACGCTCGGCAGTCCACGGCTGAGGATGGCAGACAGCACGGCGTGCACTGCGTGCTCCGGGTCCTCGACCATCCGGTGAGAGCGCCACGCGATGTGCTTGTCGGGGCGGACCAGAATCATGCCGTCCTCCTCGACCTCGCGCTGGTGCAGCCAGTCGCCGTAGAGGTCCTGGTACTGCTCGCCCTCACCGATGACCACGGCCTTGAGCTCGAGGCCCAGGGTTGCGGCCACCTTCTCCGCCGCCTCGGCCCAGGGACGGCCGGTGATGCCGGTGAACAGGGTGAAGCCGGTACCGGTGGCGACATCGTGGGTGGACTGCTTGGTCATGGTGTCACCGATCCAGGCGTGCGGCAGGCGCAGACCGGGGTAGGTGGACTTCTGGTGGTGCAGCATTGGGTCCTCGGTGACCTCGGGGCGGCCGTGGCCGTCGCAGACCACCGCGGTGGACTGGTAGAACTGACCGATCTCGGTGCCCTGGGCGTTGAACTCGAAGTCCTTGTTGTCGAGTGCCTCGCGCAGCACCTTCCGACGTGCCGCGCCCTCCGGTGTGGCCTCCTTGCGCAACATGAGCTTCTCGCGGAACTCCTCGTCGTTCTCGGCGTCCCAGACTCCGAGCGCCTCGAAGATCGGCTTGTACTCGCGGCCGGAGTTGTTCGCCCGGGTCACGATCTGTTTGGCGATGGGCGCGCGCTCCACCGAGTAGGTCTCCAGCAGCTCGGCGCCGGCCTGGCCCTTGATCACGGCGGCCAGCTTCCACGCCAGGTTGTAGGAGTCCTGGATGGAGGTGTTGGAGCCCAGTCCGTGGCTTGGCGGGTGACGGTGTGCGGCGTCTCCGGCGATGAACACCCGTCCCTTCTGTAGATGGGTGGCCCACTGCTCGTTGTTGCCCCACAGGGAGTAGCCGGTGATCTCCATCTCCAGGTCCGGCACGCCCACCAGATTGCGGACGATGCGCTTGGCCTCGTCCTCGTCGAGCTCCGGGGTCTCGCCGTTGATGTCGTAGCCCCAGACCACCAGCCACTCATCCCACATGCGCACGCAGCGGATGAGACCGGCACCGATGCCGCCGATATTGGAGCCCGGGTGGAAGACCCAGTACAGGATGGACGGGCGGTGGGCGACCAGGTGGGACAGATCCGCTTTGAACTGGATGTTCATGGAACCACCGATGTCCATCGCGCCCTCGAAGGGGGTGCCGATGTCCTCCGCGACCTTCGAGCGGGCACCGTCGGCGCCGACCAGGTACTTCGCTCGGATGGTGTACTCGTGGCCGGTCAGGCGGTTGCGCACCTGGACGCTCACGCCCTTATCGTCCTGGACGTGGGAGAGGTACTCGGTGGAGAACTGTGTCTGGGTCCCGCGCTTGGTGGCGTTCTCCAGCAGGATCGGCTCCATCAGGGTCTGCGGGAGGTCGCACGGCATCGAAGGGGAGGCCAGTTCGTAGTCGGCGCGGCGGTCCGGGCGGAAGCCCCAGGTGGGGCGGCGCCCGATCTCCTCGCCGGCCAGCGACTCGCAGTAGACCGTGTCACCCATCTGGTCGTGCGGGGTGGCCTGGGCCAGCACCTCGTCCTCGACCCCGGCGTCACGCAGGATCTCCATGGTCCGCTGGTTGGTGATGTGGGCACGGGGGGTGTTCGCGGTCCAGCGGTACTTGGTGATCATGATGTTGTCCACGCCGTGGGTGGACAGGAACAGCGCCGCGGAGGCGCCGGCCGGGCCGGAGCCGACGATCAGGACGTCGGTGGTGACCACATTGGCCTCCTCGGGTGCCTCGGTGGCGGTGAGTCCATCGTTGAAGACAGGCATCTTCTTCTCCCTCATGCTGCTGGGCCGGCGTCTGTGCCGGACCGTCCGGTGTGGTTTGCGGATTCGGGTCGAGTGCGGTCGCCCGTGTTCAACCCGTTGAGCAGAAATGTATTGGAGATCACAGGAGGCGAAAAGGGGAGAGGGCGATCACGTCCGGGAGGGGCGAAAATCTGTCGGCTGGGGGACAAAATGGGCGTTCCCGGGTGTCGGAGGCGGGGCGCGGTGGAGGATCGGTGGGCGCCCCTCACCCGTAGAGCAGTCCGCGCCGAGCCTCCTTGCGCCATTGCAGCGGGGTGATCCCGAAGCGTCGGCGGAAGACCCGCCCGAAGTGGCTCTGGGAGGGGAAACCTGAGCGTACGGCCACCTCGGCCACCGTCAGCCGCCCGTGGTCGGGGGAGGCCAGGAGGTCCCGGGCCAACTCCAGGCGGCGGCCCTGGATGTACCGTCCCACGGTGGTGCCCGCGTCCGCGAAGTGGCGGCCCAGCTGGCGTTCGCTGATGCCGACGGCCGCGGCCACGCGGGCCGGGGACAAGTTCTGGTCGGCCAGGTGACGCTCGATGAAGTTCTTCGCGGAGGCCACGAGCCCGGCCGCGCTGCTGTCCGGTGCGCCCAAGACCAGGCGCAGTAGTCCGAAGGTGTCCTCCTCCGCACGGGCCAGGTTCGGGCGCAGGTCACCGCGGCCGTCGGCGGCCTGTCTCTGCCCCGGCTCGGCCTCCCGTTCCGGTTCGGCCACCGGGGCGGGAGGGGCGACCATGCTCAACGTGGCCTGGAGCAGGTTGGCGAGGGCCTGTTCACTGGCGCCGGCCCCGGCCCCGAAGTCGAAGACCGCGGGCAGATCCGGTCCCGACGGGCCCACCAGTTCGGCGTAGAGGTCCTTCGGAATGGTCAGTACGATCTCGCGCAGCCCGCGGGAAAATCCACGGACGAAGGGGCGGTCGGCGTCATAGACAACCGCCTGGCCCGGGTGCAGGTTGAGGTGCCCGCCACGGTGGAAGAAGAAGGCCTCCCCCTCGACGGCGAAGAAGACCGCCATCATGCCGGTGGGGTTTTCGCTGATGAAGGACTCGGAGCGTTCAACGATCTGGGAGGTGCCGATCACGCTCGCCATCCGCACCGAGGGCAGGTGCAGATTGGTCTGCTGCGAACGCATGGGGGAGTCATCGATCGTGCGGATGTCCAGGGGAATCAACGCCCGGGCGTTATGCCCCTCCCACAACTGGACGCGGCTCTCCGGCGAGAGGCCGCGGGTGGTGAACCGCAGGATCTGCGCCGAGCGTTTCGGTTGTTCCTTGGGCATAATGGCCGTAATCATAGGTGAGCCCAGGCATCGGCGGGAGGGGGAACAGCGCCCCGGGGCTGGGGAACCTGGAAAATGACAAAACCCCCGCGGCCCCGGGAGAATCAGTCTCCCGGAGCCGCGGGGGTCCGACGCGAGCCGGTGGGCCCGGGTTTTAGTGCGGGTGCTCCTGCGGCTGCTTCTCGGAGTGCTGCTGGAGGCGCTCGAAGGCCTCGGCGAGGATCTTCTCGGCCTCGGCCTTGTCGCCCCAGCCGGCACCCTCGGCGAACTTGTTGGGCTCCAGGTCCTTGTAGTGGACGAAGAAGTGCTCAATCTCCTTCTTGACGAAGTCGTCGACGTCGTCGACGTCCTGGAACTTCTCGTAGCGCGGGTCGTCGAGGACGCAGATCAGCTTGTCGTCGCCGCCGGCCTCGTCGGTCATCTTGAACACGCCGACCGGGCGGGCGTTGACGACCACACCCGGGAACACCGGCTCCGGCAGGAGGACGAGGGCGTCGAGCGGATCACCGTCTTCACCGAGGGTGTTGTCCACGTAGCCGTAGTCGGACGGGTAGGCCATGGCGGTGAACAGGTAGCGGTCCAGATGGACACGGCCGGTGTTGTGGTCGACCTCGTACTTGTTGCGCGAACCCTTCGGGATCTCGATGGTCACTTCGACGCCCATGTGTTTCTCCTTCAGATCAATGCGGGACGGTCACTATCGTAGCCCCGCGATTTTATGTCACCGCCCCGGTACCCGCAGGCGAGGGTTGGCCGGGGAAGAAGGGGGCGACCTCGGTGAGGACGGTGCTGCCCGAGGCGACGATGAAGATCTGGACGAGCACCAGCACGGAGAACACCGTGAGCAGCAACTTGTCGGCCGGGCCGGAGGCCGTGACCCGCAGTGGGCCGGGCGGCCGGAACTTCCACCACCGCCGCCCGCCCAGGGGGATGAGCGGCGCCAACAGGGGGATTCCCTGCTTGGTGATGGCGTCGCCGAGCAGGTGTGTCAGCACGCCGACGGCGACGGCCGATCCCATCACCGCGGCGGAGGCGGTCGTCGGCACGAGCCGCCACGCCAGCAGGGCGACGAGCGCGGACGCGGCGGTGACCACGTACCAGTCCTTCTTCTTCGACCATTCCGGCAGTAACCCGCGGATCGCCAGGCCGAGGAACACGAACAACAGGCTCATCGCCGCCGGTTTACCGAAGTTGCCGATCAGGCCCCAGGCGCCTGCCCCGGTCAGCAGCGCGAACCAGAGGGTGTGGGTGGCGGTGCGGTGCCCGTTGCGGCAACGGGGATCCTTGCGGCCCCTGGTGAGGTTCACCAGCGCCTGGGAGGTGTTCTCCACCACGTGGGAAAGTCCTTGCGACAGCGGGCCGAACGAGCGCGAGACGGTCGCGGGCGGGGAATCCAGATCCGGTAGGAGGGCGGCCCCGGCGGCGATCCCGGCATAGACGAACGCCTCCTGCGGAGAGGACACCCCGCCCCAGGCTTCGGGAATGGCCTGTGCCACCGCCAGGCCGACGGCGGCACCGCTCATTGAGTGGGTGGGGCCCATCACCATGCGTGGGAATCCTTTCTGCCAAGTTTGTTAACGCAGGTGACTGTACTCAGCGTCCATGACACGACGGTCCCGCCCCCAACTGGGAAAGGCCCCGCTGACGACGGGGCGCGGGATCGGTCAGGGAGGGCGGGTGGCGAGAGGCCTGCAGTTCCCGGCGGGTCGCGGGCGGGCTGACGTGCGATCGAGTTGCGCGGGCGGACCTGCCGGAGCGTGCCGGGAGCTGAAAAGAGTGACCGGGACACGAGGGTGAACGGCTTCGAACAGGTGGGCTATCGGAGTGTGTTCTGGTCTCCGTTTGTGGTGGCACTGTCGGAGATTAGTGTCGCCAGAGGGGGCTGTGAATCTATTGGCCGACACCGTTTCCGTTGGCACCGTGATGAACGTCCGCCGGCAACGGCCATTTTGTCGACGGAATCGCCTGAAGCGGTCTGCCTTCGTCACGCCGGACAGCGTCACGCCGATAGCGTCACGCCGGACAGCGAAGGAGGGGCGGGGCGTCGATAAGCGCGCCGCGACGGTCGAGGCCGTGATGAACACCGACCGGCAACGGCCACTTTGTCGACAAAAACGCCCGAACCGGTCTGCCTTCGTCACAGCCCGCCGCGTCACCGCGCCCACCTTCCCCGATTCCTGCCCCTCCCCGCGCTAGTCTGAACGGGATGAGATTCAAGAAGCTGTGGTGGGGAGTCACCGCCGGTGTCACGGCCGTCGCGGTCGCGGCGGTGGCGGGCGTCGGGGTGCTCACGCAGCAGCGCTACGCCGATCTGGAGCACGCGCCCGCCTATGCGGTGGAGCGCCCCGAGCCGAAGATCGTGCCCGCCGGGGCCGAAGACGGCGTCGACAATGCGGCGCTCGCCGCCGAGCTGACCCGGCTGGCCGCCGACCCGGCCCTGGGCACCCTGCACGGTCAGGTCACCGATACCGTCACCGGTGAGGTCGTGTGGTCGGAGAGCCCGGATGAGCCGCTCCTGCCGGCCTCGTCGACCAAGATCCTCACCGCGGCCGCCGCCATGCTGGAGCTCGACCCCGTCCACCGGCTGACCACCGAGGTCGTGGCCGGGGACGTGCCGGGAAGCGTCGTCATCCGGGCCTCCGGCGACGTCTGGCTGACCGAGGAGCAGATCGACGACCTCGCCGAGCAGGTCGGACAGGCCGACACCGTGTTCATCGACACCTCCGTGTGGTCCGGGCCGGCGTTGATGGAGGGCTGGGACGCCGCCGACATCGACGGCGGCTACGTCGCCCCCATGGAACCGGCGATGCTCCACGGCGCCCGCATCGGCGCGACGGAGGGCGACGTGCCGCGTTCCCACACCCCGGCCCTGGATGTGGCGCAGGCGCTCGCCGACCGGGTCGGGGCGGACACGGTCGGCGAGGGTTCGGCCCCGCCCGGCGCCGAGGTGCTGGCCAGCACGGAGTCGGAGGTGCTCGCCGAGCGGGTCGAGGACATGATGGTCTGGTCCGACAACGTCATGGCCGAGGCGATCGGCCGGGAGATCGCCATTCACCGCGGTCACGAGCCCAGCGCCGAGGGCGCGACGACGGCCACCCTCGAGGTGCTCGCCGAGCACGGCTTCGACACCACCGGGGTCACGTTGAACGACAATTCCGGCCTGTCCACGGGCAACCGAATCCCGCCGCGCCTGCTGGACGACATCCTCCACACCGCCGCCACCGCGGAGGGCGAGGAGCTGCGCCCCATCCTCGCCGCCCTGCCGGTCGCCGGGGGAACGGGTACGCTGATGGACCGCTACCAGGACATGTCGGGCCGCGGCTGGGTCCGCGCGAAGACGGGTACGCTCACCGGCACCTCGGCACTCGCCGGCGTCGTCACCGCCGACTCCGGCCGAGTCTACTCCTTCGGGCTGCTGTCCAACGACTCCGCCATCCTCCCGGCCCGCGCCGCCCTGGACAACTTCGCCTCCACCATCCGGGAGTCCTGATGCCCGCCCGCCTCGGCGATCTCGAGCTGCCCAGGAAAAGTCCCCGTTTCCTGGCCTGCCGGGTCGCCGTGCGGCCGTTCATCACCAGCGAGCCCGTGGTCATCGGCCTGTCCGGTGGTGCCGACTCCCTCGCGCTGACCGCCGCCGCCCTCGCCGAGGGGGCGCGCGTCCACGCCGTGTGCATCGACCATGGCCTGCAGGAGGGTTCCCGCGACGTCGCCACGCGTGCCGCGGAGACCGCCCGCCGCCTGGGCGCCACGGCCGAGGTGGTCGCTGTCGACGTCGCGGGCACCGGCGGCCTGGAGGCCGCGGCGCGTCAGGCCCGCTACGCCGCGCTCCACGAGGCGGCCGGGGCCCGCGAGATCTGGGTCGCCCACACCCTCGACGACCAGGCCGAGACCTACCTGCTCGGCGCGCTGCGCGGCAACCCGGCCGGCATGGCCCCGCGCACCGGGCAGGTGGTGCGCCCGCTGCTGACCGTCCGCCGTGCCGACACCGCCGGCGCCTGCGCGGAGCTGGGGCTTGGGCCCTGGCGGGATCCGCAGAACGCCGATCCCGCTTTCCGTCGCGTCGCGGTGCGGCAGCGGGTGCTGCCCCTGCTGAGTGAGGTTCTCGGCGGCGACGCGGTGCCGCCTGTCGCCCAGGCCGCCTCCCGGCTGGCCGCCGACGACGCCCTGCTCGACCGGCTGGCGGGGGAACCCACCGACGACTGCGCCGAACTGGCCGCCGAGCCGGGCCCGCTCCGGCGCCGCCGCATCGCCGCCTGGTTGCGGGAACGGGGGCTGTCGGTCACCGCGGCGTCCATTGGCGCGATCGAGGCGTTGATCATCGACTGGCGGGGCCAGGGCGGCGTCGCGGTGGGCGGTACGGTGGCCGGGAGGTTGGAAGTGACCCGGGTAGATGGCAAACTGACACTAACTTCCGGAGTCCGATGAGAAAGGTCGTCTGAGCATGCACGAGAAGAAGGACTTCAATGTCCCCGCGAACCGTTACGACGAGGATGTCGAGGCGGTCCTGATCAGCGAGGACGACCTGAAGACCCGTATCAGGGAACTCGCCGACAAGGTGTCGGAGGACTACCGCGACACCGACGACGACCTCATCCTCGTCTGCGTGCTCAAGGGGGCGGTGTTCTTCCTCACCGACTTCGCCCGCGAGCTGTCCATCCCCTCCCAGATGGAGTTCATGGCCGTGTCCTCCTACGGCAACTCCACCAGCTCCTCCGGGGTGGTGCGCATTCTCAAGGACCTCGACGCCGACATCGCCGACCGCGACGTCCTCATCGTCGAGGACATCATCGACTCCGGCTTGACCCTGTCCTGGCTGATGCGCAACCTGAACGGCCGTCACCCGCGCTCGCTGAACGTGATCACCCTCCTGCGCAAGCCGGAGGTCGTCACCGCCGACGTCGACCTGTACGACGTGGGCTTCGACATCCCCAACGAGTTCGTCATCGGCTACGGCCTCGACTATGCCGAGCGCTACCGTGACCTGCCCTACGTGGGCACCCTTCATCCGCGGGTCTACTCCGGCGATTAAGCTGGACGGGAACGAAAACCGCGCCTGAAGCGTTGATCGGTAATGTGGTTCCGCCTCTTCAGGTGGCGGGAACCCAGCTGTCTGACCGTCTTCCCCGCACACGAAAGGCACAGGCCGCACGTGACTGACGAGTCACCGTCGCGGCTGCTTCCATGAAGAACAAGAGAATCCTCCAGATCGGCCTCGGCGCCGCGGTCGTGCTCGTCCTGCTGTTCGTGTTCACGCTGCTCACGGATGACACCCGCGGCTACCAACGTGTGGACACCTCCGTGGCGATGCAGCAGCTGGCCGATGCCAACGTCGAGGAAGCGCAGATCGACGACCGCGAACAGCGCGTGCGCCTCGACCTGCGCGAGCCCATCACGGTCGAGGAGCGTGAGGGCGTCGAGCAGATCATCACGCAGTATCCCGCGCGCACTGCGCCGCAGGTCTTCGACGCCGTCCAGAACTCCGGCGCCGAGAGCTACACCACCGAGGTCACGCAGGACAGCTTCCTGATGAGCATGCTGGGCTTCCTGCTGCCCATGCTGATCCTCTTCGGCCTGCTGTTCTTCTTCCTCACCCGCATGCAGTCCGGCGGCATGTTCGGCATGGGCAGCTCCAAGGCCAAGGAGCTGACCAAGGACATGCCGACGAACACCTTCGCCGACGTGGCCGGCGCTGACGAGGCCGTCGACGAGCTGCACGAGATCAAGGACTTCCTGGAGGATCCCACCCGCTACCAGGAACTCGGCGCGAAGATCCCCCGTGGCGTGCTGCTCTACGGCCCGCCCGGCACCGGTAAGACCCTCCTGGCGCGTGCGGTGGCCGGCGAGGCCGGCGTGCCCTTCTACTCGATCTCCGGTTCCGACTTCGTCGAGATGTTCGTCGGCGTCGGCGCCTCGCGCGTGCGCGACCTGTTCAAGCAGGCCAAGGAGAACAGCCCCTGCATCATCTTCGTCGACGAGATCGACGCCGTCGGCCGTCAGCGTGGTTCCGGCATGGGCGGCGGTCACGACGAGCGCGAGCAGACGCTGAACCAGCTGCTGGTGGAGATGGACGGCTTCGGTGACCGCGAGGGCGTCATCCTCATGGCCGCGACCAACCGCCCCGACATCCTCGATCCGGCCCTGCTGCGCCCGGGCCGCTTCGACCGCCAGATCCCGGTGACCAACCCGGACCTGGCCGGCCGCGCCCAGATCCTCAAGGTCCACGCCCAGGGCAAGCCCATGGGTCCGGACGCGGATCTCGACGCCCTGGCCAAGCGCACCGCCGGCATGTCCGGTGCCGATCTGGCCAACGTGGTCAACGAGGCCGCGCTGCTGACCGCCCGCATCGGCGGCAACGTCATCACCGCCGACGCCCTCGAGGAGGCCACCGACCGCGTGATCGGCGGCCCGCGCCGCAGTTCGAAGATCATCTCCGAGAAGGAGAAGAAGGTCACCGCCTACCACGAGGGCGGGCACACCCTGGCCGCGTGGGCGCTCAAGGACATCGAGCGCGTGTACAAGGTCACCATCCTGGCCCGCGGGCGCACCGGCGGTCACGCCATGACCGCCCAGGAGGACGACAAGGGCATGTACAACCGGGACGAGCTCTTCGCCCGGCTGGTCTTCGCCATGGGCGGCCGCGCCGCCGAGGAACTGGTCTTCGGCGAGCCGACCACCGGTGCCTCCGCCGACATCGAGCAGGCCACCAAGATCGCCCGCGCGATGCTCACCGAGTACGGCATGTCACCCACCCTGGGCACCGTCAAGTACGGCGAGGAGCAGGGGGATCCCTTCTCCGGCCGTGGGGGCGGCGGCTCCTCGGACTACTCTCCGGCCGTGGCCGCCGAGATCGACAAGGAGCTGCGCTACCTGCTCGACTCGGCCCACCGCCAGGCCTACCAGGTCCTGCGCGAGTACCGCGACCACCTGGACCGGCTGGCCGAGAAGCTCCTGGAGAAGGAGACCCTGCGCCGCCCGGACCTGGAGGCCCTGTTCGAGGGCATCGAGCCACGCACCGCCGGGGACGTCTTCCCGGACGAGGACTCCCACTTCCCGCGCCAGGCCGACCGCGAGCCGGTGAAGACCCCGGTCGAGCTGGCCATCGAGCGCGGCGAGGAACCGCCCAAGAAGTTCTCCCTGCTCGAGGCCTCCCAGGCCGCGCGCGCCAAGCGCCAGGCCGAGCTCGCCGCCCAGCAGGCGCAGGACGGACTCACTCCGGTCGCTCCCGTGCAGGGGCCGGCAGAGTCCGGACCGGACTCCGGTTCCGGTGAGCAGGCCGGGGGCCAGGGGCAGGCCGGCCGTCACGCCGCGCCCGAGTCGGGTTCCGGTGCCGGCTTCCCCGGCCCGCAGGGCACCGGTGGCGGACCGCGCTACGGCGGCACTCCGCCGCCGCCCGGCTGGACCGCCCCGGGCTGGCCGCCGGCGGACAACCCCTACTCGCGCGGCAACGCCGAGCCGGTCGAGCACCCGGGCGTGAAGAACTACGGTTCCGGCGAGCCCGTCGAGCAGGGCACCGCCGGTTCGACCCCGGTCTCGGCCTCCGCGCCGGACACGGAGATCATCGGCTTCCGCCTGCCCGAGAGCGAGCGTCCCGACCACCGCGGGCGGGACGAGGCGTCGGCCTCCGAGTCGAAGCCGGATTCCGAGCCCGAGCAGCGCCCGGAGCCGTCGCCGGAGCAGGCCGCGGAGCCGGAGGGCCTGGACGGGCAGGCGCGGCCGCCCCGCCCCTCCGACGCGGACACCAACCAGATCCCCCGGGTCCCGGATCCGGAGGAGAACACCGAGGACACCCAGGAGGGGCGCGATGAGCGGTAATTTCGACCAGGCGCGGGCGGAGGCCGCCGTGCGCGAACTGCTGCTGGCCGTCGGGGAGGATCCCGACCGGGAGGGACTGAAGGAGACCCCGGCCCGGGTGGCGCGCGCCTGCCAGGAGGTCTTCGCCGGCCTGCACGAGGAACCGGCCGAGGTGCTGGCCAAGACCTTCGCCGAGGACCACCAGGAACTGGTGCTGGTGCGCGACATCCCGATCTACTCACTGTGCGAGCACCACCTGCTGCCCTTCTACGGCATGGCCCACATCGGCTACATCCCGGATGAGAACGGGCGGGTCACCGGCCTGTCCAAGCTCGCCCGCCTGGTCGACCTCTACGCCAAGCGGCCGCAGGTCCAGGAGCGGCTGACCAGCCAGGTCGCCGACGCGCTCATGGAGCACCTGGGCGCCCAGTCGGTGATCGTCGTCATCGAGTGCGAGCACCTGTGCATGGGGATGCGCGGCATCCGGAAGCCGGGGGCGACCACCACGACCTCGGCCGTGCGCGGCGGGTTCCGGACCAGCGCCGCCTCCCGTGCCGAAGTCCTCAGTCTGATCAAGGGGTAGACCACCATGCGCGTCTCTGATCTCACCGTCCCGGGCCGTTGCCTGGTCATGGGCATCGTCAACGTCACCGAGGACTCCTTCTCCGACGGCGGGCGGTGGCTGGACTTCGACGCCGCCATCGCCCACGCCCGCGAGCTGGTGGACCAGGGCGCCGACATGATCGACGTCGGCGGCGAGTCCACCCGCCCTGGCGCGGTGCGGGTCGAGGCCGACGTCGAGCGCGACCGGGTGGTGCCCGTCATCCGGGCACTGGCCGCCGACGGCATTCCCACCAGCGTGGACACCATGCGGGCGTCGGTCGCCGAGGCCGCCGCGGAGGCCGGCGTCGCGATGGTCAACGACGTCTCCGGCGGCCTGGCGGATGCGGACATGTTCCGCGTGATGGCCGACGCCGACATCCCGGTGTGCCTCATGCACTGGCGCACCGTGCGCTTCGGGGACGCCGCGGGCCAGGCCGACCACGGCGGGGACGTCGTCAAGGACGTGCACGACACCCTCGACCGCCTGGTCTCCTCCGCACTGGACGCGGGCGTGGACCGCGGCAACATCGTGCTCGACCCGGGGCTGGGCTTCGCGAAGTCGCGCGAGGACAACTGGGCCCTGCTGGGCGCCCTGCCCGAGTTCATCGGCGGGGAATTCCCCATCCTGGTGGGTGCGTCCCGCAAGCGCTTCCTCGCCGCCGTGCGCGGAGACCGCGGCCTGGAGACGGTGCCCACCGACGCCGACCCGGCCACCGCCGCGGTCACCGCGATCTCCGCGCACATGGGCGCGTGGGGCGTGCGCGTGCACGACGTGCCCGTCTCCCGCGACGCCGTCGACGTCGCCGCCGCCTGGCGCTGGGGAGGCGGCCGTGGCTGACCGCATCGAACTCACGGGACTGGAGTGCTTCGGCCACCACGGGGTCTTCGAGCACGAGAAGCGTGACGGCCAGACCTTCCTGGTGGACGTGACCTGCTGGCTCGACTTCGCCGAGGCCGCCGCCGACGATGATCTGGCCAGGACCGTCAACTACGGTGAGCTCGCCGAACTCGCCCACGACATCGTCACCGGTGCCCCGCGCGACCTCATCGAGACCGTCGCCGCGGAGATCGCCGACACCGTCATCGTCCGCTTCGACCGGCTGCACGCCGTCGAGGTGACCATCCACAAGCCGGAGGCCCCCATCCCGCGCACCTTCCGCGACGTCGCCGTGGTCGCGCGCCGCTCCCGTAAGAACGCCGCGAAGTTCAGGAACGCCTGATGCGCGCGGTGCTGTCCATCGGCTCGAACATGGCGGACAGGTGGGCCCTGCTGCGCGGCGTCCACGCCGAGTTCCGCGGCGAGCTCGTCGCGGCCTCGCCCGTCTACTCCACCCCGCCGTGGGGCGTGACCGACCAGGACGAGTTCCTCAACGCCGTGCTCATCGTCGACGTCGACGCGTCCCCGCTGGAGCTGCTGCGCCGTGGCCAGCGCCTGGAGAACGAGGCCGAGCGCGTGCGCGTGCGACACTGGGGTCCGCGTACCCTCGACGTCGACGTCGTGCAGGTCACCGGGGACGACGGCGCGGAGGTGCACTCCGATGACCCGGTGCTGACCCTGCCGCACCCCTACGCGCATGAACGCGCCTTCGTCCTCGTGCCCTGGCTGGCGGCCGACGGTGAGGCCCGCCTGCACGGCCGGCGCGTCTTCGACCTGGTCGCCGGGCTGGAGGCCTCCGAGGTCGAGTCGATCCGCCGGGTGGGCACCCTGGAGGACGGGGAACGCTAGATGAAGAGGACGTCGGTCATCGCCCTCACGGCCACCGGTGGGTTCGTCGCCGCCGTCCTGGCCATCCTCACCTGGGGTTTCTACGGCTCCATGATGGCCATCCCCGCCACCGTGTCGGTCACCCTGTGGGTGATGGCGATCGTCTGTGTCTTCCTCGCCCTGCGCGTGCGCGACCGCAAGGAGGACGGGGGGATCGGGATGGACCGCAGCCAGCTCAACCCCGTCACCGCCGCGCAGTTCCTGCTCGTCGGCAAGGCCTCCGCGTGGACCGGGGCGATCGTCGGTGGGGCGTACCTCGGCATCGGAACCTATGTGCTGCCCAAGGCCGGGGAGCTGCTCGCCGCCGCCGACGACCTGCCCGGAGTGATCGCCTCCGCACTCGGCGGTCTGGCCCTGGCGGCGGCGGGGGTGTTTCTCGAACGAAACTGCGAGGTGCCGCCACCCACTGAAGGGGAATACGTTGGATAGAGTGGACCCCATGAGTGCCGAGAATTCCCCAGGTGGCTACGACCGCGGTCAGATCCTGCTGATCGTGCTCGTCGCGCTCGCCCTCATCGCGAGCCTGATCATGCTGTTCACCAACAGCGACGGCGCACTCAAGATCGCCCTGCTGGCGGCCCTGTGGGCGGCGATCATCGGCTTCTTCCTGGTCACCCGCTACCGCCGCCAGGCCGAGCGCTCCCAGGAGGAGATGGAGCACCGGGAGGACCTCCACCGCGCCGAGATGGAGAAGGCCGCCGCCGAGCGCAGGTCCGAGCAGCGTGGCAGGGAGGTCGAGCTGCGCGACAAGCAGCTGGCCCGCGACACCGAGGTGCTCGAGGAGATCAAGCAGGAACTGGCCGCCCTGCGTGCCCAGCTCGAGGAACTCAACGGTCGCGAGTTCGGCTATGAGCCGGCCGCCCTGCGTGCCGAGGCCCGCCGCATCCAGGAACTCGAGGCCCGCACCTCCGCCGCCCGCGCGGGCTTCGATGCGGGTGACCTGGTGGACCTGGACGACGACAGCGACAGGGACGCCGCGGCCACGGGCAGCGACGCCCGCGGGAAGCCGCTACGCCCGCATGTCTCCGGCGCACCCTCCGCCGAGGCCATCTCCGGCCGCCTCGGCCAGTACGAGCCCTCCCGCCCGCAGGTCAACCCCCTGACCAACCTCATCAGCGAGAGCTACCGCCAGGAGCGGCAGGGCGAGGAGGCCCCGGCCACGGGCAAGGGGCCGCGCCGCATCTTCGACACCGGCTCCTTCCAGACCGTGCCGTGGGACCAGGGCGGTGCCGAGGACGCGAAGTCCAAGGGCGCCGCCGGGCAGGATGACAAGAAGTCCGCCGAGGACGAGAAACCCGCGGAGCCGAAGAACGGGAAGAAGCAGGACAAGAAGTCGGAGAAGAAGGCCGACAAGCCTGACCAGTCGGAGAAGAAGGCCGGGAAGACGCCCGGGAAGCCTGCGGAGCCGGCGGCCGAGTCAGCAGCCGAGCCACAGAAAAAGGGCCAGGCCGACGAGGGCGGGCAGGCGGACAAGACTGAGAAACCGGCCACCGCCACTCCCGTCACCGACGCCCCTGTCGAGGACGATGAGCCGCGTCGGGGCCGTCGCCGCCGGGACGAGCACACCGAGGGCATCTCCGTCGCCGAGCTGATGGCGAATCTCAAGAAGAAGGAGAACTGATGCAGGCTCCCCGACTACGGGTGGGCGTGCTGGGGGAGGACCCCGAGGGCCACCGGCTGGGCCGCAGCCTGGCGGAGGTCGGCCACACCGTCGACATGCTCGAGGATCCCGAGGCCGCCGCCGATCTGGAGCTGGTGATCGTCTCCGCCTCCGCGGCGGACCTGCCCGCCCTCGTCGAGCAGCTGTCCGCCCGGGCCCGGCGCGGCCAGATCTATCTGCACACCTGCCTCGCCCTGGGGGTGCAGGTCTTCGACCCGCTGGAGCCCTCCGGTGCGGTCGTGGTCGCCGCGCACCCGCTGAGCAAGCGGTTGTGGGCGGTCGGGGCGGCCGACGAGCTGGGGGAGACGATCGTCGAACTGCTCGTCGGCGAACTCGGCGGCAACGCCCTGGTGGTCTCCGAGACCCAGCGCGCCCGGCTGGCCGCGGGCATGACCTACGCCGGCTTCATCGAGACGGTCCGCAAGGACGCGGTCACGCTGCTGGCGGAGGCGCTGGGCAATGTCGACCACGCCCAGGAGATCGTCGATTCCCCGGGCACCCGGCGTGCCCTGGGGCCGGTCGCCGGTCCCGGCGGCGTCGTCGATCAGCAGAAGGCCATTGAGGACCCGGGGCTGGCCCGGGCATTCCGGGAACTGGCCCGGCGGACCGCGGAGCTCACCCGCGTCGACGATGTGGAACTGTGGGCGATTCAGGAGGAGAGACCGTGACATTCACCCCCGGCCAGGCCACCGTCTTCGAGGACGCCGGCCAGATCGCCGTGCTGTCCCGCGCCATGCGCAAGGTGGGCAGACCCGTCGTGCTCGTGCCACTGGGCCGCGGGCTGCACGCCGGTCACATCGCCCTCATCCGGGCCGCCCGCCGCATCCGCGGTGCGGTCGTGGTGGTCGCCTGGGCGGGCGAGGAACTGCCCGAGGCCTTCGCCGCCGAGTCGGTCGACGCCGTCTACCGGTACAGCCAGGACGCCCTGTGGCCGCGTGGACTGCGGACCATGGTCTGGCCCGTTGACCTGGATCTCGAGCCGGTCGCAGAGACCGCCGGCCGGCTGACCCTGGCGCTCACCCTCATCAACGCCGTCGGCCCGTCGGACGTGGTCTGCGGCGAGAAGGACTACGAGCAGCTGCTGGCCCTCCAGCACGCGGTGACCGACCTGCATCTCGGGGTGCGGGTGCTCGGCGTGCCGACGGTCCGCATGCCCGACGGACTGGCGGTCTCCCTGCGCAACGCGCGCGTCGCCGAGGCGGACCGGGAGAAGGCGGTGACACTCTCGGCGGCCCTGACCGCCGGGGCGCACGTCGCGGAACACGGGGCCGACGTCGTCCTGGCGACCGCCCGCGGCGTGCTGGACGCCGCCGGAGTGGCATCCGACTACCTGGAGCTGCGCGGCATCGACCTCGGTGACGCCCCGGAGAAGGGCGACGCGCGCCTGCTGATCGCCGTCGAGCTCGGCGGGGTCCGCCTGACCGACAACGTCGGCCTGCCGCTGGGCATCGGGTTCAAGAACATCGAGGCCGAACAACAGGACTGACCGGCACGGTGGCGGTGGTGGCGGTGGGGCCGGGCAGGGACGAAGTTCCGGAGGCGTGTTTTCTCCCGGACCGTTCGCCCGGACCCGGCCTCACAGCCGCACGGCGAAGCGCTCCAGTGCCTCGTGCCCGGTGATGTCCCCGGCCTCCAGCGGCAGCTGGACCACCGGCAGGCCGGGCAGTTCGGTCCGCAGCTGGGCGAGGAAGCCCTCCTCGAGGTCGTGCCGGCGCGCCAGGAACTCGCCCTGGTCGGCCGGGGAGCGCCGGTTGACCACGCACCCGCCGACCCGCACCCCGGAGGCGGTGAGTTCGGCGTGGAACTCGACGGTCTCCAGCACGGGCAGCCGCTCGGCGGCCAGCACGAGGAAGAACACGCAGCGGTCCGGATCGGCCAGCGTCTCCCGCAGGGCCGTGAACCGCTCGCGCCGGGCCAGCAGGATCCGGCGCAGCCGCCGGTCGCGGCGGTCCACCGGATCCTCGGCGCGGCCGGCCACC
The DNA here is from genome assembly GCF_000341345.1 of Corynebacterium halotolerans YIM 70093 = DSM 44683. Classification (NCBI taxonomy): domain Bacteria; kingdom Bacillati; phylum Actinomycetota; class Actinomycetes; order Mycobacteriales; family Corynebacteriaceae; genus Corynebacterium; species Corynebacterium halotolerans. The sequence continues at coordinate 2,702,735 of NC_020302.1, read as the reverse complement.
GTGTCCTTCCCGGTCGGCGACAGTCCGCGCACGGCGGCGCTGAGTTTCTCGGAACGGGCGCGCCGGTCGAGCAGCCCGTCCGTCCAGGCGGCCATCAGTTCGGGCAGGGCCATCAGCCGGGCGGTGTGCCCGGAGGGGGCGGTGTCCACGATGACGTGGTCGTAGTCGCGGGCGTCGTCGGTCACGATGCCCGCGATGCGCTCGAGCACCGCCGCCTCGTGGGTGCCGGGTGCCTGAGCCGCCAACCGCAGGTGTTTGTCCACCTCGCCGCGGAGGCGCTCGGGCATCATCGCCCGCATCGTCTCCCCGACCTGGGCGAGATGCTCGTCGGTGGTGCGCGCCGGGTCGATCTCCACGACGTCGAGACGCTCGGCGACGGCGACGGTACGGTCACCGATGCGCCGGTCCCACAGGTGCCCCTGGTTGTGCGCCGGGTCGGTGCTGACCAGGAGCACGCGCCGGCCGCGGGAGGCCAGTGCCAGGGCGGCGGCGGAGGCGACCGTCGTCTTGCCGACGCCGCCCTTGCCGCCGAAGAACACGACCCGCCGGTCGCCGATGAGGTCTAACAGCATGAGATGTTCTCCAGCGGGGAGTGCTCCATGCCCATGCGCCGGTGCCAGTCGTGGAAGTCCTCGTAGACCACGGGCAGGAGCTCGAGGGTGTAGTAGCTGGCGGGGTTGGGCACCCCGAGCGCCTCGGAGAGGACCAGCATCATGAACAGGTCGTCCTCCTGCCGCTGCGCCCGGGCGAAGCTCGCCCGGTAGGGGGCGGCGTAGTACTCTGTCAGGGCGTCGGAGGCGGCGCGCAGGCGCGCGAGGAGCCCGGCCACGTCACAACCTCCGGTCGGCCAGGACGTCGTCGTCCGTGCTGTCGTCCCCGGTGCCGGCCCGCGCCGGGGCGGGGGCGTCGACATCGTCGTCGGACCAGACCACCGCCGGCTCGCGGCGGGCGCGGTTCATCGCGCCGAAGGCCTCGACGGTGACCCACAGGGCGGCGATGAGGATGACGACGTCGAGGAACAGCAGCAGCCAGTTCCCGTCCGCGAGGAACTGTCCGAGCTGGACGACCAGCGCCCACAGGCTCATCACCAGCACGAAGACCAGCGGGATGAGGATCATCCAGGTCGGGCGGCGCAGGCGGGTGAGGATGACGCAGATGATGGACAGCGTCAGGGCGGCCATCAGCTGGTTGGTGGTGCCGAACAGCGGCCAGATGAGCATGCCGCCCGAGCCGTCGCCGCCGGCGGAGAAGGTCAGGGCCAGTCCCACGACCACGACGATCACGGTGGCGACCAGGGCACCGAGCTTCACACCCATGATCTCGCCGATCTCCTGGACGACCAGGCGCTGCAGGCGCACCCCCGTGTCCATCGTGGTGGCCGCGAACAGGACGGCCATGGTGGCGAGGATGGTGGCGGACAGGGACACCGGGATGCCCAGGCCCTCGTTGATCAGGTTGCCGCCGCCCTCGACGAAGGCGCCGACGCCGCCTTCGTTGAAGGCGGTGTAGATCGACTCCCACTCGGCGATGGTGCGGAAACCCGCGGTGGTGGCGACGATCGTGCCCAGCGAGAGCAGACCCTCCCCGACGGCGCCGAAGTAACCGACGAAGCGGGCGTCGGTCTCCTTGTCCAGCTGCTTGGAGGAGGTGCCGGAGGCGACGATGCCGTGGAAGCCGGAGATCGCGCCGCAAGCGATGGTGACGAACAGCAGCGGGAACATCGACGGCGTGCCCTCGGGCACGGCGGAGTTGACCGCCGGGGCGACGACCGTGGGGGCGGTGAACAGGAAGGCCGCGTAGAGGATGCCCAGGCCGACGAACAGCTGGAGACCGTTGATGTAGTCACGCGGCTGCAGCAGCACCCACACGGGCAGCAGGGAGGCGACGCCCCCGTAGATGAAGAGCAGGAGGATCCACAACGCGGCCGGGCTCAGCCCGAAGGTGGACTCCGGCAGCACGATCGGGAACCGGTCGCCGATGATCATCAGGGAGTAGAGGGCGACGACGCCGACGACCGAGACGATCGGCAGATTCCAGTGGAAGCGGTAGATGGCCTGACCGATGAGCAGGGCGACGATGATCGCTCCCCAGGTCGGGATGACCGCCGTCGGAGTGGAGACCAGGAGGCCGGAGATGACCACGGCGAAGGCCGCAACGACCATGAGCAGCAGCAGGAAGATGACCACCAGGAACAGGTTGCGTCCCCGGGCGCCGATGTAGCGGCCGGACAGGGTGCCGATGGACTGGCCCTTGTGGCGTTGCGAGGCCCAGAGTGCGCCGAGGTCGTGCATGCCGGCGATGAAGACGGTGCCGACCGTGACCCAGATGAAGGCCGGCAACCAGCCCCAGATGACGGCGACGGCCGGGCCCACGATCGGGGCGGCGCCGGCGACGGAGGTGAAGTGGTGGCCCCACAGCACGTACTTGTTGGTCGGGACGTAGTCGACCCCGTCCTTCATGGTGTGGGCCGGGGTGCGGTAGGAGGGGGAGAGCTGGTAGATGCGTTTGCCCAGGAATCTGGAGTAGAGCAGGTACCCGGCGATCATCATGGCCAGGCCGATGCCGACGAGAATCAGGGAGTTCATGGATGCGCCTTCCGGATGTCACTCGCGGTCGTCACAGTCGTAACGGGAACGCCGCGCGGCGGGAGTGGATGGGACGCAGGCACATGGGGCATGTGTCTTGCGTCACGCCAACTTCAACCTATCCCGAGTTGCCGCCGGGCGTGCACCGTTCGGGGATTTCTCTCGCGGTGGGGTGGCCTGACGGGGTGGCCCGCGGCCCCTGCCCCCGGTGCCCCGGAATGGAGAAGACCGCCCGTCTCCCGGGGGCGGGGGACGGGCGGTCGTGGAGGTGGGCGGCGGTCAGCCGCTCACCGGGGCCGGGGCACCGGCGTGATTACGCCTCGACGCCGATGCGGCCGCCGTCGGCCTTCCAGGCGACGACCACTGCCGGACGCGGGTTGGAGTTGCCGCCACCCGGCCAGTGGGAGGCCGGGTTCTCGACGGTCGCGCCGTCGGCCTCACCCGGGTGCTGGACGCTGACCAGGACGCGCTCGTCGTTGATGATCGGGCCGCAGGTCTCGGCGGTCTGCGGGACGGTGAGGAAGCACTTGAGCTCGCCGCGGTTCTCCCCCTCGACGTCCACGGCGTACAGGCCGTCGTTGGAGCCCAGAGCGTTGCCGTCGGTGGAGACCCACAGGTTGCCGTGGGAGTCGAAGGCCAGGTTGTCCGGGCAGGAGATCGGGGAGACCCGGGACTTGTCGAAGCCGCCGAAGTAGGTGTAGGCCTCGTCCGGATCGCCGCAGACGAGCAGCAGGTTCCAGGTGAATCCGGTACCGGCGTGGTCGTCGTCGATCTCCATGACCAGGCCGTTCTTGTTCTCCTTGATGGGGGCGTACTCCATGACGCCCTCCTTGCTGCGGTCGGCGTTCTCGCCGGTGGCGCCGCGGTAGGAGTTGTTGGTCAGCGCCATGTAGACCTTGCCGGTCTTCGGGGAGGCCTCGACGTCCTCCGGGCGGTCCAGCTTGGTCGCGCCCACGACATCTGCGGCCTCGCGGGTGAAGACGGCCACTTCGTCGGCGGAGAAGCCCTCGACGTGGGACTCGGCGGTGCCGTCGGCGTGGGCGGTCAGCAGCGGGGCCCAGGTGCCGGTGCCGTCGAATTCACCGTCGGACGGGAGCTCGCCGGAGCCGTCGATCTCGCTCTGCGGGGAGTCGCCGTCCATGCGGGCGACGTACAGGGTGCCGGCGTCGAGGATGGTCATGTTGTGCTCGAGGTTGCCCTCGATCATCTTCTTCGAGGAGACGAACTTGTAGAGGTACTCGAAGCGGGAGTCGTCACCGGAGTAGCAGACGACGGTGCCGTCGCCGGTGATGTGGACGTTGCCGGCCTCGTGCTTGAAGCGGCCCAGGGCAGTGTGCTTGACCGGGGTGGAGTCCGGGTCGAGCGGGTTGAGCTCGACGATGTATCCGAAGCGGTTGACCTCGTTCGGTTCCTTGGCGACGTCGAAACGGTCGTCGAAGCGCTCCCACTTGCGGCCCGACTCGCCTTCGCCGATGCCGAAGCGGTCCAGGGACTCCTTCACGCGCGGGTCAAGGTCGCCCCTGGCGTTGGCGAAGTACTGGTTGAAGTTCTCCTCGCCGGAGAGGATGGTGCCCCACGGGGTGACGCCGCCGGCGCAGTTGTTCAGGGTACCCAGGACGTGGGTACCGGTCTGGTCGGCGGAGGTCTTGACATGGTCGGAGCCGGCGGCCGGACCGACCAGGCGGAACGGGGTGGTGGCGGTGATGCGGCGGTTGAGCGGTCCGAATTCGCGCTTCAGCTCACCGGAGCCGGCGACCTTGGACACCTCGAGGACGGTCATGCCGTGGCCGGCCCAGCCGATCTCGACCTGCTCCCTGGTCGGGTTCTCCGAATCGTAGTTCGGGTGCATGTCCGGCTCGGTGGTGTACTCGTGGTTGGCCACGTACACCAGGCGGTTCGGATCGGACGGGTGCGCGAGCAGGCCGGCGAAGTCATTGTTGAAGCCGAACTGCCGCGCGGCGGCCTCGGGGGTCTGGTTGTTGATGTCGAACCCGGGTGCGCCCTCGATGACCGGGTCGCCCCAGGCGATGAGCACGGACTGCTCGTACCCGGCGGGGACGACGACGTCGTCGAGGGTGTTCGGCTCGACCGGGGTGAACTGCAGGCCCGGGGCGGAGACGTGCCCGGTGCCGCCGTTGTTGCTGCTGCCGGGGAGAGAGGACGAGGAGCTGCCCCAGGAGGACAGGGAGCTCTGTGCGGCGGCCGGGGCCGCCAGGGCCGCGGCGCCACCGACGGTCAGGACGGTCAGGCCGCCCGCCTTCAGCGCGGAGCGGCGCGACATCAGATCGCCGAAGTACGGGTTGTCGGACTTGTTGTCACACTCGCCGAAGCAGGCGTTGCCGCACTTGTACTCACAGGTCATGGAGCTGCGGCTTGAGGTGAATTTATTGGTGAGAAGGTTGAGGCCCTTCAGTGCCACGGTGCCCTCCAAAGGCTCTAAAAAATTTCAATCTGTTGCGAAGACCAAGGGAATCGTAGGAGACGCATGTGACCGAATGGAGAGTGGAAAGTTACGCCGCGATGAATTTAATGCGGCCAGCGGGCGAAGATGTGACGAGGCTCCTCACGAAGCGAGGTATGTGTGATCCAAATCGCACGGGTTTGGCCGGGGAAATTAATTGAAACGGCTTAACTCGTGTTAATCTCATTCCTGTCGTTGTTTCTGCCCCCGAAGGAGCGAGTCCCCTTGTTCGTCACCACCCAGCCCACCCGCACCCGTCACCTCACCCCGGAGCACGAGGAGACCATCAAGGCGACGCTGCCGCTCGTCGGCGGTCAGATCGAAGAGATCGCCCGGGTCTTCTACCGCACCATGTTCGGCAATCACCCGGAACTGCTGGCCAACACCTTCAACCGCGGCAACCAGAAGAGCTCCGCCCAGCAGAAGGCGCTGGCCGCCTCCATCGCCACCTTCGCGAAGACCCTGGTGGATCCCGAGGCTCCGGACCCGGTCGACCTGCTGGGCCGCATCGCCCACAAGCACGTCTCCCTGGGCATCACCGAGGACCAGTACCAGGTCGTCCACGACAACCTCTTCGCCGCGATCGTGGAGGTGCTGGGTGCGGACGTCGTCACCGCCGACGTCGCCGAGGCCTGGGACGAGGTCTACTGGCTGATGGCCGAGACCCTCATCGGCCACGAGGACGCGCTCTACGCCTCCGCCAACGTCGAACCGGGCGACGTCTTCCGCGACGTCACCGTCACGGCCAAGGAGGAGCTCACCGGCACGGTCACCATGTTCACCCTCAGCGGCGAGGGACTGACGAAGCCGCGCCCGGGCCAGTACACCTCCGTCGGTGTGAAGTTGCCCGACGGTGCCCGTCAGCTGCGTCAGTACTCCCTGCTCGACGGCTCGGCCGACGAGTACCGCATCGCCGTCGCCCGGGACGGTGAGGTCTCCGCCTTCCTGCAGGACAATGTCGAGGTCGGCGACAGGGTGCAGGCCACCCTCGCCGCCGGTGACCTCGTCCTGGCCGAGGGCAGCGACGCCCCGGTGGTGCTGGCCTCCAACGGCATCGGCTCCACCCCGATGGTCGGCATGCTCGCCCGCCTGGTCGAGAACGGCTCCGACCGGGAGATCGTGGTGCTCCACGGCGATGACAGCGAGGCCACGGACGCGCAGCGGGAGCAGACCCGCGCGCTTGTCGAGCAGCTGCCGAACGCCAGCCTGCACACCTTCTACCGCGACAACGGTGAGCTCGTCACCGTCGACGCGGTGCCGGCCGACGCCGATGTCTACCTGTGCGGCGGTAACCAGTTCCTGCAGAGCATGCGCGCCCAGCTCGCCGGGCTGCCCGAGGGCAGGGCCCCGCGCGAGGTCCACTACGAGCTGTTCTCCCCGAACGACTGGCTGCTCTAGCGGGTGGGGCGGCGCGTGGGTCCGGGCAGGGTCCGCGCGAATAATGACCACCCGGTGCGCCGGGTGACGGAGGGAGGTTGCGATCGGGCAACCTCCCTCCGTTGTCGTCCGAGCGGATTTCGGGTGCCGGGGCGAGGGGGTCTCGGCGCACAGGGCGGCCACGTTGTCGGTGATCGTCGGCGCGGAGCCCCGGGAGGGCGGTGCCCGTCCGTGTTTGTCGCCCCAGGGTTTTGCCTGCTGCCTTCCGTCGCCCCCGCTTTCACGTCGTCACGTGAAGAAATGGATCAAGGCTCCGATGACGAACGCCGAGGTGGCCAGCGAGGCAAAGACGAACTCGAGCAGCATGCCGAGTCCCATGGACTTCATCGCCTCCCACGAGGAGCGCCAGGCCGCGGCGAGGTCTCGTCGACGGACCAGCTCGGCGATCAGCAGGCCGACGGCGAAACCGAGGAACAGCCCGACAACCGGGATGATGAACATTCCCACAATGCCCACCACGACGCCGGCCACCACCGGTCCGTTCGGGATGCGTTCCCGGCGCATCTTGCGTCCCGTCAGTACGAGGGATGCGCTCATTCCGATCAGCGCGAGCACAACGCCGATCAGGGCTGCCGTCCAGGACGCGGTCGATCCGACCAGCCAGGCCCACGCGACAAGAGTGATGATCACCAGGACGGATCCGGGCAGAATCGGGAAGATCGTGCCCAACACGCCGACCGCGAGCAGTAACCCGGCGACGATGGTGATGATGGCTTCAAGGGTGGTGGTGTCCATGGGGCCAGTGTCCCACCGGTCCCACTCGGGCACCACGCGTTTATGGGCCCGCACGCCCTTTGCCCGGAGGGGGACGGGGGAGGGGCGCCGCACCTCGGACAATGGGGGCCGGGAATCGCTCACTGTCACCGGTTTTTGCCCCTCGCTGACCGGTGGGCCCGTCAACCTACCCCGCTTCCTTCGGGGGCCGCCCACGGCGGGGGAGCTCGCCCACGTCGCGGGGCAGTCGACCCGCGCGACGCAGTGAATCGCGCAGCATGACCTCGATCTGGGCGTTCACGCTGCGCGTTTCGTCGTCGGCCCAGCGGGTGATGGCCTCGTGGACGGCCGGATCGATGCGCAGGGCAATGCTTTTACGTGCCATGGAGTGGCTCTAAGTGTAGAGGCTGCCGGTGTTGATCATCGGCTGCGCGTTGGTGTCCGAGCACAGGACGACCAGCAGATTGGACACCATCGCGGCGCGCCGCTCCGGGTCCAGATCCACGATCTCCTTGCGCTCCAGCTCGGCGAGGGCGGATTCCACCATGGACACCGCACCATCGACGATGGTCTCGCGGGCGTCGACGATCGCCGTGGCCTGCTGGCGTTGCAGCATCGACTGCGCAATCTCGGGGGCGTAGGACAGGGCGGAGATGCGGGCCTCGAGGATCTCCAGGCCGGCGACCTTCACCCGCGCGGCGACCTCATCGGCCAGCTCACGGGAGACCAGGTCCGTCGAACCGGACAGGGAGGGGTTGTTGGCCGTGCCGCCGTCGTAGGGGTGGGAGGTGGCCACGTGCCGCAGGGCGGACTCGGACTGGGACTGGATGAACTCCTCGACGTCCTCCACGGAGAAGGTGGCCTTGGCGGTGTCGGCGACCTGCCAGACGATGATCGCCCCGATCATCACCGGGTTGCCGCCCAGGTCGTTGACCTTGATCTCGCTGGTCTCGAAGTTGCGCACCCGCACGCTGACCTTGGTGGAGTAGGACAGTGGCGGGATCAGGGAGAGTCCGGTGCGGCGGTTGGTGCCCAGGTAGCGGCCGAAGAACTGGACCACGTGGGTGTGGCCGGGCGAGATGATCTTGATCATCGGCATCAGGATGAAGGACACGAGTGCCGCGAGAATACCGAGGGTGAGCAGTGCGGGGCCGCCGTCGCCGTTGCCGTCCATCAGGAAGATTCCCCAGATGGCCAGGCCGATGCCACCGAAGAGGAGGATGAGCGTGACGACGAGTGTGGCTGCGGCGGCGCCGGCCCCGGCGGTCCAGGTCGGCTGCTCGGTGACGTCGACCCGGGCACCATCGTGACCGACGGGGCGGTCGGCGACCTCGGCCCCAGGGACGGGGGAGACGTCCTGGTCGGTCGCCGGGTCAGGGTCGTGGTCGGAGGGGTGTGGGGGAGTGGTCATGGCGGGTCCTTCCGGGTCGGGTGGGCGCGAGATAATCTGATATCAGTTTACGGAATCTGATATCAGATTTCTAGGGCCCAGGTCTTTTCGGCTGTCCACCGCGCTATGCACTACCCTTGGAGGACGTGACCGACGCAAAGAATCCTCAGGCAAGCAAGGCCGATTCCGGCAACGATCTTCCCGAGCAGCTGCGCATCCGCCGCGAGAAGCGTGCCCGCCTGCTGGAGTCCGGCGTTGAGCCGTACCCCGTCGCCGTCGACCGCACCACCTCGCTGAAGGACCTGCGCGAGAAGTTCGTGGTCGTCAAGGAGGATGAGGACGTCGAGAAGCGCGAGGGCGTGACCTACCTGGCCCCCGGCGAGGAGACCGGGGCCGAGGTCGCGGTCGTCGGCCGCGTCATGTTCATCCGCAACACCGGCAAGCTGTGCTTCGCCACCCTCCAGGAGGGCGACGGCACCCAGCTGCAGGCCATGCTCTCGCTCGCCGAGGTCGGCGAGGAAGCGCTCGCCGGCTGGAAGTCGGACGTGGACCTGGGCGACTTCGTCTCCGTGCGCGGCCGCGTGGTCGCCTCCCGCCGCGGCGAGCTGTCCGTGATGGCCACCGCCTGGACGATGGCCTCGAAGTCCCTGCGCCCGCTGCCCGTGGCCTTCGCCGACATGAACGAGGACCAGCGGGTGCGTCACCGCTACACCGACCTCATCATGCGTGAGCAGGCCCGCACCAACGCCATGACCCGCATCATGGTCATGCGCGCCCTGCGCCACCACCTCGAGGACGAGGGCTTCCTGGAGATCGAGACGCCGATGCTCCAGACCCTGCACGGCGGCGCCGCGGCCCGTCCCTTCCGGACCCACTCCAACGCGCTCGACATCGATCTCTACCTGCGGATCGCGCCCGAGCTGTTCCTCAAGCGCGCCGTCGTCGGCGGCATCGACCGCGTCTTCGAGGTCAACCGCAACTTCCGCAACGAGGGCGTGGACTCCACCCACAGCCCGGAGTTCGCGATGCTGGAGACCTACCAGGCCTGGGGTGACTACTCCGATGGCGCCGAGACGATCAAGAACCTCGTCCAGGCGGTCGCGCAGGAGGTCTTCGGCTCCACCACCGTCACGCTGTCCGACGGCACCGAGTACGACCTCGGCGGCGAGTGGCCGGTCATCGAGATGTACCCCTCCCTGAACGAGGCGCTGGCGGCGAAGTTCCCCGGCCAGCCCGAGGTGACCATCGACACAGGTGTCGAGGAGCTCAAGGCGATCGCGGAGGTCATCGGCCTCGAGGTCCCGGCCAAGGGCGGCTGGGGCCACGGCAAGCTCGTCGAGGAGATCTGGGAGACGCTGTGTGAGGACCAGCTCGAGGGCCCGATCTTCGTCAAGGACTTCCCCGTCGAGACCTCCCCGCTGACCCGCCAGCACCGCTCCAAGCCGGGCGTGACCGAGAAGTGGGATCTCTACGTCCGCGGCTTCGAGCTGGCCACCGGATACTCCGAACTCGTCGACCCCGTCATCCAGCGCGAGCGGTTCGAGGACCAGGCCCGCCTGGCCGCCGGCGGCGACGACGAGGCCATGGTGCTAGACGAGGACTTCCTCGCCGCCATGGAGCAGGGCATGCCGCCGACCGCGGGCTGCGGCATGGGCATCGACCGCCTGCTCATGGCCCTGACCGGCCTGGGCATCCGCGAGACCGTGCTCTTCCCGATGGTCAAGCCGGAACCGAGGCAGTAGCACGCTTCTCGACGCCCCGTTTGACGACGCCGCGCCCCACGCACCGTATGCGTGGGGCGCGGCGTCGGTTTTTGTGTTTCAAGGATCGCTCCGGTGGGGGTCGGCGATGGAGAGCTGACCGGGCGGATGCTCGAAGAGGGGTCTTTCAGAGGCAGACGAGGTAGCCCCCAACGGGGCATGGGCAGGCGAAGACGAGAAAAGACCTGACTCAGGTTCCGCCTACTGGGTGCAAATTCAGGGAAATACACCTCCTCAAAGGGCGAGTGCCCGGAGGGTCCGACCATTCTCGCCATCTACTGTCAGCGTTCCTGCCGTGAAAAGACACGGGTGGCGGTGCCGGCGGACAAGGCCTGCTGTCTCCCCAGCGAACCGGTCATACCTGCGGGGTCGGGGCATCGCCCCCTGATCCCGGACAAAGAAGGCCGGAAAGCCCACAGTAAGGCCAAAGGAACCCGGGGTGGGAGGCCACCGGTCTTCGATTCTGCGGCCCATGAGGGCCGCAACGTCATCGGGCGGTTGCATACCTACAAGCACAATCCCAGGGTGGGCACGCGTCACGACAAACTTACCGTCCGGTTTTGGGCGGTTATCCAGGTCGCGGGCGGCAACCGCTGGCTCACATGACTTTCAGGACAGGAGTCGGAAGCCCCATGAACCGTGTGCCGGGATCAGGACTCTTGCTTTTCGCTCGAAGTGCCCGAGCTGATTGTCGGCCGTATGATTGCAGACGAAAGTAGACCGGGTCCCACAGGACCCGACCTACTTCAATCAACGACTTTCCGCCTCCGTGGCTCAGCGTGCCGTCGCGTCCGCCATCTGCGGGGCTTCCCCACGGGTGTGCAGGTAGCCGGCGATTGCCAGGCGGTTGATTGCGGACCTGCTCACGATGCCCACAACCTGGCCGTTCTCGCCGCGGACCACCGGCACCTTCTTGATATGCGCGTCCGACACCGCCGCAACAGCATCTGCGATCGAGGAGCCGACGTCGATGGTGAGGACGTCGTGGGTGGCCAGCTTCATGACGTTCAGGCCCGCCAGATCGGACATGGCCTGCTCCAGGTCCTCGTCGGCACCGATCGCGTAGGAATAGATCGACGTGGAGGACGGGTGAGCTGCGGACAGGTAGCGCATGACGTCACCATCGGAGAGGAAGCCTGCCAGGGAGCCGTCCGTATCGATGATCGGTGCCCCGGAGATGCCGCGTTCAGCGAAGGTCTGCAGAGCCTCCAGCACCGTCTGGTCGGAGGACAGGGCGTAGACGTCGGACTTCATGATCGACTCGACGGTGTTCTCCGGGCTCTGGGCAGTATCGGTCGAGCGCTGGGACTGCGCCGAGCGGTAGGCGAGGAACGCCAGGAGGATGCCGATCAGCGAGGTGACGACCACCAGGACGACAGCACCGCGGAAGCCGGTGAGCAGCGAGTCGAACTCGTTGTTTCCGGCGTTCAGGTTCGCGGTGGTCAGAGCACCGTAAATGCCGGCGGCCAGGGAGGTGCCCACGCAACCGGCGATCTGGAAGCTGGTGGAGACCACCGTGACACCGTGCGGGCTGGTTTCCCGGTCGAGGTGGGACAGGGCGAAGGTCTGCGACGGTCCGATGACGAACGCAGTGGCCAGCACGGCCGGAATGTAGAGCAGTGCGAAGAGCAGGATCGATGAGTAGCCGGCAGCCACCCCGACCAGGGTGACGAAGACGGCCATGATGAGGAATCCGAGCGGAATCGACCAACGACCACCGTGGCGGTCGAACAGGCGACCTGCCACCGGCCCCATCACGACGGTGAGGAGGATTCCCGGTGCGAGCGCGAGCGAGGCGCCCAGCGGCGCCATACCGTGTGCGGCCTGCAGGAACAGCGGAATGGTGACGTTCATCGCGAACACGAACAGCAGGCCGAGCATGGTCATCAGCACGCCGAACACGAACGGGGCACTGGAGAACGGACGCAGGTCGATCAGCGGATGCTCGATACGACGCTGGCGGATGACGAACATCCACAGTGCCAGCAGGCCGATGACGGCGGAGACGCCGGCGTAGAGGGCGGTGCCACTGAATGCGGAGGACACACCGTAGAGGATGCCGACCAGGCCCACTGCCACGAGCAGGAACGACAGGATGTCGAGAACCTGGCGACCCAGCTCAGCGACATTGCGCAGAGCAATTGCGCCGGCCAGCAGCACGATGAGGGTGAGGCCACCGAAGACCCACATCAGGGTGGTCCACGGGGCAACGGTCAGAAGCGCGCCGGACAGGACGATCGCCAGTGACGGCCCCAGCGTGGTCATTGCAGCCATGATGCCCATGTTGAGCCCCAGCTTCTCGCGCGGCGAGACAGCCAGGGTGATGTTCATGCCGATGGGCGTGAGAAGGCCTGTGCCGATGGCCTGCAGCAGGCGTGCGATGAGGAGCACGCTGAAGGTCGGGGCGAGGGCGCCCACCACCGAGCCGACCACCATGATCGCGACGACGGCGACGAACAGCGGGCGGGTGGGGAACCGGTGGTAGAGGACGTTCGAGACCGGTACGAACACGGCGGCAACCAGCAGATAGCCGGTGGTCAGCCACTGGACGGTGTTCACGTCGACGTTGAAGTCCTCCATGATCGGCGTGAAGGCGACATTGAGGAAGGTCTCGTTGAAGGTGGCGAGGAACGCGGCGGCGGCCGCGACCGCGATCATCCAGGCGGCACGGCCCGGGGAGTGCACAGGGGCAGTTTGAGATGGGGGCATGGATTTTCCTGACATTCGGCGGTGGAGTGGCTGATCGACCGTGCCGTGTCAGAAGGTTCTGCAGATACCTCGCGTGTCGTGTCATCGATGCGCCGTGACGGCAAAGTAGCCATCGAGCCCAACAGTGTATCACGTAGTTGAGTCTTAGTCCAAGCAGTTGCCATCGGTGGGGGCCAGATGCCGGAGAATGGGTGTAGCTGGTGAGGAGGGGCTGACCCCACTGCGCTCATCTCTGCTCAGGGAGGGATGCTGAACCACCGGAGAGGCGATGTCCCGGAACCAGGTGTTGTCGCAAACTCGCGTACTGCGCCCCGTTGAGGCGCGGTCTCCTGGGGCCCTGCTGGTCGGGCACCTTCAGGTCGGCGGTCCGGTGATTGGGCTGCCGCTGTTGATGACCGTGCCCTTTGACTCTGCTCGCGTTCGAGAAGTGAGACACGAAGATGAGCGTGAACGCCGGGGTCGCCTCGGTGGTCCCGGCGGTCCGTCCCATCCCGTCCGGCCTTTGCCCCCATGCGCTGCCCCGGAAATACCTGTCCCGGGTCAAGGTCCCCATCGTGCTCGTGTGCCTGTTCATGTTGCCCGGTGCTCTCCTCCGGGATGCGTTCTCCCCGCCCATCGGCCGCATCTACGGCAAGGCGGGTCTCCGTCCGGTGGCCATCCCCGGCACCCCTGCTCATGATGGTCTCCCAGGGATGGCTTGTCTTCACTATCACGGAGGACACCTCCGTCGGCCTGCTCAGCGCCATCATCATCTTCAATATCGGCATGACCCCCGTCATGACCCCACTGCCGATGGATTTCTGTGCTCACGGCTCCGCGATCATGAACATGCCGCAGCGGTTCGACGGCGCGGCGGTCATCGCCCCGGTGTTCATGGGCCCGCTCCCGCACATACCGAAGGTCGTCGTAGAGTCCGGCTCGACCACGCAGGAGACCGCAAGGTGGACGTCGAGTCTGTTGAGCGGTCACTTCGCCACCGCATCCGCTGGGACGGCCGCCGGGCAGGCGATGTAGTTTCCCCGCCCATCCCGCGTACGAATTTCAACGCCCTATCGCCGCCCCGCACACGCCGGGCCGGCGGTGGGACGCTTTCCTGTCCGCCATCGTCATGACTCCATTGCCGGATCTTCACTGGGGCGCGCTTTGAGGACCGGGGGTCCCGGCTTTCGGCCCGGAAGCCTTCCGCCTGCGTTCTCATGACGCGCCCGAGCACGTGGTGTTGTACGTTTCCGGCACTCCGGGCCAGATTTTGCAGGGACCGGGTACCGACGATCCCCGGTGTCCTGACGCAGTGGCGGGATGCGGGACGCGGGACCGGAGCTGTGGTCATGGTGGATTGAAACCGGAGGGGAGAGGCCTGGAGCGGGGCGTAGAGAACGCCGCTCTAGACTCCAAGGTTTTTCCAAGGTCTAGAACCGTTAGGGCTGTGATTTATATACACCATGCCACAGAAAAGTAACGGACTTTCTGAGTATTTTCGTTAAGGTCGCTAATTTCTGGGTTTTGTAATGTTTTACAGCTGATGACCTTGTTTTTCTCTGGACCTGCTGTTTTGTGAAGGTGATATTTGCAGGAATTGGCCCACTATCTATCGCTGGCCTTTGGATGCTTTTGGTTATCGGGGGGCCTATGGTGTGACTTTTGGGGAACAACTTGCTAAGTACTTTCGGGGAAGGGGGAGATTGTCCAATTAGCGCCTTGACCTCTTCTTTTTCAGAATCAGACAGTGGATGGGAGTGGAATTTCACTCGGAATCCCATTGCTTGCGGCGTGAAATTACCCCCACATTAGGGAGGTTCCGCGGGAAGTTTTTCGGACCCTTCCGGGGGAGGCTGAAGCCGTCCAGCTGCAGGTAACGGGCGTAATATTCTCGTAATTTTTCTCAGGCAGGTGATGTTCAGGCTCGAAGAGAAACCTTAGAAAAAGCTGGCGGGACCCCTTTGGCTGCCTTATAGTTCGGGCAGCGACAGGTTGCTGGACCGAAGCACCAAGCACGACATGGAACACGTCCCGTAAAACGTCTCACTGTCGATTGTCGCGCCCCAGCGGGTCACCACGGGCCAATCCCGGGTGGTTTGCACTTCCCACAGATGACCAACGAGGAGAACCACTCCAATGATCAAGAACCGCATCCGCACCGCGGCTCTCGCAGGTGCCATCGCTGTCGCCACCGGTGTCTCCGGCCTGGCCGTCCCGGCCATGGCGCAGGACGCCCAGGTTGCCACTGCACAGTTCACCGTCGAGGATGGCTCCGCCGCCGTCTCCGCCGACCCGCAGAACATCGACGAGAACGAGCTGCGTGAGCTGACCGACGCCACTGGTGACTACCTCCGTGGCTGGGATCGTGCCGACGGTGTCCGCGACATCGTCCGCGCCTACCTTGAGACCGGTGAGGCCGGCTTCGACCCGTCCGAGGAAGCTGCTCAGGCCGCTTTCGAGGGCGCCCGCGCTGACGCTGCCGCTCAGCTCGCCACCTCGGCAGAGAACATCACCAAGGCCCGTCAGTCTGTCGCGTTCGCTCTGCAGGCCGACCACACTGCCACCAACGCATGGAACGCCCTGCGTGGTGCCCTGGATGACACCCGAGATGTGGTGAACCCGCTGATCGAGGCCACCAACGAGGCCAACCGGTACCAGGGCGAGGAGTTCTGGGACTTTGAGGCCCTGTACACCACCGGTGGTATCGGCCACTCCGAGTCTGACCTGGCTGCCGCCTACCGCGATCTGCTCGAGCTGCGGGACGACATCAACACCCAGTACGAGACCGCTGGTGAGTGGCAGATTGACGACCGCTACAACCGCGTCACTCGCGAGCACATGGCCGCCCTCGACGTTCTGAAGGAGGAGGTTGATGCTCAGGTGGCCGCCATCGAGGGTGTCTACCAGGAGGCCATCGACACCAACCGTGAGGCCCAGCGTTCCGACGTCCTGGTTCGCCAGCTCTACCTGGAGCGCGCCACTGCTCAGCGCGACACCCTCCGCGTTGTCGAAGCCACCTTCCGCACCGCCGCCCGCCAGGTCGAGCTGTACGGTGATAATGACACGCTGGTGGGTAACGACGAGCAGTCCCTGCGGGGTCTCTACACCGCTCTGCTCGCTCCGAATGGCCCGCTGCTCAACGGCCTGAGCATGAACCTCGATTTCCTCGATGAGGCTGATCGTGAGACCTACTTCGGCCACGACGCCTGGTGGACCGACCTGGGCAACAACGCTGACGGTCGCTTCCAGATTTACCGCGAGCACCTGACCTTCGCGTCCGAGAGCTACTCCAAGATCTTCGCGAACGCCACCGTCTGGCAGAACGAGCTCTCCCGTGTCGAGCTGCTCGATCAGAAGGCTGCCGACGAGGTCGCCGAGCGTGAGGCAGAGCGAGAGGCTGAGAAGGCCGCCGCCGAGGAGGCTGCGCGTCAGGCCAAGGAGGCCGCTGAGCGTGAGGAGCGGATCGCCAAGGCCCTTGAGGAGCTGGCCAAGGCCCGCGAGGAGGCCGGCAAGGACAACGGCAACAACAACGGTGACGACAACGACGACGACGACGTCAACGAGGGTTCCTCTGAGGGCTCCTCCGTCGGTGGCCTGGGCATCTTCGCCGCCCTGGCCGGCGTCGTCGGCCTGATCGCCGCCGCCTTCCCGTTCGTCTCCAACTTCCTGAACCTGAACCGCTAATCTGACTGGGCGCTGAACCGCCCCACGGAACAACGGTTTCACGAAACAGCCCGTCCAGTTGGACGGGCTGTTTTCGCGTTCCTATATATATAGGAGACACCACCCGCGCGTATTCCTGCGGGGTGGGTGCGACGCGGCGTCGATAAGCACAGGTGGGGCGCCCGAGTTGAAGGACGGCACCGCGGGTGGCAGCATAGTGAGGTTTCCCTTATCCGTTATCTCCGGAAGGTCCCATTTCCCACATGAACACCGGATCCCCCACCGGGCAACCGCCCGTGATCCCCCGCGAGGTCAAGATCGTACTGTCGGTACTGGTCATCTCGGCGATGGTGATGATCCTCAACGAGACCATCCTGTCTGTGGCGCTGCCGGCCATCATGTCGGACTTCAATGTCGGCGCGGACGTGGCACAGTGGCTGACCACCGGCTTCATGCTCACCATGGCCGTGGTCATCCCGACCACCGGTTTCCTGCTGCAGCGCTTCACCACCAAGGCGATCTTCCTCACCGCCTTGAGCCTGTTCGCCGTCGGCACCCTGGTCGCGGCCATCGCCCCCGCCTTCAGCGTGCTGCTGGGCGCCCGTGTCATCCAGGCCGCCGGCACCGCGCTGGTCCTGCCGCTGCTGATGACCGTCGCGCTCACCGTCATCCCGCCGGAGCGCCGCGGCACCGTCATGGGCATCATCGCGATCGTCATCTCCGTGGCACCCGCCATCGGCCCGACGGTCTCCGGCTTCATCCTCAACTCGCTCAGCTGGCACTGGCTGTTCTGGGTCATGCTGCCGATCGCGCTGCTCGCCCTGATCGCCGGCGGTTCCATCATCCGCAACATCGGCGAGACCCGGACCTCCCCGTTCGACGTGCCCTCGGTCATCCTCTCCGCCGCGGCCTTCGGCGGCCTGGTCTACGGACTGAGCTCCATGTCCTCCATCATCGAGGGGGAGGGAACCGCCGCCATCACCGCGATCATCGTCGGCGTGTTCGCCCTGGTGGGCTTCGTCTGGCGCCAGATCGGCCTGGGGAAGAAGGACCGGGCGCTGCTGGATCTGAGCCCCTTCCGGATCCGCAACTTCACCGTCTCCCTGGTCGTGGTGCTGCTGGCGATGGGCTCCCTGCTGGGCACCATCATGGTCCTGCCGATCTACCTGCAGACCGCGCTCGGGGTCAGTGCCCTGGTCACCGGCCTGGTCGTGATGCCGGGTGGTCTCCTGCAGGGGCTGGCGGCCCCGCTGATCGGCCGACTCTACGACGCGGTCGGCCCGCGCCCGATCCTGATCCCCGGCGCCATCCTCATGACCGCGACGGTGTGGTGGATGACCACGCTGAGCACGGACTCGCCCACCTGGATCGTCGTGGCCATGCACATCTGCTTCTCCATCGGCCTGGCCCTCATGATGACCCCGCTGATGACCACCGCGCTCGGCTCGGTCCCCGCGCACATGTACAGCCACGGCTCCGCCATCCTGAACACCCTGCAGCAGCTGGCCGGTGCCGCCGGTACCGCCGCCATGATCGCCGCGCTGTCCATCGGCACTGGGCTGGCGTCGGAGGCGGGGCGGACGACCGCGGAGGCCACCGCCACGGGTACCCGCTCGGCCTTCATCCTCGCCGGGGTGATCGCGATCTTCGCCCTGATCGGTTCCTTCTTCGTCACCCGCGTGCAGGAGCCGGTGGAGCAACAGGTGCCGGCCACCGCGGACGAGGCGGACGAGGGCGCTCCTCGGGCCGTGTGATCCGCGACTGAAACGGCACGGCCCCGTCCATTCCTGATCACCGGGAATGAACGGGGTCGTTCTTGTCCGGGTGAAACCGTGTCCCCTCGGGGCGCTAGCCCCGCGTCTCGCGGGCCTTGCCCTCGGCGTAGCCCTCCAGCGACTGCACCCCGATGACCGCGCGCTCGTGAAAGGCCTCGATGGAGTCGGCGCCGGCGTAGGTGAAGGAGGAACGCACACCCGAGGTGATCTGGTCCACCAGGTCCTCCACGCCGCCCTGCTTCGGGTCCAGGTAGATGCGGGCGGAGGAGATGCCCTCCTCGAACATGGCGCGCCGGGCCCGCTCGAACGCCTCGACGTCCGCGTTGCGGTTCTCGACGGCCCGTCGCGAGGCCATGCCGAAGGAATCCTTGTACATCCGGCCGTCGGACTCGAAGTGCAGGTCCCCCGGGGACTCGAAGGTGCCGGAGAACCAGGAACCCACCATCACGTTGGAGGCGCCGGCCGCCAGGGCCAGGGCGACGTCGCGCGGATCGCGCACCCCGCCGTCGGCCCAGACGTGCGCGCCGAGTTCCCGGGCGGCCGCCGAGCACTCCACGACCGCGCTGAACTGCGGGCGGCCCACGCCGGTCTGCATGCGCGTGGTGCACATCGCGCCGGGCCCGACACCGACCTTGACGATGTCCGCGCCCGCCTCGACCAGATCCCGCACGCCCTGCGCGGTGACCACGTTGCCGGCGACCACGGGGACGTCGACATCCATGGCGCGCACACGCTTCAGCGCGGAGATCATCGACTCCTGGTGGCCGTGGGCGGTGTCGACGACGAGGACGTCGGCGCCGGCGTCGAGAAGCGTGCGGACGCTGCGCTCGATGTCGCTGTTGATGCCGATCGCCGCGCCGACGCGCAACCGGCCCTTCGCGTCGGTCGCCGGGGTGTAGATGGTGGCACGCAGCGCACCGGCACGGGTGAGGATGCCCTTGAGGTCGCCCCGGGTGTCGACGACCGGCGCCAGCTTGCGGCTGGCCTCACGCAGGCGGGTGAACGCCTCGCGTGGTTCGATGTCCTCGGGAAGCGTGAGCAGTGAGGTGGACATCAGGGTGCCGACCTGCGTGAAGTTGTCGACGCTCCGCAGATCCTTGCCCGTGATCAGCCCGACCGGCTTGTCGTCATCCACGACGACCGCGGCACCGTGGGCGCGCTTGTACAGCAGGTTGCGCGCGTAGCCGACGGTGTGGTGCGGCTTGATGGTGATCGGGGTGTCGAAGACCAGGTGGGCGCTCTTGACCTTGGCGATCGTCTCGGCCGCGATCTCCGCGGGCACGTCCTGCGGGAGGATGGCGACGCCGCCGCGCCGGGCGATGGTCTCGGCCATCCGGCGACCGGCGACCGCCGTCATGTTGGCCACCACCAGGGGGATGGTCGTGCCCGTGCCGTCCGGGGTGGACAGATCGACCGACATGCGGGAACCGATGTCGGAGCGTGAGGGCACCATGAACACATCGGCGTAGGTCAGCTCATAGGGTGGGGTGGAATCGTCGAGAAAACGCATCGCTGCCTCTTTCGTCTCTGTCGTCGAGAGGAATTCGCTCGCCGTCGACGTTACGCATCGCGGGCGATCGGCGGGTGGGGACGGGTGCGGGAATTTCGTGCTGCGGTGTGGCACAGGGGAAAGGGTTGGGGCGGTGGCCCAGGGGGCGGACGCGGCACCGGTGGCCACTCTGCGCCCGCGGCACGTCAGGCGGTGTCCTTCATCCGCCCGGAAGATGCCGGTTCCGGGCCCTGAATCTAATTCGAAATCCGTTGTTCGCTACCGGCGTACAAACCTTTGACCAGGGGAGATGGCCCTTTTCTGGGATTTGACGGGTCCAGGAGCAAATTTCTGGGGCCACTCGCGCGTTAGAGTGAGTGACAAGTTAGGCCAAAAGGTTAGGGGAACGACATGTTCGAGAGGTTCACGGACCGTGCACGCCGCGTTATCGTCCTGGCACAGGAAGAAGCGCGGATGCTTAACCACAACTACATCGGCACGGAGCACATCCTGCTCGGCCTCATCCACGAGGGTGAGGGCGTGGCGGCCAAGGCTCTGGAGTCCATGGGTATCTCCCTGGAGGACGTCCGCCGCGAGGTCGAGGAAATCATCGGACACGGCAGCCAGCCGCACACCGGTCACATTCCTTTTACCCCGCGCGCCAAGAAGGTCCTCGAGCTCTCCCTGCGTGAGGGCCTCCAGATGGGTCACAAGTACATCGGCACCGAGTTCCTGCTGCTCGGCCTGATCCGCGAGGGGGAGGGCGTGGCCGCCCAGGTGCTCACCAAGCTGGGTGCCGACCTGCCGCGCGTGCGCCAGCAGGTCATCCAGCTGCTCTCCGGTTACGAGGGCGGCCAGGGCAGCAACCCGGAGTCCCCGCAGGGCGGTGGCCAGGGTGGTGGCCCGATCGGCGCCGGCACCGGTGCCGCACGTGGCGGCCAGGCCGGCCAGGGTGGCGCCGGCGAGCGCTCCAACTCGCTGGTGCTCGACCAGTTCGGCCGCAACCTGACCCAGGCCGCCAAGGACGGTAAGCTGGATCCGGTCGTCGGCCGCGGCAAGGAGATCGAGCGGATCATGCAGGTCCTCTCCCGCCGCACCAAGAACAACCCGGTGCTCATCGGCGAGCCGGGCGTCGGCAAGACCGCCGTCGTCGAGGGCCTGGCCCTGGACATCGTCAACGGCAAGGTGCCGGAGACCCTGAAGGACAAGCAGGTCTACTCCCTGGATCTGGGTTCCCTGGTCGCCGGCTCCCGCTACCGCGGTGACTTCGAGGAGCGCCTGAAGAAGGTCCTCAAGGAGATCAACCAGCGCGGCGACATCATCCTGTTCATCGACGAGATCCACACCCTCGTCGGTGCCGGTGCCGCCGAGGGCGCCATCGACGCTGCGTCGCTGCTGAAGCCGAAGCTGGCCCGTGGCGAGCTGCAGACCATCGGTGCGACCACCCTGGATGAGTACCGCAAGCACATCGAGAAGGACGCCGCCCTGGAGCGCCGCTTCCAGCCGGTCCAGGTCCCGGAGCCGTCCGTCGAGCTGTCCGTCGAGATTCTCAAGGGGCTGCGCGACAAGTACGAGGCGCACCACCGCGTGTCCATCACCGACGGTGCACTGACCGCGGCCGCCCAGCTCGCCGACCGCTACATCAACGACCGCTTCCTGCCGGACAAGGCCGTCGACCTCATCGACGAGGCCGGTGCCCGCATGCGCATCAAGCGTATGACCGCCCCCGAGGGTCTGCGCGAGATCGACGAGCGCATTGCCGACGTTCGCCGCGAGAAGGAGGCGGCGATAGACGCCCAGGACTTCGAGAAGGCCGCCGGCCTGCGCGACAAGGAGCGCAAGCTGGGCGAGGAGCGTTCCGAGAAGGAGAAGCAGTGGCGCTCCGGTGATCTCGAGGAGATCGCCGAGGTCGGCGAGGAGCAGATCGCCGAGGTGCTCGGCGCGTGGACCGGTATCCCGGTCTTCAAGCTCACCGAGTCCGAGTCCAACCGACTGCTCAACATGGAGGATGAGCTCCACAAGCGCATCATCGGCCAGGACGACGCGGTCAAGGCGGTCTCCCGGGCCATCCGCCGCACCCGTGCCGGCCTGAAGGACCCGAAGCGCCCCTCCGGCTCCTTCATCTTCGCCGGCCCGTCCGGTGTCGGTAAGACCGAGCTGTCGAAGGCGCTGGCGGAGTTCCTGTTCGGTGACGACGACTCCCTCATCCAGATCGACATGGGTGAGTACCACGACCGCTTCACCGCGTCGCGTCTGTTCGGTGCTCCCCCCGGGTACGTCGGTTACGAGGAGGGCGGCCAGCTGACCGAGAAGGTCCGCCGCAAGCCGTTCTCCGTGGTCCTCTTCGACGAGATCGAGAAGGCGCACAAGGAGATCTACAACACCCTCCTGCAGGTGCTCGAGGACGGCCGTCTCACCGACGGTCAGGGCCGCGTGGTCGATTTCAAGAACACCGTGCTCATCTTCACCTCGAACCTGGGTACCCAGGACATCTCGAAGGCTGTCGGCATGGGCTTCACCGGCTCCAACGAGACGGACTCCGACGCCCAGTACGACCGGATGAAGAACAAGGTCAACGACGAGCTGAAGAAGCACTTCCGCCCCGAGTTCCTCAACCGTATCGACGAGATCGTGGTCTTCCACCAGCTCACCCGGGAGCAGATCGTCGCGATGGTCGAGCTGCTCATCGGCCGCGTGTCCAAGGCCCTGGCCGAGAAGGACATGGCCGTCGAGCTCACCGACAAGGCCAAGAACCTGCTCGCCAAGCGTGGCTTCGACCCGGTGCTCGGTGCCCGTCCGCTGCGTCGCACCATCCAGCGCGAGATCGAGGACACCATGTCCGAGAAGATCCTCTTCGGCGAGCTCGGTGCCGGCGAGATCGTCACGGTCGACGTCGAGGGTTGGGACGACGAGTCCAAGGACGCCGACAGCGCGAAGTTCACCTTCACCCCGCGTCCGAAGCCGCTGCCGGAGGAGGACTTCGGGGACCTCTCCCCGGAGGACATCGACAAGCTCGAGGAGAGCTACGACGAGGCCGACGGCGACCGGGTCTCCAGCATCGAGGCGCCGCGCTCGGGCTTCGGCCCCGGTGAGACCGGTGGCGCAGGCGGCGGTGCGGCGCAGCAGTAGCTGACGCCTCCCACGGGAGTCGTGAAGCTCTCCGCCCGTCCGACCATCGAACAGCTCCCCTTCCCGAATCATCGGGAAGGGGAGCTGTCCGTCTGTGTGGGGCCGCCGGGGTTTCACGTTCCGCTCCTCGGGCGGGGAGCAGGTGCCCCACAACGGGGCGCTGTCGACGCAGACCACGACGGCAACCACCACGCGAGACTGCCCCCTACGATCGCCCCGGTCCCATAAGGTGGAGGCACCATCCCCGCCAACGATCACCGAAGGAGCACCGGCCGTGGGTTTCAGTTTCCGCAAGCGCAAGAAGATCGGCAGGAACAGTTGGCTGAACCTCTCCCGCTCGGGTGCCTCGGCGTCGACGAAGGTCGGTCCGGTCACCCTGAACAGCCGCAGCGGTCTGCGGGTGCGGCTGCCCGGCGGCTTCAACTTCCGCGGCCGCTGGAAGTAGAAAGTAGACGCCCTCAGCGGGGCAGGTGGAACAGGCCCGCCCCGTCCTGCTCCGCCAGACCGTCCTCCAGCAGGGAGAACAGGGCCCGCGAGCGCTGCGCCGCGTCCGGCCACACCACGTCGATCTCCGCCTGCGGAACCGGGTGTTCCGCGGAGCGCAGCACGCCCATGATCAGGCCGCGCACCTGCCGGTCGGTACCCGCGAACTTCTGCACCCGCTTCTTCGCCGCGGCCTGCTCCTCCTCGCTGGGGGCGGGGCTGCCGGCCTGCACCCAGGCGCAGTCCCCGCGCACCGGGCACATCCCGCACACGGGGTTCTTCGCCGTGCACACCAGGGCGCCCAGCTCCATCATGGCCACCGAGAACCGCGGGCCGTCCCCGCCCTCGGGCAGCAGCTCGGCGACCTGCGCCAGCTCGCGTTTCGACGCCGTGCCGGCCAGGAACCGGCCCTCGATGAGACGGCGGTGCACGCGGCGGACGTTGGTGTCCACCACCGGCACGTTGTGCCCGTAGGCGAAGCAGGCGACGGCGCGCGCGGTGTAGTCGCCGATGCCGGGCAGAGCCAGCAGCTCATCGACGTCCTCGGGCACGCGGCCGTCGTGACGCGACACGACGGCCCTGGCGCACTCGAGCAGCCGCAGTGCCCGCCGCGGGTAACCGAGCCTGCCCCAGGCCCGCAGCACCTCCTCGGGGGAGGCGGCGGCGAAATCGGCCGGGGTGGGCCACCGGTCCATCCACTCCCGCCACACGGGTTCCACCCGGGCGACCGGGGTCTGCTGGCTCATCACCTCGCTGAGGAGCACCCCCCAGGCGGAGGTGCCGGGCTCCCGCCACGCCAGGGGGCGGGAGTGGGCGGTGAACCAGGTGATCAGGCGCTGCTGCAGGGAACTGGACATGGTGCGACCAGTGTAGTGGTCCCCCTTGTGCACCCGATGGTTCGGCCGGTGGAACAATGGGGGCATGCCAATGTCACAGGTCGAGAAAAACCCCCAGGCCGTCTGGGAAGCACTGCAGGCGGGTAACGAGCGCTTCGTCACCCACCGGGAGGAGCGTCCGAACCAGGACTCCACGCGCCGGGTCGCGCTGCGCACCGGGCAGAGCCCCCGCGCCGTCGTGCTGTCCTGCTCCGATTCCCGCGTGCCCGTCGAGCTGGTCTTCGACGTCGGACTGGGCGACCTGTTCGTCATCCGCACCGCCGGGCAGATCATCGACCAGGCCGTCCTCGGTTCCCTCGAGTTCGCGATCGAGGCCCTCGACGTCGACCTCGTCGTGGTGATGGGCCACGAGTCCTGCGGCGCCGTGAAGGCCACGGCCGCCGCGCTCGAGGGCGACGCGATCCCCAGCGGTTTCCAGCGCGTGCTCGTGGAGAAGGTCGCGCCGTCGATTCTCGAGGCCCGCTCCCAGGGCATGAGCGGAATTGTCGACTATGAGCGGCAGAACGTCACCGAGACCGTCAACCAGCTGATGACGCGCGTCCCGCAGTTGCGTGAACGGCTCAACGACGGCCGCATCGGTGCCGTCGGCCTGCGTTACCGCCTGTCCGACGGCTGCGCCGAGACCGTGGTCACCTACGGCGTGGAGTAGACACGCGGGCAGCCCGGTTCCCGCTGGTGGGGCCGGGCAGGTTTTAGAGTGGGGGATGTGAGCAACCGCAGGAATCAGCGTCTCCCCGAAGAGATCTACGTCCGCCGCCGCGTCGCCGCCGCGGTGATCATTCTCGTGCTCGTGGCCCTGCTCGTGTGGGGCCTGGTGGCCCTGAACCGCGGATCCGACGACGAGGGCGGCACCTCCCCGGCCCCCACGACGACCGCCGAGGCCAGCCCCGCCTCCGACGCCTCCGCGGCCAGCGCGGCGGCCGACGAGACGACCGAGACCGTCGAGGCCGTCGGGGGCGCCGATCCCGCCGAGACCACCGACACCACCGACACCGAATCCTCCGCGGCCGTGGAAAGCTCCGAGAGCTCGGAGGCCTCGGCCAGCTCGGAGACCACCTCCCCGGAGGCGACCACGGAGCCCAAGGACTCCTGCGGGCTGTCCGACCTGCGGATCACCGCCACCAGCGACCAGCCCTCCTACGCGCCCGACGTGCAGCCGACCTTCTACATGACGGTGGACAATCCCACCGCCGCCGACTGCGAGATCAATCTCGACGACAACGTCCTGCGCTTCGAGGTCTACGACATGAAGACCAACCAGCGGATGTGGGCGGACACCGACTGCTACCCCTCCGTGGAGGACGGCACCCGCACCTTCCCGGCCGGCGAGGAGCGCCACTTCGAGGCCGTGTGGTCGCGCCTGGGCTCCGCGCCCGGACAGTGCAACAACCGCCAGCCGGTGCCGGACGGCAGCTACTACCTCCACGGCGTGATCGGCCAGAACCCCTCCAACGCCCACTCCTTCAACCTGGGCTGAGGGGCCACGGGCTAGCGGCGTAGTCGGCCGAGTCCCTCGTGCACGTGGCGGGCCCACAGCTCGCCCACGTTGTCGACGGCCGCGATATCCCCCTCGTCGGCCTTCAGCAGTGCCTTGAGGTCGTCGAAGACGGCGATGATCTTGTTCATCAGGAACATCTGCACCCGTGGGATGCGGGCGAGCACCCGGTAGCCGCGGGGCACGATCCACTGGCTGAGCGACTCCTCGGTGGCGGGCAGTCCCAGGATGCGAGCGACGTTCGCCGGCTTGAGCAGGTCGGCGTCGGGCAGCTCGTCGAGGGACGCGAGCGCCTCGGCGACGGCCTCGTCCGAGGGCGGGCCCGCCGAGACCAGATAGTCGCGCAGCAGCATCTCGATCTCGCGGTCATTGTCGCCGCGCAGTTCCGTCAGCTGCAGGTCGAGCTGGCGGCCGCTGGTGCCCAGCTCGAGGACGTCCTCGTCGATGTCGAGCGCGACCCGCTTGACCAGCAGCTCGCGCTGGAGCACGTTCACGGCGTCGGCCACGGTGGCGTAATTGTTGACCTCGGAGACGAACAGCCGCTGGTTGGCCACGTCGAGCCGGGAGCGGTACCGCTCCAGGGTGGCGATCGCCTGGTTGGCGCGGGTGAGGATCATCTCCGGCTCCACGAGCACGCGCCGCATCCCCTCGACGTAGAGGGTGATCACGTTCATCGACTGGCTCACCGCTATGACGGGCCGTCCCGACTGCAGGGCGGTGCGCTCGGCGGTGCGGTGCCGCATGCCCGACTCGTTGGTGGGGTAGGTCGGCGCCGGCATGAGCTGGACGTTGGCCCGCCGGATGCGGGTGCCGTCGGTGGACAGGATCACCGCGCCGTCCATCTTGGACAGCTCGCGCAGGCGGGTGGGGGCGAAGGGCACGTCGAACTCGATGCCGCCGTCACACAGCGAGATGACCTCGTCGGCGTCGCCCAGGACGATGAGGGCGCCCGTGCGGCCGCGCTGAACGCGTTCCAGGCCGTCGCGCAGGGCGGTGCCGGGGGCGAGTTGCTGCAGGGCCTCACGCAGGGTGGCCGACGACGTCGCGGAATCGCTCATGGGCACCCAGGTTACTATCCCGCGGTAGCCGTGGTGCGTGTGGTGTCAATGTTGCGCCTGTTGCGTGTGTTTCGTCGCGGGTCGCCACCGCTCCCGCCCCCGGGGGTCACGGCGGCGATGGCGTCGCGCAGGGTGGACACCTGGGTGACGTGCATGCCCTTCACCGTGGTCTCCCCGCCGTCGGGGACGATCGCGCGTTCGTAGCCCAGGCGGGCGGCCTCCGTGAGTCGGCGTTCCAGGTTGGGCACCCGCCGCAGCTCCCCGGCCAGCCCGACCTCGCCGATGACCACGGTCTTGGGCGGCAGCGGCTGCTCGTGCAGCGAGGACCACGTGGCCAGCGCGACGGCCAGATCCGTGGCGGTCTCGGTGATGCGCACCCCGCCCACGGTGGCCACGTAGGCGTCCTTCTCGTTGGAGCGCTCCCCGGCGCGGGCCTGCAGGACGGCCAGGATCATCGGCACCCGGTTCGAGTCCAGCCCGGTGACCACGCGCCGCGGGTTCTTGGCCACGGGGTCGACGGTCAGGGACTGCACCTCGGCGAGGATGGGGCGCACCCCGTCCATGGCGACGGTGACGGCGGAGCCGTCCGGGGTCATGCCGCGGTGGGAGAGGAACAGTCCCGACGGGTCCGGCACCTCCCGGATGCCCTCGCCGGTCTGCTCGAAGCAGCCGACCTCGTCGGTGGCGCCGAAACGGTTCTTGATGCCGCGCAGCATCCGCAGGCTCGACTGGCGGTCGCCCTCGAAGTTCAGGACGACGTCGACCAGGTGTTCGAGCACGCGCGGGCCGGCGACATTGCCGTCCTTGGTCACGTGCCCGACGAGCAGGACGGGGATGCCGGAGGTCTTGGCCAGGGTGGTCAGCGCCGCGGTCACCGCGCGGGACTGGGCCACGCCACCGGCCACGCCCTCCACGCCGGAGGCGTGCATCGTCTGCACCGAGTCGACGATCAGCAGGGAGGGTTTGAGCTGTTCCACGTGGCCGAAGACGATGTCCAGGTTCGACTCGGCCGCCAGGTAGAGGGTGTCCTTGAGTGCCCCGGTGCGCTCCGCGCGCACGCGCACCTGCCCCGCGGACTCCTCGGCGGTGACGTACAGCGCCTTGCGCGTGTCCGCCCCCTCGGCGTCGGGCTGGGAGGCCCAGCGGGAGGCGACCTCCAGCAGGAGGGTGGACTTGCCGACGCCCGGTTCACCCGCCATGAGCACGACCGAGCCGGGCACCACGCCGTCGCCGAGCACCCGGTCGAGTTCACCGATGCCGGAGGGCACGGAGGTGGACGCCACGGCGTCGACCCGCGTGATCGGGGTGGCCGGCGCGGTCGGCGTCAGCCCGGCGGGCACCTGCCCGGACACGGCCGCATTCGCCGCCGCCCCGGCCTTCGGGGCGGCGGCGGACTCGACGAGGGTGCCCCAGGAGCCGCAGTCCGGGCAGCGGCCGAGCCACTTGGGGGAGGAGTATCCGCACTCGGAGCAGGTGTGGATGGAGCGTGCCTTCTTTGCCATGGCCTCACTGTAGAACAGGGCCCGGACACGACCTCCCGCAGAACGCGCAACACCCGGATCCCTGCAGGTGGCAGGGAATCCGGGTGCGGGCTGGGAGGGGTCAGTGCTCCTCGGTCACGCGGCCCTCGCCCGGGCCGCGGGTGAGCTCACCGGCGTCGAGGGGGGTCGGGAAATCGACGGTCGCGTCCAGCTCGATGGTGCCCGAGTCGAAGGTGAAGACGACCGGGAGGTTGCCGCCGACGGCGAAGTCGTCGTTGGGCAGGGAGGTGGCGGTGTAGGAGATGCAGTCGACCTCCTCGGCCTGCGGCATGTCCTCGATGACCGGCTGGGAGGCGCCGACGAGGGAGCACTCGTGCTCCAGCGGCACGTTGTTGTCCAGCTGGACCTCGGTGCCGTCGACCTCGATCGACTCCAGGGTGTGGGTCTGCACGGCGTCGTCCTGGTTGATGGCCGTGAACTTGAGGGCGGCGTCGCCCTCCTCGCCGACGATCACGGTGACGTCGCGGACGGCGATCGCACCGTCCTCGGAGTCGGCCCGAGCGCCGTCCACGGCGGCGACCTGCGAGGAGGTCTGGGTGACTTGGCCTGCGGAGCAGGATGCCAGCGCCAGTGCGGACAGGGCGGCGGCGGAGACGATGCCGCCGCGGCGGGCGGCCGACTTCAGGGACTTCACGGGAGCGTCCTCCATCAGTTCTGTGATCATATAGTTGTTCGCCGCTTAACCTTAGTATCTTTCCCGTCCTTCCACACAGTTCCGGGGCTCGCCCGCATCCGGAGCGGGGGCAATGCGGGGGCGAATCCCGCGCCCCCTCGGGTCCCCGCCGCCCCCGCGGGGCCCAGGCGACCACGGGTCCGGATGAAAGTGCTGGTGGGGGGCGTGGTAGAATGCGAGTTCCAGTGTGCACGCGCAGGGCGGTCCGGAACACCATGAACACCATGAACACCGCCCCGCGGCGAACCAACAGCACCCAAGGGAGTGGGAATGGATTTCAAGGTCGGGGACACCGTTGTCTACCCTCACCACGGCGCAGCCGTGATCGCGGACATCGAATATCGCGAGATGGGTGGCGAGAACCTGGAGTATCTGGTCCTCCAGATCCACCAGTCCGATCTGGTGGTGCGCGTCCCCTCCAAGAACGCCGAGCACGTCGGTGTGCGCGACGTGGTCGGCGAGGAGGGCCTGCAGAAGGTCTTCGGTGTGCTGCGCGAGACCGACGTCGAGGAGGCCGGCAACTGGTCCCGCCGCTACAAGGCCAACCAGGAGCGGCTGGCCTCCGGTGACGTCAACAAGGTCGCCGAGGTCGTCCGCGACCTGTGGCGCCGCGACCAGGACCGCGGCCTGTCCGCCGGTGAGAAGCGCATGCTGGGCAAGGCCCGGCAGATTCTCGTCGGCGAGCTGTCCCTGGCCGAGACCGTCGACGACAAGAAGGCCGACGAGTTCCTCGCCCAGGTCGACGAGACCGTCAAGCGCCACAAGGGCGGCGGCGACGAGGAGAAGAAGGAGGACCTGGACGACGTCGACGTCGACCTGGACGACCTCTCCTTCGATGACGAGGACGACGACTAGACCGCCGTGGCGGAGGACAGCCGGAGGGTGATCGCCCTCGTCGCCGCCGCCGGGCGCGGCACCCGCCTGGGGGCGAGGGTGCCCAAGGCCTTTGTCACGCTGCGCGACCGCAGCCTGGTGGAGCGCTCCGCCCTCGCGATGGTCAACTCCGCGGTCGTCGACGAGATCATCGTGCTCGTCAGCCCCGACATGGCGGCCTTCGCCGCGGACCTGCTGCGCACCCGCGGGGTGCTCGACAACGGTGAGGTGCCCGTGCGTCTCGTCCACGGCGGCGGCGAGCGTGCCGACTCCGTGTGGGCCGGCCTGCAGGCCATCACCGATGACGACGCCGTCGTGCTCATCCACGACGCCGCCCGCGCGCTGACCCCGCCCGGCATGATCGCGCGGGTGGCCCACGCCGTTCTCGCGGGTGCCCCGGCGGCCGTCCCGGTCCTGCCCGTCGCCGACACGATCAAGGAGGTCGACGACGCCCGCCAGACGGTCGTCGGCACGCCCGACCGGTCGCGCCTGCGGGCCGTGCAGACCCCGCAGGGCTTCGACCTGGCGCGGCTGCGCCGGGCCAACGAGGCCTACTTCGCCGCCGCCGACCCCGGTTTCACCGCCACCGACGACGCCTCGCTGATGGAGTGGCACGGCGTGCCCGTGACCTGCGTACAGGGCGACCCGATGGCCTTCAAGGTGACCACCCCGATCGACATGATGCTCGCCCGCACCATCACGGACGAGGCCGAACCGACCATCTTCGAGGTGCCCAGTGACTGACCCCGCCCCCATCATCCCCCGCGTCGGCATCGCCACCGACGCCCACCGGATCGAGGAGGGAAAACCCTGCTGGCTCGCCGGCCTCCTCTTCGACGGCGCGCACGGCTGCGAGGGCCACTCCGACGGCGACGTCGTGGCGCACGCCATCGTCGATGCCCTGCTCTCGGCCTCCGGGCTCGGCGATCTCGGCTCCTTCGTCGGCGTGGGACGCGCCGAGTACGACGGGGTCAGCGGGGAGCGCCTGCTGCGCGAATGCCGGGAGCTGCTGGAATCACACGGTTTCGTCATCGGCAACGCCGCCGCCCAGCTCATCGGCCAGACCCCGAAGGTCGGCCCGCGCCGTCAGGAGGCCCAGGAGGTGCTCTCCGGCATCCTCGGCGCCCCGGTTTCCGTCTCCGCCACCACGACCGACCACCTGGGTTTCACCGGCCGCGGCGAGGGACGTGCGGCTGTGGCCACCGCCGTGGTCTGGGCGCCGTAGCACCATATCCCCGCCCTGACCGGGTGGGCGTCCGGCGCAGGGCATAAAGTTGCGTCCATGGAGATTCTGATCCGCCCGACGCCGGATGAGGTGGCCGCCACCGCCGCCGACATCCTCTCCGCGCACATCAGGCGTGGGGCCGTGCTGGGTCTGGCCACCGGCTCGACACCGCTGGCCACCTACCGCGAGCTCATCGACCGCCACCGCCGCGGTGAGCTCAGCTTCGCCGGGTGCCGGGCGTTCCTGCTGGATGAGTACATCGGCCTGCCGCCCGGGCACGTGCAGAGCTACCACCACACCATCCGCAACGAGTTCACCTCGCACATCGACATCGACGACGCCGCCGTGCACAGTCCCGAGGGCACGGATCCGAGGCCCTGGGAGGCCGCAGAGCGCTACGAGCGCGCGATCACCGACGCCGGCGGGGTCGACGTCCAGCTGCTGGGGATCGGCACCAACGGCCACATCGGTTTCAACGAGCCGGCGACCTCGCTGAGCTCGACGACCCGCATGGAGACCCTGCACCCGCAGACCGTGGCGGACAACGCCCGCTTCTTCGACTCCGAGGACGAGGTGCCCACCCACGCCCTGACCCAGGGGCTGGGCACCATCCTGCGTTCGCGGCACGCGGTGCTGCTGGCCACGGGCGTCGGCAAGGCGGAGGCCGTGAAGAAGCTGGCCGAGGGGCCGTTGACCGCCGCGGTCCCGGCCTCGTCGCTGCAGCTTCACCCGCGGGCGACGGTCATCGTCGACGAGGAGGCCGGCGCCCTGCTGAGCGAGAAGGACTACTACCGCTACATCGAGGCCCACCGCCCGTCCTGGCAGGGTCACGACGGTCTGCCGGTCGATGACGCGCAGTAACCGCCCCGGCCGGGGCGGCCACCGCGGCAGGCGGTGTCCATGGCCTCGTCTAGACTGGCAGGCGTGACACTACGCATCTTCGACACCGGCACCCGCACGCTCCGCGACTTCGTCCCCGTCCGCGAGGGACACGCCTCGGTGTACCTGTGTGGCGCCACGCCGCAGTCGCAGCCGCACATCGGCCACGTGCGTTCCGGGGTCGCGTTCGACATCCTGCGCCGCTGGCTGCTGGCAAAGGGTTTCGACGTCGCGTTCGTGCGCAACGTCACCGACATCGACGACAAGATCCTCACCAGGGCCGCCGAACACGGCCGTCCCTGGTGGGAGTGGGTGTCCACCCATGAACGCGCCTTCACCTGGGCCTACGAGCAGCTCGGCGTGCTCCCGCCGTCGGTGGAACCGCGGGCGACGGGGCACGTGACCCAGATGGTCACCTACATGCGGCGACTGATGGACAACGGCTTCGCCTACGAGGTGGACGGTTCCGTCTACTTCGACGTGAAGGCCTGGGTCGACGCCGAGGGCAGCGACTACGGCTCGCTGTCCGGCAACCGCGTCGAGGACATGGAGCAGGGCGAGGCGGACAACCGCGGCAAGCGCAACCAGCTGGACTTCGCCCTGTGGAAGGCCGCCAAGCCCGGCGAGCCGTCCTGGCCCACCCCCTGGGGCGAGGGCCGTCCCGGCTGGCACCTCGAGTGCTCGGCGATGGCCACCTGGTACCTCGGCGGCACCTTCGACATCCACGCGGGCGGGCTGGATCTGCAGTTCCCGCACCACGAGAACGAGATCGCCCAGGCCCACGCCGCCGGCGACGGCTTCGCCAACTACTGGATGCACAACCACTGGGTGACCATGGCCGGCGAGAAGATGTCCAAGTCCCTGGGCAACGTACTCTCCGTGCCGCACATCCTCGAGCTGGTCCGCCCCGTGGAACTGCGCTACTACCTCGGCTCCGCCCACTACCGCTCCGTGCTCGAGTACTCCGAGGAGGCGCTCAAGGAGGCCGCCGCCGGGTACCGCCGCATCGAGGACTTCCTCGCCCGCGTCGGCGAGGTGGCGGTCGGGGAGTGGACCCCGGAGTTCGGGGCGGCCATGGACGAGGACATCTCCGTACCCAGGGCGCTCGCCGAAATCCACAACGCCGTGCGTGCCGGCAACACCGCCCTGGCCGCCGGTGACCGGGCCGAGGCGGAACGCATCGCCGGAACCGTGCGCGCCATGACCGGCGTGCTCGGCGTCGACCCGCAGTCGGAGACCTGGGCCACCGGGGCGTCGGCAAGCGACGACGCCCTGACCGCCCTCGACGTCCTCGTCCGCGCCGAACTCCAGCGCCGCACCGAGGCCCGGTCCGAGAAGGACTGGGCCACCGCCGACGCCGTGCGCGACCGCCTCACGGCCGCCGGCATCGAGGTCACCGACACCCCCGACGGCCCGCAGTGGTCGCTCAAGAACTAGAAGGAGCCACCCCATGGCAAAGAATCACGGCCGCCCCGGTGTCCGCAAGACCAACAAGAAGGGCGCCGCGAAGGGCTCCGGCGGGCAGATCCGCCGCGGCCTGAAGGGCAAGGGTCCGACGCCGAAGGCCGAGGACCGCGTCTACCACGTCGCGCACAAGCGCAAGAAGGAGGCCGAGCGCCGCGCGCAGGGCCGCCACTCGCGCGAGTCCACCACCGAACTCGTCGTCGGCCGCAACCCGGTCATCGAGTGCCTGCACGCCCGTGTGCCCGCCACCGCACTGTACGTCGCCGAGGGCGCCAGCAACGACGACCGCCTCTCCGAGGCCGTGCAGACCGCCGCGTCGCGGTCCATCCCGCTGATCGAGGTGCCGCGCCACGAGCTGGATCGCATGACCGGCAACGGCATGCACCAGGGCATCGGCCTGCAGATTCCGCCGTACGAGTACACGGAGGTCTTCGACCTGATCTCCTCGGTCAAGGACCGGGGCGAGGACGGCATGATCGTGGTGCTCGACAACATCACCGACCCCCGCAACCTGGGTGCGGTCATCCGTTCCGTCGCGGCCTTCGGCGGCCACGGCGTGGTCATCCCCGAGCGCCGCTCCGCCTCCGTGACCGCGGTGGCCTGGCGCACCTCCGCCGGCACCGCGGCCCGGCTGCCCGTGGCGCGGGCGACCAATCTGACCCGTACCATCAAGGAGTTCCAGCAGAACGGCTACCAGGTCGTCGGCCTCGACGCCGGTGGCGAACACACCCTGGACACCTACGACGGCGGCGCCGGTCCCGTGGTCATCGTCGTCGGTTCCGAGGGCAAGGGCATCTCGCGCCTGGTCAAGGAGAACTGCGACGTGATCATGTCCGTGCCGATGACCGACTGGGTCGAGTCGCTGAATGCGTCAGTGGCCGCAGGCGTGGTCCTGAGCGAGTTCGCGCGGCAGCGGCGGGCGGCGGTTTCGCGCGGGGAATAGGGCCCGGATCCGGGTGCGGGCCCGGGGAGGCGGTCGGCGGAGGGTCGGCGAGGGGCCGGTGGGGTCGGTGGGTCAAATCCACGCAGATCCTTTCAAAAGTCCCCGAACTCCGAGAATTCGCAGCCTCTCTGCGTGGATTTGATCGGTTCTGAGGCTCCCGAGTAGCACCCTGCCGGATTGTCTGCGATCTTGGAGGCATGAGCAAGGTCGGGGGGCCGTTACTTCATACCGCGGGGATGACGCGGGCCGAACGCAGCCGCATCGGTCGGCTGCATGCGAAACAACAACTGGTGAGGGTGTCTCCGGGGGTTTACATGGATGCCCGGCGCTACCACGGTCTCAGCCGAGAGAAGCAGTGGTTGGCGTGGGTGGTCGGACATGCCGCGTCGTCACCGTCCTCTGCCGTCGTCGGTCGCACGGCGGCGCGCATCGTCGGCATGCCACTGAACGGCAGGGAGCGGAACCCGCAGGTGGAACTCGCCGGGGAGAGCAGGTCGGGAGCGGGGCGCCGGAAAACGGTGCTCTACCGGTCGTTGCCTGACCACCTGCGGGACCGCGTGCTCGCCTACCCGACGGAATTCGGGACCGTGGATCTCACCCATCCGGCACAGACCGGAATCGACCTCGCCCGCTGGCACACCCTGGAGGACGCGGTACTCGGCCTGGACCACGGGCTGCGGCAGGGGTGGTTCAACGAGGGGGACCTGGAGCGGCTGCTGCGGTGGGCGGGTCCGTTGCTCCGGATCGGGAGATCCCGGCGGGCAGCGGCCTTGGCAACGCCGTTCTCGGAGAGCCCACGGGAATCGGCGCTGAAGGTGGCGATGTGGCGGAAGGGACTGCCCGCGCCGTACCAGCAGGCCGTGATATACGACTTATGCGGTGAGGACATCGGTCGCATCGACTTCTTCTTCGGGGATGTCGGACTGGGGGTGGAGTACGACGGCCGGGGCAAGTACGAGGGGGAGTTCGGCGAGGCACCCGACAGCGTGAGGCGTCGGGAGATGCACCGGCAGAAGAGACTGCTGCGTGAAGGGGTGGTGCTGGTGCGCATCGACCAGGACAGCTTCCGTGACGGCAGCGGAGTGCGCGAGGTGTGCAGGATGTACGAGCACCTCGTCCGCCAGAATTACACGATCCCAGATCGGCAGTGGGAGGCCGGCGGCCTGGCGTGGCACTGAGGGGGTGGGAGCGGGGCAAATCCACGCAGGTGAACCCCGAAGAGCGGCGCACGGCAGGGTTTCCGGCCCTGGTGCGTGGATATGACCGGACGCCCGACGTCCGGGCCCCGCGGCGGACCGCGGACCTACCCCAGCCCGAAGAACTCCGCCATCACGTCGGCTGCCACGAAGGAGTCCGTGCCGGTGCCCAGCCGCGTGTCGACCTCCTTGGGCGAGGGGACCACGTGCCCCATGCCCTCGACGGTCCACAGCTGCACGGGCGGGTGGCCCTCGCGGGACCACTCGTCCACCACGACGTCGTCGGCGAAGCGGGTGCGTGTCCGGTCCCCCTCATCCAGCCCGTTCAGCCCCGCGAAGTAGGCGGCTGACTCCGGCGCGGAGGTCACGGCGCCGCGGGAGCGGGCGGCGTCGAAACCGGCGTCACCGCCGGAGTAGGGGACCAGCGTGTCCTCGGTGCCGTGGATCGCCAGGTACGGGGTGGGGGCGGTCCCGCGCAGCGGCAGGCCCGGGGCGAAGTTGTCCGGGGTGGGCATCGTGGCGGCGAAGGTGGCCGCGCCGGCGAACAGACCGGGCGCGTCGTGGAGGAGGCGGATGACCATCTGCCCGCCGTTGGAGTAACCGGAGACGTAGACACGGGAGCGGTCGACGTGAAAGTCGGCGACCATGCGTTCGATGATCTTCCCGGTGAAGCCGACATCGTCCACGCGGAGCTGCCGGGTGCGCTCGTTGAGGTCCCGGCGGGCGTCGTTGAAGTGGTGGTGCACGCCGTCGGGGTAGACGAGGATGGTGCCGGTGCGCAGGGCGATGTCGTCGAAGCTGCGCCCGGTGAAGGTGCGGGCGACGCGGCCGGACTGGAGGGAGCCGTGGAAGAAGAACAGCAGCGCCGGGTGCTCGGGCCGCTCGGTCGGGGCGACGACATGGAAGATGCGGTCGCGTCCCTGGTGCTCGAGGGTCAGTTTCTGGGCGGAATAGGTGGCCACGTCACTCACGAGAGAGATTGTAGTTTATCTCTCACTCTGCGCCCAATGGGACGTGATGCGAACAGTCCTGAATCACAACCGCTGCGGACGCGCGGGCGGCGGATCCTCCGGGTGGCAGTGCTCGACGGCCGCGTCGTCGGGCACCGCGGTGGACTCGGAGGCGTTCCCGGCGGGCGCCGGTACGACGACGTCCGCACGCCGGGCCGCGGCCACCTCGTCGCGACTGGCCCGACGCCCGCGCCGCCACCCGACCAGTCGGCAGAGAAGGTAGATCACAAAGGAGATGGTCGTGACGAACACCGAGACCGGCAGGCCGGGAGCCAACGACAGGACGAGGCCACCCACGGCGGCGATCTCCGCGAAGAGCACCGACCACGCCACGGCCTTCACCGGCGAGGAGGTGATCTGGACGGCGGCCGCGCCGGGTGTGATCAGCAGCGCCATGACCAGCAGTGCGCCGACGATCTGCACGGACTGGGCGGCGGTCAGGCCGACGAGTACCGCGAAGAGCAGGGAGAAACCGCGCACGGGCACGCCCGCCGCCTGCGCCATCACCGGGTCCGCGGAGGCGAACAGCAGCGGCCGCCAGAACAGCCACACGGTGCCCACCACGAGCACGGCCACCAGTCCCAGCAGCCACACCGACGTGCCGGACACGCCGACGATCTGGCCGGTCAGCAGCGAGAACGCCGTCGAGGAGTTGCCGGGGTAGAGGTGGATGAACAGCACGGACAGGCCGAGGCCGAAACTCATGACCACACCGATGGCACTGTCCTGCTGCCGGCGCATCCCCAGCAGTGCGAGCAGCAGTGCGGCGACGATCGAGCCGACGACCGCGCCGCCGCCGATGTTGAGCCCGAAGAGCAGGGCCGCGGCCGCGCCCATGAGGGCGAGCTCGCTGGTGGCGTGGACGGAGAACGACATCTGCCGCAGCACGATCAGCGGGGTCATCACCCCGGAGAGCACACCGAGGATGGCGGAGGCCAGCAGCGCCTGCTGCACGAACCCGACGGTGAACAGGTACTGGGTGTCGGCGAGCATCTGGGCGAAATCCATCAGATCACCACCATCCGGCCGTTGACCTCGACGACGTCGACGCGGGTGTTGTACAGCCGGGACAGCACGTCCGAGCGCATGACCTCGTCCACGGTGCCGAGCGTGTGCCCGCCCGGGGCGAGGTAGAGCACCCGGTCGACCACGGAGAGCACCGGGTTGATGCCGTGGGTGACGAACAGCACCGAGGTTCCGTGCTCGCGTCGCCGCCGGTCGAGCATGTCGACGGTCGCCTGCTGACGCGCCAGGTCGAGGCTGAGCAGCGGCTCGTCGGCCAGCAGGATCTGCGGGTCGTTCGCCAGCGCCTGCGCCTGCCGGATGAGCTGCTGCTGGCCGCCCGACAGGGTGCCCACGCGGCGGTCCGCCAGGCCGGCGGCGCCCACGGACTCCAGGAGGGCGTCGACCTCCGCACGCTGCGGGGAACGCCGCTTCACGACGCCGTGGGCCAGCGCGAGCGAGGCCAGGTCGCGGGCGCGCATGGGCAGCTCGCCGGGGAACATGCGCTGCTGGGGGATGTAGCCCACGCGGGCGTCGACACGCACCTGCCCGCGGGTGAGGCGGCGGGTGCCGAGGACGGCGCCCAGCAGGGTGGACTTGCCCACGCCGTTGGGGCCGAGTACCGCGATGAACTCCCCGGGTCCGATGTCAAGGTCGAGGCCGGACCAGAGGGGGTCCACCGCGGCGTCTGAGAAGCTGACGAGCATTGTGCCGATCCTAGGCCGATCCCGCGCCGGTCGCCTGTGCGAGTTCCTCGACGACTCGGGAGAAGTAGCCGAGGAAGTTCTCGCCCTCCGGCGGGGTCTCGCGGATCTCGACGACCGGGACGCCCGCGTTCTGCGCCTCCTCGCGCAGGCGGTCGGTCAGATCGGTCATCGTCTGCGGGTTGTGGATGAGCAGGTCCAGGCCGCCGTCGGCGATGAGTTCCAGGAAGGCGGCGAGGTCGGCGGCGGAGGGCTCCGAGTGTGACAGCGAGGTCGCGCGGTAACCGTCCGGGGTGACCTCCTCCATCGCGGTGTGGGCCAGCAGGTGGTCGGCGATCGGCTCCGTCTGTGCGACGCGCTGGGCCGGCAGCTCCTGCAGGGCGGTCTCGACGGTCGCGAGCTGTCCGGAGAGTTCCGTGGCGTCGGCTCCGGCGGCCGGGTCGAGGGTGTTCACGGCCGCCGCGATCTGCTCCGCCACGTCCGTGACGGCCGCCGGGTCGTACCAGACGTGCTCGTTGGCCTCGGCCGGGCCGTGGTCGTGGCCCTCGTGGGAGTGTTCGTCGTGACCGTGGTCGTGTCCGCCGGACAGGGGCAGGGCGTGGATGAGCTCGGCGTCGTTGTCCTCGCCGACGGCGTCGTAGAGCCAGGCGTCGTATCCGCCCCCGCCGACGACGATGATGTCGGCGTTCTCCACGCGCGCCATGTCGGCGGCCGAGGGTTCGAAGGAGTGCGGGTCGGCGTCCTGGTCCTGCACGATCGGGGTGATCTCGACGGTGCCCGGATCTACGACGGCGGCGGCGACGTCGCCCCAGATGGCGGTGGAGGTGACGATGGACGGACCTTCCCCGCTCCCCTCGCCCCCATCTGCGGTGTCAGCGGCCTCCCCGCTGGCGGAGCAGGCGGCGGTGAACAGGAGGGAACCGGCGAACAGGGACGCGGCGGCGGACTTGGCGGTCGTGGCGGCTGGGGCGGGGAATGGGGTCATGTCCCAAATCAAACGCCTATTGGAAATAATTGTCAACATGAAAATCTATTGAAAACGGGACCGCGGGGCGGGGCTGATACATTCATGGACATGGTCAAACGCGCCCGTCCCGGCGGCACCCTCGCTTCGCTGGCCGCTGAACTCGGGGTCTCGCGCACCACCGTCTCCAACGCCTACAACCACCCGGACCAGCTCTCCGCGGCCCTGCGCACGAGGATTCTCGCCGCCGCCGAGGCGCGCGGCTACCCCGGCCCCGATCCGACCGCCCGCTCGCTGCGCACCCGGCGCACCGGATCCGTCGGCGTCCTGCTCACCGAGCACCTGTCCTACGCCTTCGAGGACTTCGCCTCCGTCGACTTCCTCGCCGGCATGGCCAGCTTCTCCGAGGAGTCCTACGGCGCCGAGTCCACGCTCACCCTCATCCCCGTCGGCCCCGAGACCGCCGAGGACGAGGCCACCGCCGCCGCGCTGGTGGGGCGCGCCGTCGTCGACGGGTTCGTCGTCTATTCCGTCGCCGAGGACGATCCGTACCTGGCCGCCGCCCGCGCCCGCCGTCTGCCGCTGGTGATCTGCGACCAGCCCACCCACATCCCGGATCTGCCGTTCGTGGGCATCGACGACCGCGCCGCCATCGCCCCGGCGGTCCGCGCGCTCGTCGAGGCGGGGCACCGCAACATCGGCATCCTCACCATCCGTCTCGACCGCGTGCGCCACGACGGGCACGTCGACCACGCCACGCTGCCGGCCGCGGGCATGCACGTGCAGCGCTCGCGCGTCCTGGGCGCGCTCGACGTGCTCGCGGACGCCGGCCTCGACCCGGCGAGGGTGCCCGTGGTCACCCGGCACATCAACGACCGTGCCAACTCAGTCGACGCGGCCCGCGAGTTGCTCGAGACCCATCCGGGGCTCACGGCCGTGCTGTGCACCACCGACTCGATGGCCTTCGGCGTGCTCGAGTATGCCCGCGACCGTGGCATCAGGGTGCCGGAGGAGCTCTCCGTCACGGGTTTCGACGGCATTGAACTGGCGCTCGTGCGTGGGCTGACCACGGTCATCCAGCCGAACAAGGCGAAGGGCGCGGCCGCCGGGCACCTGCTGCAGCAGCTCATCGACGACCGTGTGGGGGACCGGGCGAGCGAGGATCCC
Organism: Corynebacterium halotolerans YIM 70093 = DSM 44683; assembly: GCF_000341345.1. Lineage (NCBI taxonomy): Bacteria > Bacillati > Actinomycetota > Actinomycetes > Mycobacteriales > Corynebacteriaceae > Corynebacterium > Corynebacterium halotolerans. The sequence continues at coordinate 2,662,071 of NC_020302.1, read as the reverse complement.
GCGCCGCGCAGACTGCTGGCGACGTCCTTCCACCCCGGCACCACCGTCGCCGCGCCGCGGGAGGGGTAGCGGGGGTTAGCCGCGCAGCCCGAACTCCGGGTCGCGGCCGATGTGGGCCATCAGGCGCACGTCCGCCCGCGCGTCCTCTGGGACCGGGTGGGCGGGGCCGAACTGGCCCGACTCGCGCAGACGCTCGCCCAGGGACTCCAGGCCGGCGAGATTGCGGGCCGCGAACTCCTCGTCGAGGCGGACGTCGTGGCCCTGCGAGCGTCCCAGATCCCAGGTGTGCATGAACACGTCCGGGATGAAGAAGCCCCGGGTCGCCTGCTCCACCGTCTGCCCCTCGTCGGGACCGGCGGTGAACTGCGCGCCGGAACGCTCCGGATCGTCGAGCAGGGCCTGGGTGGCCGAGACCAGCTCGGTCCACGCCTCCGCCGGATTCTCGCGGGCGTCGGTCCTCAGTCCGAGGTCCACACCCGCATTGCGTAGATTGGCCGGGTACCAGGTCGCGAGGTGGGCGACGAGGTCGCGGGCGGTCCACTCGGAGCAGGGGGTCTGCGCGTCCCAGTCGTGCACCCGCAGCACCTCGGCGGTGAAGCTGGCGGCCACGGCCCGGAAGCGGGCCGGGGTCTCCGCCGGGATACCGGTGTGGGCCGTGCGGGCGTCCGCGAGGTCGGTCAGGACGCGGGCCACCTCGGTGGTGTCGGCCACGCGCACGCTGGCGGCAGTGGCGCCCTCGCCGACCTTCACACCGAGGTCATGGTCGGCGAGCACCCGGAAGCCGTTCTCGTCGGTGGCGTCATCGCCGATGAACAGGGTGCGGGTGGCGCCGACGCGTTCGCGCTCCGCGGCGAGCCAGGTGCCCTTGGTGAACTCAGCGGCGGAGAACTCCACGATGTTCTTGCCGTAGGTGATGTGGGCGCCGCCGTGGTCGATCTCGGCCACCCGCTCGAGGATGTTCCGCGCGGCCTCCGGATCCTCCTCGGCCACCTTGGCCACGTGGGCGACCCGCTGGTACGGCTTGACCTCGAGTTCGGCCTTGGGGTGGGCGGCCAGGATCCGGGTGAGTGAGTTCTCGATGTGGGCCAGGTGCGCGCGCATGTCCTGGGTCAGCGGCAGGCTGCCGGAGGCGGATTCGGCGCCGTGGGAACCGACCAGGTTCACCGGGGTCCGCAGCGCACAGACCTGCGTGAGACCGTCGACGTGGCGGCCGGACAGGATGGTCACCGTCGTGCCCGGCAACCCGGCCAGGCGTGCGAGGGCGGCCAGGGAATCGGTGTTGACGGGCACGGCGTAGGGATCGGGGACGAGGTCGGCGAGGGTGCCGTCGAAATCGGCGACGACCAGCAGTTGATCGGTGGCGGCGAGGTCGGCGAACGTGGTGATCGAGGTGGTCATGCCCCCGAATCTACCGGGGGTCAGCCTCAGACGGCGGACAGGCGGATGACCGGGCGGTCCACCAGCTCCCCCTGCCGGGTGAGCACCAGCTCGACCTCGGATTCATGGCGCAGGTCGTACGCGGTCTCCGGGGCCAGCAGGTCGGTCAGATCCTCGTGGACGGAGCGCACGGTCCCCTGGCAGCTGTCGTCGGGCACCTCGATCTCGACGGCCTCGAAGGTGACGGCGTCGGCCTCCCGGGCGCGCGAGGGATCGCCCCCGCGGGTGAAGCTGACCGTCCCCTGGATGGGGGCGCAGCCGGTGGAGCCGGTGACGGTCGCCTCGCCGAAGATGAGCTGGGCGCGGCCGGCGGCGGCGTCGGGAAGCATGCCGGGATCCTCCGGGGTGGTCCACAGGCCGGTGATCTGCCAGGTGGAGCCGGCCACGGCGGTCTCCCGGTCCCCGCAGGCGGACAGGACCGGGGCGGTGGCCAGCAGCGCGGCCGACAGTGCCGCGAGCGCCCTCCGGCGCGGGGTCGTCATCGCGGCTCCGGCTCCCCGTCCGAGTCGCCGGTGGAGTCGGCCTGCGCGAGGCAGTCGAGGAAGGAGCTCGCCCACAGGTCCACGTCGTGGGTGGTCACCTGCTCATGCATGGCCAGCATGCGCTCCCGGGTGGCCTCCGGGGCGTCGTCGAGATCCCAGACGGCGTTGAGGATGGCGCGCTTGACGGACTCCAGGTCGAAGGGGTTGCACAGGTGGGCCTGCTCCAGCTCGACGGACGCGCCGGCGAACTCGGAGAGCACCAGCGCGCCGGAGCCGTCCGGGTGGGTGGCCACGTACTCCTTGGCCACCAGGTTCATGCCGTCCTTGAAGGAGGTGACGAGCATGATGTCGGCCATCGCGTAGTAGGCGCCCAGCTGCGACTTCGGCATGGAACGGTGCTGGTAGTGCACCACCGGGTTGCCGATGGTGCCGAAGTGGCCGTTAATGCGGCCGACGGCCTCCTCCACCTGGGAACGGGCCACGCGGTACTGCTCGATGCGCTCCCGCGAGGGGGTGGCGACCTGCACCAGCACGACCTCCTCCGGGTCGAGTGCGCCGGACTCCAGCAGCTCCTCGAAGGCGAGCAGGCGCTGGAGGATGCCCTTGGTGTAGTCGAGGCGGTCGACGCCGAGCATCACCGTCTTCGGTTCCCCGAGCTCCGCGCGCAGTTCCGCGACGGCCGCGGGATCGGCGGGGCCGATGGAGTCGACGTCGATGGAGATCGGGAACGCGCCGACACCCACGCGACGGCCGTCCGAGGTGGTGATGTGGGCGCCGATCTCCCGGGTGGCGGCGGCGCCCTCGACCCGCAGCTCGTCGGGCTGCCCGATGTGGGAGCCGGACGGACCGCTGACCTGGCGGGCCAGGTCCAGGAAATTGGCGGCGTTGGACTCGTTGTGGAAGCCGATCAGATCCGCGCCCAGCAGGCCGCGGACGACCTCCTCCCGCCACGGCAGCTGGCGGAACAGCTCCGGGCCGGGGAAGGGGATGTGCAGGAAGAAGCCGATCTTCAGGTCCGGGCGCAGCTGGCGCAGGATGCCCGGCAGCAGCTGCAGCTGGTAGTCCTGCACCCACACGGTCGCGCCCTCGGCGGCCACCGCGGCGACCTCGTCGGCGAAGCGGAGGTTGACCTCCCGGTAGGCCGACCACCACTCGCGGTCGTAGATCGGGGGCACGATCAGGTCGTGGTACAGCGGCCACAGGGTGGCGTTGGAGAAGCCCTCGTAGAAGCCCTCGAAGTCGGCGGCGGTGAGCCTGACCGGGTGCAGGAGCACGCCGGCGTCGGTACGGAAGGGCTCGAAGGTCTCGTCGGCCACACCGGGCCAGCCCACCCAGCAGCCCTGGTGTCGTTCCAGGACGGGGGAGAGGGCGGCGACGAGGCCGCCGGGGCTGGGGGCCCAGGTGCTGGTGCCGTCGGGTTCGGTGGTCAGGTCAACCGGCAGCCGGTTGGCCACCACCACGAAACTGTTGTCGCCGCTCATACAGGTGATCAGGCCTTCTTGGTGGTCTTCTTCGTCGCCTTCTTGGCGGTGGTCTTCTTGGTGGTTTTCTTCGTGGTCTTCTTGGCGGTGGTCTTCTTGGCGGCCTTCTTGGTGGTCTTCTTCGTGGCCTTGCGGGTGCGCTTGGCCGTCGTCGGCTGCGCATCCTCGTGCTCGGCGGCGACCTTCGAGTAGACCAGGCCCTCCGGCTCAACGCCGAGCATGCACATCAGCGTCACGCCGTCCAGGAAATCCTGGGAGTAGGTGGCGACGATGCGGCGCGCGCCAAGGGCGGTCTCCTCCTCCACGGCATGCAGCGCCTCGGCGGTGGGACGGGTATCGGTGACCTTGGGCGGCACGTGATCCTCCTGGGGACGGTCGGGAACTTCGGGGACAGGTGCGGTGGCGGGGACGAGCACTGGGCCGCGGCCCGGTCAACGGGTGGGCGTCCACAGGGGAATTCGTCCCCGTACGGGGCACAGTAGAAACCCCATTCTACGCTACGGGCCGGGGGATTTGCGCACCCGGCGCCGTGCGACGGGGTTGCGCTGGGCCACCTGCTGGAAGGAGAAGCGGCGGGCGGCCCGGAAGTAGCGGTAGGGATTCAGCGTCGGCGGGCGGCGTAGGCGACGGGCGATCCACTCGCCGAGCACCACGCCCGCGGCCAGGCCGGAGGCGATCGCCAGCGCCGTCGCGATATTGGTGAAGCCGATGAGCATCTGCTCGTTGAGGGCGGCGTACATGCCGCGGTAGACCGACAGTCCCGGCAGGAACGGGGTGATGCCCGCGATGGCGGTGATCAGCGGCGGGATGAGGAAGCGGCGGGCGAGCAGACCGCCGGCCAGGCCGATGATGATGGCGAAGACCGCCGAACCAATGACGGAGCCCACCCCCATCGGCAGGAGCAGGAAGTAGTAGAAGGCGGAGCCGGCCGTGCCGGTGATGCCCGAGAGCAACACCGACGACCACTCGGCGTAACTGGCGATCGCGAAGCCCGCCGCGGCGAAGCCACCGCTGATCACGCGCACCGTCGTCGAGGTGAAGTTCGGGGCCGCGATCGCCTCCAGGGGAGGCAGCGTGACACCGAACACCGCCGAGAGCTGGATTCCGATGCCCACCCCCGCGACGATGCCGCCGGTGAACAGCAGCGTCTCGAAGAACCGCGCCGAGGCCGTTACCGGCGCGCCCGTGATGCCGTCCTGCAGGGACTGCACCAACGTCAGTCCCGCGAGCAGGACGACGATGCCCGAGGCGATGATCTGGCTGGGCAGGATCTGCAGGCCGTAGCGGGCGGCGACCCCGTAGATGATGGCCGCGGGCATGGTGGCGATGATGCCGCCGAAGACATTCTGGAAGAAGTACGGCAGGCTGTGCCGGGACAGCCAGGTGTTGATCATCATGATCAGCATGGAGGTCAGGGACGAGATGGCGGCGACGAACACCCCACCGCCGAGCATCACGGCGATCGCCGCACCGAACAGTCCCCAGCCCGTGATGGAGGTGAGCGTGCCGTAGGCGGGCGGGGTGGCGGCGAGCTCGTCGAGGATCTTCTCGGCGACGTCGGGCGGGGTGGCGCCGGCCTGGATGGAACGGATCAGGCGGTCGACCTCGGAGAGCTTGGAGAAGTCGGTCGACAGGGAACGGACCACCCGGAACACGTTGACCGGGGTCTTCTTCGTGGTGCCGATGTTCGTGAAGATCGTGATGGTGTTCATCGTGATGTCCACGTGGCAGTAGTGCAGGCCGTACGCGGAGGTCACGGCGTGAATCTGGGTCTTGGTGTCCGAGTTCGAGGTGCCGGAGGACAGCAGGATGTCACCGATGCGCGCGGCCAGGTCCATGACGCCGGCGACCTGCGCGTAATCGGTGAGGTCGATCGGCGCGAGCGGGGACGGCGGCGGTGCGGACCGCGCGGCGTCAATGGTGGCGATGCGCCCGGTACCGGTGAAAAACGAGCCGATTCTCTCGAACAGCGTGGACACGTGGGCGATCTACCTCGGTCGGAGAAGGGGGTGGTGAATGACAAAAACACACATTAGCCTGTGCCTTTGCCGCGCGCACACGGCTTTCCGACGCCCGTCCGGCCCACCGCCGTACGCTGCGGCAACGCCGCACGCGGAGGGGTTTTCCGGTAGGCGCGCGACCTCGGGTAGCATCTGACAACGTGCCCGCCCGTGCGCGGCGGCACGTGCTGGAGTGGCGCAATCGGTAGCGCAACGGTCTTGTAAACCGTAGGTTGCGAGTTCAAGTCTCGTCTCCAGCTCCGCAACCGCCGACCGGTGATCTCACCGGCCGGCGGTTTTCCGGTGACCGGGGCGGGGTGCGGGAACTGCCGGTGGTGCCGGGCGCGGATTGCCGGTACAGCTTCCCACCTGCGGGTCACCCCCCTTCCGTAGAATGATGTCCGCACATGCAGCCCCGTTCGGAAGGAACTCAAGACATGGCAGACATCCGGGTCGCAATCGTCGGCTACGGCAACCTCGGCCGCTCAGTGGAGAAGCTGATCCAGCAGCAGCCCGACATGGAGCTGGCGGGGATCTTCTCCCGGCGTGATTCGCTCGACACGCTGGATCCGGACACCCCGGTGCTGCCGTCCGCCGGGTTCGCCGAGCACACCGACAAGTTCGATGTGGCCCTGCTGTGCCTGGGCTCCGCCACCGACATTCCCGCGCAGGCGCCCGAGTTCATCGCGCACGCCTCCACCGTGGACACCTACGACAACCACCGCGACATCGCCCGCCACCGTGCGGAGATGGACAAGGTGGCCAAGGCCGCCGGCACCGTGGCCATCGTGGCCACCGGCTGGGATCCGGGCATGTTCTCCCTGAACCGCACGCTGGCCAAGGCCATCCTGCCCACCGCCCAGCAGCACACCTTCTGGGGTCCGGGTCTGTCGCAGGGCCACTCCGACGCCCTGCGCCGCATCGAGGGTGTGCGCAAGGCCGTGCAGTACACCATCCCCAGCGAGGACGCCCTCGGGTCCGCCCGCCGCGGCGAGGCCGGTGACCTGGACGGCAAGCAGGCCCACGTCCGCCGCTGCTTCGTCGTCTGCGACGCCGCCGACGAGGAGCGCATCGAGAACGAGATCCGCACCATGCCGGACTACTTCGTGGGCTACCAGGTCGAGGTCAACTTCATCGACGAGGCCACCTTCGACGCCGAGCACACCGGCATGCCCCACGGTGGGCACGTGGTCACCGCGGGCGACACCGGCGGTTTCACCCAGTCCATCGAGTACACCCTGGAGCTGGAGCGCAACCCCGACTTCACCGCGGCCGTCCAGATCGCCTACGCCCGTGCCGCCCACCGACTGCGCGAGGCCGGCGAGTCCGGCGCCTACACCGTCCTGGAGGTCGCCCCCTACCTGGTGTCGCCGACCTCCCTGGACGAGCTGATCACCCGCGACGTGTAGCGCGGGCACAGGTGCGGACACGGGCCTCACCCGCCGCTAGGGTGGGGCCCACACCCTGATCGTCCGACAGGAGGCCACACCGCCATGACCGAGCCGACGCCCCCGCCCGCCCTGGTCTACGCCGGTGACGACCACCTGCTCTACCTCGACGACCGCCGGGTGCATGTCCGGCTGCCCGACCACCCGCTGGAGCACCTGCCCGTCGGGGACAACGAGGCGCAGGCGCTCTACCGCCGCCACCTCGACCCGCTCCTGGCGCGGTCGGTTGCCCAGCGGGCCAACCAGCTGCTGGCCACCCTCGACGACGCCGGCACCACCTCCGCGGCCAGGATCCTCTCGGGTTGCATCACGAACCGGGCCGAGGAGGATCTGAGCGCACGCTCGGGGCGGCAGGAGGTGATGACGGCCACGGAGTCCTACCTCATCGACTGGGACCGGCGCACCATCTCGACGGGGGAGGCCACCCACGAACTGCAGGCCGTCCACCACCTTCTCCCGGGGCAGGACGGCCTGGTGCGCATCGGCGGGGTCGAGGACACGGGTCTGCCGGCGCACCGCCGCCTCGGGCTGGTGCTCAGGATCCGGGATCTCCCGGTCGACGGAGACTGAACCGGGCCCGCCCGCCCCCTCACCCCTGCTTCGCGGCGGGGTCCTTCACCGGGAACAGCAGCAGCGCGCCGACCAGCAGCACCAGCCCGATGCCCAGGATGCCGCCCCGGTCCTCGCCGCCGGAGAGGGTGACGAACACGCCGAACAGGATCGGCGAGAGCCAGGACACCGCGCGCCCGGTGGTGGCGTAGAGGCCGAACACCTGTCCCTCCCGGTGCGGCGGAGTCACCCGGGAGAGGAAGGACCGCGCCGCCGACTGGGCCGGGCCCACGAACAGGCACAGCAGCAGGCCGAAGACCCAGAACCCGGCCGGGCCGCCGACGAACAGCAGCACGACGGCGTCGACGACCATGAGCACCAGGCAGACGAGGATGACCGGCTTGGGGCCGAAGCGGTCGTCGAGGAAACCACCGACGACGGCGCCCAGGGCGGCGGCGATGTTGGCGGCGATGCCGAAGATGAGGACGTCACCGGAGCTCAACCCGTAGGCGGTGACGGCCAGGACGGCGCCGAAGGTGAACACCCCGGCCAGGCCGTCACGGAAGACGGCCGAGGCGACGAGGAAACCGAGGGCGTTGCGGTCCTCCCGCCACAGGTCACCGATGCCCCGGAACAGCTCCCGGTACTGGTCGATCACACCCCTCGGCCGGTGGCCCGCGTCAGCGGCGGGGGAGATCTCCGGGACGCGGAGCAGCAGCGGGATGGCGGAGACGGCGAACCAGGCCGCGGCGAAGACCGCCACCAGCCGGATGTTCAGGCCGCCGTCGACCGGCAGGTCGAGCAGTCCGCGGGTGTCCCCGGAGCCGGCGACGAAACCGACGTAGCACAGCAGGAGGACGACGATGCCGCCGAAGTAGCCCATGGCCCAGCCGAAACCGGAGACCCGGCCGACGTTGTCCTCCGTGGCGACCTGCCGCAGCTGCGCGAAGTAGTTGACCTCCGCGAACTCGAAGGTGATCGACGCCAGGGCCATGATCGCCAGGCCGAGCCAGAAGAACAGCTGATCGTCATTGCGCACGAAAAACAGCGCCGCCATGAGCATGACGGTGACGAAGGTCCAGGTGCCCACGGCCCGTTTCCGGGTGCCCCGCAGGTCGCTGCGCTGCCCCATGATCGGGGTGATCACGGCGATCGCCACGCCGGCCGCGGCCATGGCCCAGCCGTACCACTGTGTCGGGGTGAAGCGGCTGTCGATGCCCGGGCCCACGGAGTCCGTCAGATAGACCGAGAAGATGAAGGTCACCAGCACGGCGTTGAAGGCCGCGGAGCCGCAGTCCCACAGCGCCCAGGCGGTGACCGTGCCCCGGTCCGTGCGCCGGGGGGACTGCCGGGGGCCGTCGGGGATCGCCGTGAGAGCCATAGCCGGGAGTCTAGACCGCGGGCGCGTCCTCCGCGCGGCGTCGGAATCCGCTGCCCTCCGGGGACGGGCGTCGGGAAGCGTTCCGCTTCACTACCCCACGCTGTCGGCGCTCTTCGGGTTGCCGCGGAAGCACCACGCGGTGAGCACGGCCAGCACCGCGGCGAAGACGGCGATGATGGCGAGGACACCCAGGTAGGCCTGGTCGTAGGCGGCCGCGGCCGCGGGACCGTGCACCGGGTGCGCGAGCCCGGCGAGGGGATCCGCGGGGGCCGACGCCGGGGCCCGCAGGAGATAGAACATCGGCAGCAGGCTGCCTAGGATGGCCACCGACAGCAACGTGCCGAACTCGTAGGAGACCTCCTCCACCCCGGCGGCCATGCCGGCGCGGCGCACCGGGGCCGAGCCCATGATCGCGGTGGAGGACACCGACATGATCGCCCCGGCCCCCGCGCCGACGAACAGCAGACCCACGACGAAGGGGACGAAGTCGTCCCGGCCCCCGGCCCAGCACGCCAGCCCCACCCCGGTCGCCACGGCCGCGAAACCGCCGGAGATCAGCGGGGTGAACCCGATGCGGTGCAGGAAGGCACCGCCGAGAATCGACATCGGGAACGCCGAGGCCGTCACCGCCGCGACGAGCAGGCCCGCCTCCAGCGGGCTGAAACCGCCCACGAGCTGGAAACGCTGGGTGGTCATCAGCTCCACGCCGGCCACCGCGAACATCGCCCCGCCGGCGGCGAGTACCCCGCCGGTGAAGATGCGGGAGCGGAAGACGTCGAAGGCCAGCAGGGGGTCGTCCAGACGGCGCTGACGGCGGGTGAAGGCCACCGCGCCGAGGGCGAACACGGCGGCCGCCCCGGCCAGCAGCCAGGGCTGGCGCGCCGGGTTCGTCAGTTCCTTGACCGTCATCACCAGCCCCGACAGGGTGAGCAGGGCGTAGAGGGAGGAGACGGCGTCCCAGCGCTTGTCCGGGTTCGGTATATTCGCCGGGGCGACCACCACCGTGCCCAGCAGGGTGAGGACGACCACCGGCACGTTGATGAGGAAGACCGAGCCCCACCAGAAGTGCTCCAGCAGCAGCCCGCCGAGTACGGGGCCGGCGGCCGCGCCGATCACGGCGATCGAGCCCCACACCCCGATGGCGGTGTTGCGTTCCCGCTCATCGGAGAAGGTGATGCGGATCAGCGCGAGGGTCGCCGGCATCATCGTCGCGGCCCCGACCCCGAGCAGGGCGCGGGCGGCGACGAGGAACCACGCGGTGGGCGCGAAGGCGGCGGCCAGCGACGCCACGCCGAAGACCGACAGGCCGATGAGGAACATCAGACGGTGCCCGATCCGGTCGCCGAGGGTGCCGGTGCCCAGGAGCAGGCCCGCCATCATCAACGGGTAGGCGTTGATGATCCACAGCCCCTGCAGCGCGGTGGTCCCGAGCTGGACGCGCAGCTCGGGCAGGGCGGTGTAGAGGATCGAATTGTCCACGCCGATCATCAACAGGCCCAGGGAGATGATGACGAGGAAACTCCACCGCCGGGCCGGGGTGGAGTCGACGTCGTCGAGGTGCGCGCGGTCGTTCACCCGCCACACTGTACCGGCGGTTTCACCCGCGCCGGGGCGCGCGCCGACGCCCCGCGACCGGCGCTGTGGGGGAGGAATCATGCGTAGGGTCGGGGGCAGCACATCGACGCCGTCGGTGCCGCTCACCGACACTCACCCGAGCATCTCGACAGGAGTGGAAACCATGCCCCGGACCTACGCCGCACAACTCATCGCCACCCTGGAGGCCCAGGGCGTGGAACGCATCTACGGCATCGTCGGCGACAGCCTCAACCCCGTCGTGGACGCCCTGCGCGACTCCTCCATCGAGTGGGTGCACGTCCGCAACGAGGAGGCCGCCGCCTTCGCCGCCGGCGCCGAGTCCCTGATGACCGGCAAACTGGCCGTGTGCGCCGGGTCCTGCGGGCCGGGCAACACCCACTTCGTCCAGGGCCTCTACGACGCCCACCGCAACGGGGCGAAGGTGCTGGCCATCGCCTCCCACATCCCCTCGCTGCAGATCGGCTCCACCTACTTCCAGGAGACCCACCCGGAGCTGCTGTTCAACGAATGCTCCGCCTACTGCGAGATGGTCAACTCCACCGACCAGGGCGGGAGGATCCTCCACCACGCCATCCAGTCCACCGTCGCGGGCAAGGGCGTCTCCGTCCTGGTGCTGCCGGGCGACATCGCCGAGCACGAGGCCACCGACGACACCTTCACCGACTCCGTCATCGCCACCGGATCCCCCATCACCTTCCCGGATCCGGCCGAGGCGGCCGCGCTGGTGGCCGCGATCAACGACGCCGACTCGGTCACCCTGTTCTGCGGGGAAGGCGTGAAGAACGCCCGCGGTCAGGTCCTCGCCCTGGCCGAGAAGATCAAGTCGCCCATCGGCCACGCCTTCGGCGGCAAGATGCACATCCAGTACGACAACCCCTTCGACGTCGGCATGTCCGGCCTGCTCGGCTACGGTGCCTGCCGTGACGCGATGTTCGACGCCGACCTGCTGATCCTGCTGGGCACCGACTTCCCGTACACGGACTTCCTGCCCGCCGGCAACGTCGCACAGGTTGACATCGACGCCTCCCACATCGGCCGCCGCACCACCATCCACCACCCGGTGGTCGGTGACGTGGCCGCGGTCATCGAGAACATTCTCCCGCACGTCGAGGAGAAGACGGACCGCTCCTTCCTCGACCGTCAGCTGCGCAACCACGCGGAGGCGCTGGAGGGGGTCGTGGAGGCCTACACCACAGGCGTCGAGAAGCACACGCCCATCCACCCCGAGTACGTCGCCGCCGTCATCGACGAGCTCGCCGCCGACGACGCCGTATTCACCGTCGACACCGGCATGTGCAACGTGTGGGCGGCGCGCTACATCACCCCGAACGGGCGTCGCGAGGAGCTCGGCTCCTTCCGCCACGGCTCCATGGCCAACGCCCTGCCGCAGGCCATCGGCGCGCAGGCCGCCGACCGTGGGCGCCAGGTCATCTCGTTCTCCGGCGACGGCGGGCTGTCGATGCTGCTCGGTGAGCTGCTGACCGTCAGGCTGCACGACCTGCCGGTCAAGACGGTCGTGTTCAACAACTCCTCACTCGGCATGGTCAAGCTGGAGATGCTCGTCGGGGGCATGCCGGAGTTCGGGACCGACCACGAGCATGTCAATTTCGCGGCCATCGCCGAGGGCATGGGCATCAGGACCGTGCGCATCGAGAACCCGAAGAAGGTGCGCTCCGGCATCGCCGAGGCGCTGGCGCACGACGGGCCGGTGCTCGTCGACGTCGTGACCGACCCCAATGCGCTGTCCATCCCGCCGAACATCACGTGGGACATGCTGCTCGGGTTCTCGAAGGCGACCACCCGCACCATCTTCGGCGGCGGCGTGGGCCGCATGGTGAACCTGGCGCGCTCCAACCTGCGCAACATCCCGAAGCCGTAGAGGTGCGGGCCGGTTAGTCTGGGCGGCATGACCCGCCCGACCCGTTTGGCCGACCTGCCGCACCCGCCCGATACCCCGGCGGTGCTCATCGACCGCTCCGTCCTCGACCGTAACCTCGCGGGGATGGCCGAGTTCGCCGCGGCCCGGGGGCTGCGGCTGCGCCCGCACGTCAAGACCCACAAGATTCCCGAGATCGCCCGCGCTCAATTGGCCCGGGAGGCGGCGGGATTGACGGTGGCCACCATCGGGGAGGCCGAGGTCTTCGCCGCGGTGGGCTGCACGGACCTGTTCATCGCCTATCCCGTCTGGCCGACCCCGGCCAAGGGCGGGCGGATCCGCGCCCTGCTCGAGGCGGGCGTGCGGCTGCGCGTCGGCGTCGACTCCCCGGAGGCGGCCGCCCGATGGGGCGGACCCGACTTCGACGGCCTGGAGCTGATGATCGAACTGGATTCCGGGCACCACCGCTCCGGTGCGCGGGTCGATGGCGTCGGCGAGATCGCCCGCGTGGTGGCGGGAACCGGGCGTCGCCTGGCGGGGCTGTTCACCTTCCCCGGCCACAGCTACACCCCGGACGGGGTCGCCGAGGCCGCCGCGGACGAACACGACTGCCTGACTGCCGCGCGCGACCTGCTGGCCGAGTCCGGCTTCGCGGTCGCCGGTCTGGAACTGTCCGGCGGCTCGACGCCCTCGGCGACGTTGACCACTCCCGGCGCCACCACCGAGATCCGGCCCGGCGTGTACGTCTTCAACGACGCCCAGCAGCTCGAACTCGGCCGCTGCGGCTGGGATGACATCGCCCTGACCGTGGCCGCGACGGTCGTCTCGCGCCGGGAGGACCTGGGCCAGGTGATCCTCGACGCCGGCTCCAAGATCCTCGGCTCGGACCGGCCCGCCTGGGCGACCGGCTTCGCCCGCGTCCCGGGAGCGCCCGGCGCCCGCGTCACCGCGCTGTCCGAGCACCACGCCACCGTCGCCTGGCCGGCGGGCGAGCCGCTGCCGCAGCGCGGGGAGCTGCTCGAGGTGGTGCCCAACCACGTCTGCCCGGTGCTCAACCTCGTCGACGAGGTCACCGTGACCGACGGGGGAGAGATCGTGGACCACTGGACCGTGGCGGCGCGCGGGCGCAACAGCTGATGCCCTGTCATTCGTCCCTTGCGCTTGACGCGACGTCAAGCAGGACACTGGTGCCGTGACCGACCACACCATCGGCGAGGCCGCCGACATCCTCCACGTGACCACCCGCACGCTGCGGCACTGGGACGCCATCGGGCTGCTGGTGCCCAGCTGGCGCACGTGGGCGGACCACCGCCTCTACACGGACGATGACCTGGACACCGCGCTCCAGATCCTCGTCTACCGCGAGGCCGGGGTACCGCTGAAAGAGATCGGCGCCCTGCTCGCCGAACCGGCGACGGCGGAGGAGCGGCTGCGCCGCCAGCGCGACATCCTGGTGGAGAGAATCGGTCACCTGCACCGGATGGTCCGGGCAGTCGACGAAATCCTGCAGGAGGACGAGATGAATGACGAGAAGATGACCACCGAGGAGAAGATCGAGCTCTTCGGCGGCGACTGGAAGCCCGAGTACCAGGACGAGGCCGAGCAGCGCTGGGGTGGCACCCCCGAGTGGGAGCAGTCCCAGGCCCGGCAGGCGAAGATGACGAAGGAGGACTGGATCCGCGTCAAGGAGGAGCAGGACGCCTTCGTCGACGCGCTCGCCGACGCCGCCACCCGCGACGTGGAGCCCGGCTCCGACGAGGCCTCGGCGCTGGTGGCCCGGCACCTGGCGAGCATTGACCAGTGGTACGAGGTGTCCAGGTCCAGGCAGGTGCTGCTGGCGCGGATGTACGTGGCCGACGAGCGATTCAACGCCGCCTACCGCGGCCACGCGGCGTACCTGCTGAGCCTGGTCGAGGCCGAAGCCGAGAAGGAGGGCGTGGATCTGGCGGACGTGCAGTGGGGGTGAGCTCTCCGGGGAGCATGCCGCGGTAGGCCATCCTGACCATCTACGTTTTTCCTGGAGCGAATCAACGGCAGAGCAGTGACACCCTCACAGTAAACGCCCAGAACTCATTCAGCCCCACCGCAGTGCGGTGGGGTTGACTCTTGGGAGCGACGTAGAAAGTGATGGACAATGGAAGACATGAACGACACCCAGTCTCCCCAGGCGGCGGTGAAGGTCCTGGTCGTCGACGATGAGCCCAACATCGTCGAGCTGCTCACCGTGAGCCTGAAATTCCAGGGCTTCGAAGTGCGCACCGCCAGCTCGGGAACCGAAGCTCTCCGCCTGGCGCGCGAGTTCAACCCCGACGCCTACATCCTCGATGTCATGATGCCGGGGATGGACGGCTTCGAGCTCCTCGCCAAGCTGCGTGGTGAGGGGCTCGACGGCCCCGTGCTGTACCTGACCGCCAAGGACGCCGTGGAGCACCGCATCCACGGGCTGACCATCGGTGCGGACGACTACGTCACCAAACCCTTCTCCCTGGAGGAGGTCATCACCCGGCTGCGGGTCATTCTGCGCCGCGGTCACACGGTGGAGGAGTCCTCCGAGGACGCCACGATCACCTACGCGGATCTCACCCTCAACGACGACACCCACGAGGTCACCAAGTCGGGCAAGATCGTCGAGCTCTCGCCGACCGAGTTCAATCTCCTGCGCTATCTCATGCTCAACTCCGAGGTGGTGCTGTCGAAGTCGAAGATCCTCGACAACGTCTGGCACTACGACTTCGGCGGCGACGGCAATGTCGTCGAGTCCTACATCTCCTACCTCCGGCGCAAGATCGACACCGGCGACACCCCGCTCATCCACACCGTCCGCGGCGTCGGCTACGTGCTGCGCACCCCACGCCAGTAAGTGGCCAGGCGTTCCATGGCTGATCAGGCGACCACCATCCCGTCGGGTGTCCCCAACCCCTACCGGGGCCGGACGCTCGACGACCAGATGGGCTCGGCGTCGGCAAGCAACGGGAAACGGCGCCGCACCGCGTCCCCGGTCTCCACGATACGGTCGATGCCGCTGCGCACCTGGCTGGTCGTGATCATCGTGGCGGTCTCCGGGCTGGGGCTGGCGGCCAGTTCGGTGGCGGTGTCCTCGATCATGAAGGAGGTCGTCTACTCCCGCGTGGACGACGATCTCGTCGCCTCCCTCGACGGCTGGGCCAGCAGCTCCGCGATCTTCCGGGCCAACCCGTCCGCGCGGCCGCCGTCCGATTACAGCGTGATCAAGATCTACGAGGACGGCTCCACCATCATCTTCAATGACCGTAACGGTCCGCCGAATCTCAGCGAGGTGGTCATCGGCGGCCCGCCGCAGACCGTCGGGTCGGTGCCCGGTTCGGGCAAGACCACCGAGTGGCGCGTCATCGCCGAGGCCGAGGACGGAGTGACGACGGTCGTCGCCAAGGAGCTCGACCGCGAACAGAACCTGCTCTACCGCCTCGCCCTGGTGCAACTGACGATCAGTGCGCTGGTGCTGCTGGTCATGGGACTGCTGGGCTACTTCTTCATCCGCCGGGCCATGCAGCCGCTGCGCGAGGTGGAGCGCACCGCCGGCGCCATCGCCGCCGGTGATCTCGACCGGCGTGTGCCCCAGTGGCCCCGCGAGACCGAGGTCGGCCAGCTGGCCTACGCGCTCAACACGATGCTAGCCCGCCTGCAGGAGTCCGTCGAGTCCGCGCGGAGCAAGGAGGAGCAGATGCGCCGCTTCGTCGGCGACGCCTCCCACGAGCTGCGTACGCCGCTGACCTCCGTGCGCGGCTACACGGAGCTGTACCGCTCCGGCGCCACCGGCGACGTCGACCGCGTGCTGACCAAGATCAACGACGAGTCCCAGCGCATGAGCCTGCTGGTTGAGGACCTGCTGGCGCTGACCCGCGCGGAGGGCAGCCGCCTCGACAAGCGGCCCGTGGACCTGCTGGAGACCTCACTCGCGGCGGCGAGCTCCGCCCGCGCGGCGTTCGCCGGACGGACGGTCACCGTGGCCAACGAGACCTCGTCGATCCCCGTCGTCGACGGCGACCCGGCTCGCCTGCACCAGGTGCTGCTCAACCTCATCACCAACGGCCTGGTCCACGGCGGACCTGAGGCGAGCGTGGGGCTCACTCTGTGGCTCGACGGGGATGACGTCGTCGTGACCGTGGCC
Organism: Corynebacterium halotolerans YIM 70093 = DSM 44683; assembly: GCF_000341345.1. NCBI lineage: Bacteria > Bacillati > Actinomycetota > Actinomycetes > Mycobacteriales > Corynebacteriaceae > Corynebacterium > Corynebacterium halotolerans. The sequence continues at coordinate 2,645,674 of NC_020302.1, read as the reverse complement.
GATGACGGCCGCGGCATGGCCCCTGAGACCGCCGCCCACATCTTCGAGCGCTTCTACCGCGAGGATTCCTCGCGCTCCCGCACCTCGGGTGGCTCCGGGCTGGGCCTGGCGATCGCGAAATCGCTGGTCGAACAGCACGGCGGCCGAATCCGCGTGGACTCCGTGGAGGGGGAGGGATCCACCTTCACGATCCGGCTGCCGCGGCTGCAGGACAGGGAGTAGGTCGGTCGGCCTGTCGGCGGGCGTCGGGAAGCGTCACCTCCGCCGGCCGGGTGAAAGCGTCCTCGACCCGAGCCGTTCACGGCCGCCACCCCAGGGCGTCCGTGATCTCGGCGGCCAGGCCCGGCAGGTGCTCATGGCGCACCCCGTGGACCTCCACGAGCTCGCCGAGTCGACTGGAGTCGGTGGGTACCACCCGATCCGCGTCCGAGACGATCGAGACCACCCGCGTGCCCTCCGGGACCACGGCGTCGAGAGGTTGGGGCACCATCAGCTCGCGGGCGCCGACGCCCATCACGGTGCCGATGCCCCAGCCGAGCAGGCGGTTGCGGGCGGGTGGCAGCCCCCGGAAGGCCGCGCCCAGGCCGACGAGGGTGCGCACCTTTCCGGGCAGGTAGTGGGCCAGGCGCAGTCCCATCAGCCCGCCCAGGGAGTGGCCGACGATGTCGATGCGGCCGGTCGGGGAGTGTCCGAGCACCTCACCGATGCCGTCGGTGATCTCCGCGAGAGAGCGTTCCAGGCCCACGGTGCCGTGGCGGCCGTATTCGGGGGCGGCGACGGGTACGCCGGCGTCGAGTAGCCTGCGCGCGGTGCGCTCGTAGTTGCCGGGCGAGCCCATCAGCCCGTGCAGGAGCACGACGGGGGTGCCGGGGGCGTCGGCGAGCGGAGGCAGCTCCGGCAGTGTGCCGCGGTGCGGCACCCACAGCAGCAGACTCAGTGGGGACGACCGTTCTCGTCGGTGCCGAGGGCGGCACGGATCTTCTCGGCGGCCTCGTCCATCTTCGCCGGGTCCGTGGCGTCGGCGGCCATCTGATTCGCGAAGTCGTACTCGCTCATCCGGTCCGTGGGGAAGACGTGGATGTGGGCGTGGGGGACGTCGAAGCCGGCGATGATGTAGCCCGCGCGGGAGGATCCGAAGGCCTCGATGACGGCGCGGCCGACGTTCTGGGCGACCTCGTTGACCCGGCCCCAGATACGCGGATCGAGGTCGGTCCACTTGTCGACCTCCTCGACGGGAACGACCAGCACGTGGCCGTAGCGGAGGGGCTCGATGGTCAGGAAGACGACGACCGCATCATCGCGGTAGACGAAACGTCCCGGCAGTTCGCCGTTGATGATCTTGGTGAACACGCTACTCATGCCAGCCAGGGTACCTGCGGGTGCCGCTCCCGGCGGCGGAAGTTCCCGGCGGTCCACCCCCCAACTAGGATTGACCGCATGCGCATTCTCGTGATCGGATCGGGCGGCCGCGAGCACGCCCTGCTCAAGGGCCTGGCCGCCGACCCCGCCACCACCGACCTGCACGTGACCCCCGGCAACGCCGGCATGGCCGGCCTCGCCACCATCCACGCCGACGCCGGCGCGGTGGACGACCCGGCCGCCATGACCGCACTGGCCCAGCGTATCGACGCCGGGCTGGTCGTCATCGGCCCCGAGATCCCGCTCGTCGCCGGCGTGGCCGACGCCCTGCGCGCGGCCGGTATCCGGGTGTTCGGCCCCAACCGCGACGCCGCCCAGATCGAGGGCTCCAAGCAGTTCGCGAAGGAGGTCATGGCCGCCGCGGGCGTGCGGACCGCGCGCGCCGAGCAGCTGCAGCCCGGCACGGGCGACGCCGGGGTGGAGGCGGCGCTCGACCGCTTCGGCCCCACCTGGGTGGTCAAGGACGACGGCCTCGCCGGGGGCAAGGGGGTCGTCGTCACGTCCGATCGCGCGGCCGCCCGCGAGCACGTCGACGCCGTGCACGCCCTGGGTAACCCGGTGCTGCTGGAGTCCTTCCTCGACGGTCCGGAGATCTCCCTGTTCTGCCTGGTCGACGGCGAGACCGTCGTCCCGCTGCTGCCCGCCCAGGACCACAAGCGCGCCTACGACAACGACGAAGGCCCCAACACCGGCGGCATGGGCGCCTACACGCCGCTGCCCTGGCTGCCGGCCGAGGGCGTGCAGCGCATCGTCGACGAGGTGTGCGTGCCCGTCGCGAAGGAGATGGTCCGCCGCGGCACCCCGTACTCCGGGCTGCTCTACGCCGGCCTGGCGTGGGGGGCGGAGGGCCCGGCCGTCGTCGAGTTCAACGCCCGCTTCGGCGACCCGGAGACCCAGCCGGTTCTCTCGCTGCTCAAGACCCCGCTGGCCGGGCTGCTGGACGCCGTGGCCCGCGGGGAGCTGGCCTCGCAGCCGGAGTTGGAGTGGGAGGACGGCTACGCGCTGACCGTCGTGCTCGCCGCGGAAGGCTACCCGGCGTCGCCGCGCAAGGGTGTGGCGATCACCGGTTCCGCGCTCGGTGACGCCGGGAAGGTCCTGCACGCCGGCACGGCGCTGGGCCCGACGGGGGACACGGAGTCCGCCGGGGGACGCGTGCTCAACATCCTCGGCAAGGGGGCCACACTGGAGGAGGCGCGCGACACCGCCTACTCGATCCTGGACGGGATCGAGCTGGCCGGCGCCTTCTACCGCCACGACATCGCCCTGGCGGCCGTCGAGGGGCGCATCAGCCTCCGGTAAGTGGCCTAGACTGGCGGGTATGAGCACGTTCGCCAGGCAGATGGCCAGCCAGCGCAGCCAGGTCCAGCCTTTCCGGGTCATGCAGATGCTCGACCGGGTGCAGCGCCGGAGGCGTGCGGGCAGGGACACCATCATGCTGTGTGCCGGCCAGCCCGCCACCGGCGCACCGTCGGCGGTGCTCGACCTCGCCGAGCGGGAGCTGCGGGCCTCGCCCCTGGGCTACACGGAGGTCGTCGGTGACCGCGAGCTACGCGAGATCGTGGCCGGGTGGCACTCTTCGACCTACGGCGTGACGACGCCCGCGGACAACGTCATCATCACCACCGGCTCCTCCGGCGGCTTCGTCGCCGCCTTCCTGGCCGTGCTCGACCACGGCGACACCGTCGCCCTGTCCTGCCCCGGCTACCCGGCCTACCGCAATATCCTCGAGGCCTTCGGCGCCCGCATCGTGGATCTGGTCTGCGATGACTCGACCCGCTTCCAGCCGACCGCCGCGATGCTGGAGGCGCTGCCTGCAGCGGATAAGCCGCGCGCGGTGATCATCACCTCGCCGGGCAATCCGACGGGCACGATCATCGACCCTTCGGAACTGGAGCGGATTGCGCGGTGGTGTGACGCGAACGGCGCGGTGCTGATCTCCGACGAGGACTACCACGGCATGAGCTTCGGCCGGGAGTTGGCGACGGCGCGGCAGTTCAGTGATCGTGCGGTCACGGTGGGCACGCTGTCGAAGTACTTCTCCATGACCGGCTGGCGTGTCGGCTGGCTGATCGTGCCCGATGAGCTGGTCACCCCCATCGAGAACCTGCAGGCCTCCCTCGCGCTGAGCCCGCCGGCGATCTCCCAGGTGGCCGGGCGGGCAGCGTTCAGCGAGGCGGCGAAGGCCGAACTCGACGGCTATGTCGCCGACTACCGGCGGGTGCGCGATGTGCTGCTCGAGGAGCTGCCCAAGATCGGCCTGGGGCACTTCGCCGAGCCCGACGGCGGGCTGTACCTGTGGCTCGACGTGAGTTCGGTGACCGACGACTCCGAGGCGTGGTGCGGGAAACTGGTGGAGGAGATCGGAGTGGCGTTCGCGCCGGGTATCGACTTCGACCCCGTCCACGGCAACGGCTGGGTGCGACTGTCGCTGTGCGTGTCGCCTAGCGACGCCCGCGAGGCCTGCCGCCGGCTGGGTGAGTACCTGGGGCGGTAGCTGGAAAACCTGTTCGGGAAAACTGTTGACGCCGAAGTGGGAGTGGGCTAGTGTCGAACATGTAAGCGAACAACTTCGGGGGCGGGGTGAACGTGATCATGGGGGCGGCTGAGGACATCGCGCGGTGCGTCGACCAGATCGAGGCCGGTCTGGCGGGGCTGGCCGGGCACCTGGTCGATCCCTCGGCCGTCGCCTTTGACGAGATCCGCGAGCACTTCGAGCGTCTCGAGCAGGTCGTGGCCGGCAAGTCCTATCTGGACGCCGCCTTCGCGTTCATCGCCCAGGAGGCGGACGCGGGCCGACGGGTCGGCTCCACCAAGGTGGTCGACTACCTGACGAAAAGGCTGGGCTTGTCCACCGCCGAGGCGTGGAGCCGCGTCAGCCAGGCCCGCTCCCTGTTCACCCCGCCGGAGCCGCCGAAGCCGGAACCCGTTGAGGGATCGGAGTCGGAGGGGGAGCGGGTGGCCCGGGAGCGGGCCGAGCGGGAGGCTCAGGAGAGGGCCCGCCGGGAGCGCGAGGCCCAGGAGCGCATGCGGGAGAAACTCCGGAAGGAGAAGGCCGCCGCGGAGCGGCTCAAACTCATCGAGCGCGAGCTCGAGCAGCTGTCCCTGCACGCCGTGCCCGGACGCCACGTCATCTACGAGCAGGCACTCGAGGAATCCAGGCGGCGCAGCCCCGAGGACCTGCGGGCCTGGGTGCGTGAGCGCGTGCGCCACGCCAACGCCGCCGGGCGCAGACCGGACGGGGCCCGGGATCTCTTCGCGGCACTGCGCAAGCGCAGGATCCGGTTCTCCCGCCCCGACGCCGATGGCGGGGTGGCCTTCTCGGGATACCTGCCCGCCGACTCGGCCGCGAAACTCAAGGTCGCGCTCGATCCGGCCAGGAAACCCGAGCACCTGGCCTCCGTGCCGCCGGAGGAGGACAAGCGAACCCTCGATCAGCGCCGGGCTGACCAGCTCGACCACATCCTCACCGGATACCTCTCCGGAGAGGGCGCCAGACCCGGGGGAATCGGCTCGATCGTGGTCTCCACGACGATCGACGACCTCGACTCCCTGAGCCTGGACAGCCGCTTCCCGACCAATACCGGCGACCTGCTGAATCCCCTGGAACTGCTGCGGCTGGGCGCGGCCGGGACAGACTACCTGTGCCTGTTCGACAAGGATGCGGTCGTTCCGCTGGCGATGGGCCGCGCCCGGCGCACCGCCACGCTGGAACAGCGGATCGCGCTGCTGGCGGCCGAGCTGGTGTGCACCGATCCCGGCTGCGACCGCCCGGAGACCGACTGCGATGCCCACCACCTGGTCCCCTGGGTGCAGGGCGGGCGGACCGACGTCGAGAACCTGACCCTCAGATGCCGGAAACACCACGGCAACAACAACGACGCCCGGGACGGCAGCGGCGGGATGGGGCACGCTGAACGCGATCCCGTCACCGGCCGGGTCGGTCACCGCTGGGCCGGTGCCGCCGACGTCGAGGTCAACGACACCGTGGCGCAGCAACGTTCGGCGGCGGACAAACTCCGGCGGCGGGGAAGGCCCGGGGAGCCACCGGGGAATCGTCCCGGAGAGTCGCCCGGTGATCCGTCCGCTCGGCCATCCGGTCCGTCATCGGATCCGCCGCCGGATGAACCCACCCTGTTCGACCGATCCGCCTGAGCCTGTGCCCCTGTGCCCCTGTGCCTCTTGTGCCCAGGGGTCACGCGGGTGGCGTCAGGCATTCTCACCGCGCCCCTCACCTGCGCCCTGAACGGGGTCATCACCCCCGCCGTGCATTCTGTCCCGGGCCCTGGCCGTGGAATAATCAGCCCCGTGGCTGAGAAAAAGAAGATCGCAAATGTCCTGTCCTCGCGCTACGCGTCCGCGGCGCTGACCGAGCTGTGGAGCCCGGAGCACAAGATCATCCTGGAGCGCCAGCTCTGGATCGCCGTGATGAAGGCCCAGAAGAGCCTCGGCGTCGACATCCCGAACGAGGCGATCGCCGCCTACGAGTCCGTCATCGACCGCGTCGACCTGGCCTCCATCGCCGAGCGTGAGAAGGTCACCCGCCACGACGTCAAGGCCCGCATCGAGGAGTTCAACGCCCTGGCCGGGCACGAGCACATCCACAAGGGCATGACCTCCCGCGACCTCACCGAGAACGTCGAGCAGCTGCAGGTCTACCGCTCCCTGGAGCTCATCCGAGACAAGGCCGTCGCCGTCGTCGCCCGCGTCGGCGGGCGCGCCGCGCAGTACCAGACCCTGGTCATGGCCGGCCGCTCCCACAACGTCGCCGCCCAGGCCACGACCCTGGGCAAGCGCTTCGCCTCGGCCGCCGACGAGATGCTCGTGGCCATCGAGCGCGTCGAACAGCTGCTGGGCCGCTACTCGCTGCGCGGCATCAAGGGTCCGATGGGCACCGCCCAGGACATGCTCGACCTCATGGGCGGCGACGAGGACAAGCTCGCCGCCCTCGAGACCAGCATCGCCGACCACCTCGGCATCTCCCGCATCTTCGATTCCGTCGGGCAGGTCTACCCCCGTTCCCTGGACTTCGACGCCGTCTCCGCGCTCGTCCAGCTCGGTTCGGGCCCGTCGTCCCTGGCTACGACCATCCGCCTGATGGCCGGCAATGAGACCGTCACCGAGGGTTTCAAGGAGGGCCAGGTCGGCTCGTCCGCGATGCCGCACAAGATGAATGCCCGCTCCTGCGAGCGCGTCGGCGGCCTGCAGGTCATCCTGCGCGGCTACCTCACCATGCTGGCTGACCTGTCGGGCCAGCAGTGGAACGAGGGAGACGTGTTCTGCTCTGTGGTCCGCCGCGTGGCGCTTCCCGACGCCTTCTTCGCCATCGACGGCATGTTCGAGACCTTCCTGACCGTCCTCGACGAGTTCGGTGCCTTCCCCGCGATGATCGACCGCGAGCTCGAGCGCTACCTGCCGTTCCTGGCCACCACCCGCATCCTCATGGCCGCCGTCCGGGCCGGCGTCGGCCGCGAGACCGCGCACGAGGTCATCAAGGAGAACGCTGTCGCCGTCGCCCTGAACATGCGCGAGAACGGCGCGGACCAGGATCTCATCGAGCGCCTGGCCGCCGACGATCGCCTGCCGCTGGACAAGGAGGCGCTCGACGCCGCGCTGGCCGACAAGCACGCCTTCATCGGCGCCGCAGAGTCACAGGTGGCCCGGGTCATCGGCCGGGTCCAGACCCTGGTGGACAACCATCCGCAGGCCGCGGGCTACCAGCCGGGGGAGATTCTGTAGGTTTCTCAGCGGCTGGGGAGAAACAGGGACACCGTCTCCAGCACATCCCAGAGCCGGTCGGAGGAACTGCCCGACGAACCCTGCCCTTCGGGGGTGAGCTGGGGTTGCGCCTCGCCCACGTCGGCGCCGGTGCGCATCCCCTCCACGCAGTTCCCGCGGATCTGCTGCAGGGTGGGCAGGTGGTATCCGTTGCGCAGTTCCCGTGCGGCCTCCCCCGTCCGGTCCTGCTTGCCCGCCGCCGCCCCCTGGAAGGCGGGGGAGAGTAGCGTGTCGTCGGCGAAGGAGAACGGGCCGGTCAGGGCGTAGTAGTTCGACTCGAACGGGTCGGGCCGCTCCGGCCAGTCCGGCCAGTTCCGTTTCCGCTGGTACTCCACCTCGTCCAGGTTTCCGCTCCAGACGTAGGCGTCCAGCATCGTCTCGGGCAGCGCCAGCTGCGGCGCGAGCAGCGGAAGCTCGACCCCCGGCGAGTGTGGCACGGCGATGATGACCTCCACCTCGGCCGGGGTGAATCCCCGCCGGGTGAGCTCCCGGTGGATCTCCCCGCGCAGGGCGGTGGCCCTCGCCCAGTCGTCGGCGGGGTAGTGGGCGGCGTCCAGTCGGCCGTGCCGGTCGATCAGGGCGTCCAGCTCCGTGAACTGCCGCTTGAGCCGGATGTCCGAGCGGATGTCGTGGACCACCGCCCGGAAATCCCGGATCAGCGCGGTCCGGTAGTCGCGCAGCTTGTCGCGGTCGGTGGCCGACGGTGCGATGGTGCAGTGCCGCTCGCCGTCGATGGTCCGGTAGCGCAGCTCCGGATCGGCCTGCGCCATCGGCGCCGCGGTCACCGCCAGAGCCACCGCCACCACTGCCGCACCCCACCGTCGATATGCCCTACCAACCATCTCGTCCAACTCTCGTCTCAGAAATCCCAGCTACCTCATCAGTTACAAGCCTTCCCAGTGAATCAGTCTCGGTGGGGGACCGCAACGGACGGGACCACGGCCCGATTACCCAACCACCCCCCGCGGGTCTAAACTGCGGAGCCATGCGTCCTGAGCTGTCCGAGTACAACCACCTCTCCGCCGGCAAGGTCCGCGAGATCTACGAGATCGACGACGAGACCCTGCTCATGGTGGTCTCCGACCGTATTTCCGCGTACGACCACATCCTCGAGCCCGAGATCCCCGACAAGGGGCGCGTGCTCACCGCGATGAGCGTGTTCTTCTTCAACGCCATCGACTTCCCGAACCACCTCGCCGGCCCGGTCGACGATCCGCGCATCCCCGAGGAGGTCCTCGGGCGCGCGCTGGTGGTCAAGAAGCTGCGGATGCTGCCCTTCGAGTGCGTGGCCCGCGGTTATCTCACCGGCTCCGGCCTCGCCGAGTACCGCGCCGACGGCACCGTCTGCGGTATCGAGCTGCCCGCCGGCCTGACCGAGTCCTCCCGACTGGCCGAGCCGATCTTCACCCCGGCCACCAAGGCCGAGCTCGGCGACCACGACGAGAACGTCTCCTTCGACGCGGTCGTTGCCAAGCTGGGGCAGGCGCGCGCCGACGAGCTGCGTGAGGCCACCCTGCGCATCTACTCCGAGGCCGCCGCCCTGGCGGAGGACAAGGGCATCATCCTGGCCGACACGAAGTTCGAGTTCGGTCTCGACGCCGACGGCACCCTGGTGCTCGCCGACGAGGTGCTCACCCCCGACTCCTCCCGCTACTGGCCCGCCGAGGGGTACGGGGAGGGCAAGGTCCAGCCCAGCTTCGACAAGCAGTACGTGCGCAACTGGCTCACCGGGCCGAAGTCCGGCTGGGACAAGAACGGTCCGACCCCGCCGCCGGCCCTGCCGGGTTCCGTCGTCGAGGCCACCCGGGAGCGCTACGTCGAGGCCTACGAGCGACTCAGCGGGGAGAAGTTCTCCGACTGGGTCGGCTGCTGCGTCTGACGGGGCACGGCTACCATCGGGGGCCATGGTTAATTCCCCGGCACATTCCCCGGTCAATCCCCCGGCAGCACCCCGCCATCCTGTCACCCGCAGCTTCCACGGCCACGACTTCGTCGACGAGTACGAGTGGCTGCGGGACAAGACCGCGCAGGAGACGCTCGACTACCTCAACGCAGAGAACGACCACACCAAGGCCCGGACGGAGCACCTGGAGCAGCTCGCGGAGAACATCTACTCCGAGATCAAGTCCCGGGTGAAGCAGACCGACATGTCCATCCCGGTGCGTTCCGGCGACCACTGGTATTACGGGCGCACCGAGGAGGGCAAGGACTACGGCTACTCCTGCCGTATCCCCGTCGCCGAGGCCGACGACCCCTGGGTCCCGCCCGTCATCCCGGACGACGGGCCGGTCGAGGGCGAGCAGATCCTCCTCGACCTCAACGCCATGGCGGAGGGCCACGAGTTCTTCTCCCTGGGTGCCTCCAGCGTGACGCTGTCCGGCCGCTACCTCGCCTATTCCGTCGACACGGAGGGTGACGAGCGCTTCGATCTCCACGTCAAGGACCTTGAGACCGGCGAGCTGCTCGCCGACCGCATCGAGGGCGTGTTCTACGGCGCCACCTGGGCCGGCGAGGAGTACCTGTTCTACCAGCGCGTGGACGACGCCTGGCGCCCCGACACCGTGTGGCGCCACCGGATCGGCACCCCCGTCGACGAGGACGTGTGCGTCTTCCGCGAGGAGGACGAGCGCTACTTCACCGGCATCGGCTCCACGCGCAGCGAGCGTTACCTGTTCATCGAGTCCGCCTCCAAGATCACCTCCGAGACCCGGGTGCTCGACCTGGATAACCCCACCGGGGAGTTCGAGGTGCTCTGGGAGCGCGAGCCCGGCGTCGAGTACACGGTCGACCACGCCGTCATCGACGGTGAGGACCGCTGGGTGGTCACCCACAACGCCACCGGCCCCAACTTCGCCGTGGGGGAGTGCGCGGCTCTGCGTGGCGACGCCCTGCCCGGCCTGCGCGAGCTCACCGAGCTCATCACCCACCGCGACGACGTCCGCATCGAGGGCGTCGACACGTACCAGCACCAGATCATCGCCGCCTACCGGCGCGGTGCGATCGGCCGCCTGGCGGTCATGGTGCTGCCGGAGTCCGGCTACGGCGAGTTCACCGAGCTCGACTTCGACGAGGAGCTCTACACCGCCGGTGCCCTGGGGAACCCGGAGTGGGACGCCCCCGTCATCCGCATCTCCTACGGTTCCTTCACCACCCCGGCGCGCCTCTACGACTACCGCGTGGCCACCGGCGAGTACACCCTGCTCAAGGAGCAGGAGGTTCTCGGCGGCTACCACCGGGAGGACTACACCGCCTACCGGCTGTGGACCACCGCCGCCGACGGGGAGCGGATCCCGGTCTCGGTCGTCCACCGTGCCGACCTCGACGTCGACAAGCCGCAGCCCACCCTGCTCTACGGCTACGGCTCCTACGAGTCCAGCATCGACCCCGGCTTTTCCATCGCGCGGCTTTCCCTGATGGACCGCGGCATGATCTTCGCCGTCGCGCACGTCCGCGGCGGCGGCGAGATGGGCCGGGCCTGGTACGACAACGGCAAGCAGCTGAGCAAGAAGAACACCTTCACCGACTTCATCGACGTCGCCGATGACCTCATCGCCCGCGGTGTGACCGAGCCGTCCAGGCTGGTCGCCGAGGGCGGATCCGCCGGCGGCATGCTCATGGGAGCCGTGGCCAATCTGGCCGGCGACCGCTTCGCCGGCATCCAGGCCGTCGTCCCCTTCGTCGACCCGCTGACCTCCATGCTCATGCCGGAGCTTCCGCTGACCGTCACCGAGTGGGACGAGTGGGGCGATCCGTTCCACGACCCGGAGGTCTACGACTACATGGCCTCCTACGCGCCCTACGAGAACGTCGAGGCCAAGGACTACCCCGATATCCTGGCGGTCACGAGCCTGAACGACACCCGCGTGCTCTACGTGGAGCCGGCGAAGTGGATCGCCAGGCTGCGCGCCACGGCCACTGGGGGCGAGTTCCTGCTCAAGACCGAGATGTCCGCCGGACACGGGGGAGTGTCGGGCCGCTACTCCAAGTGGCGCCAGACCGCCTTCGAGTACGCCTGGACCGCGAACAAGGCCGCGGGGGTGGCTGAGTAGAAGCAAGGTCAGGCCGACTCGGGCGAGTGTCTTGGCCCGATCGGGCATGACCGGATGCGCAATCACAAAAGGTATGATCACAATCACCCCCGGGGGTGGCTAGTTTGTTCGCCTAATGAACCGTGACGCATAATTCCCCGCGTCAATCGGTGTGTGGCACATCACCGCTGCCGTCGACGATTGCGCCGCCCGGCCCGAGACGAATTTTCCGGATTTCCGCCCCACCCTTCCCGGATGATGGGGTTCCTGTTCTGATCCCCGGGCGCCGACCACGAGTTCCCCTCGGCGTGTGTGGTGCCCGGAGGGTAATCCCCCGTCGCCACGTGCACCCTGAAAGCACCCAACGGAAAGAACAAGCATGGCTGACAAGGCCGCATCCCACCCGGTTCCGAACCCCGGCTCGCCGAAGATCGCCGAGCGCGGGAAGAAGAAGGACAACACCCACTGGCTCTATATCGGCGTGATCGTCGCCGTTATCGCCGGAATCATCTTCGGCCTGGTCGCCCCGGAGGTGGCCTCCGGCTTCAAAATCCTCGGCACGATGTTCGTCGATCTCATCACGATGGTCATCACTCCGGTCATCTTCTGCACCATCGTGCTCGGTATCGGCTCGGTCCGTGCCGCGGCGTCGGTGGGCAAGGCCGGCGGCATCGCCCTGGTCTACTTCATCACCATGTCCACCCTCGCCCTGGGCATCGGCCTGGTCGTCGGCAACCTGATCAACCCCGGCTCGGGATTGAACATCGAGGCCACCAGGGGTGATGCCGCGTCGCTGGCCGGCGGGGGCCACGGGGACGGCGCCGACGAGGGGCTGGTCGGCTTCATCCAGTCGATCATCCCGGACACCTTCTTCTCCGCCTTCACTTCCGGCTCCGTCCTGCAGGTTCTGTTCGTCGCGCTGATCGTCGGCTTCGCCGTCCAGGCCATGGGCAGACAGGGTGAGCCGATCCTGGACTTCGTCGCCGCACTGCAGAAGCTGGTCTTCAAGATCCTCTCCGGCATTCTGTGGCTCGCCCCGGTCGGTGCCTTCGGCGCCATCGCCGGTGTCGTCGCCTCCACCGGTTTCGACGCCGTTCTCCAGCTGGGCGTGCTCATGCTGGCCTTCTATGTCACCTGCGTGATCTTCATCTTCGGTGTCCTGGGCTTCGTTCTGAAGACGTTCACCGGCTTCTCCATCTTCAAACTGGTCAAGTACCTGGCCCGCGAGTACCTGCTCATCTTCGCCACCTCCTCCTCTGAGTCGGCCCTGCCGAACCTGATGCGCAAGATGGAGCACGTCGGCGTCGGTAAATCCACCGTCGGCATCGTCGTACCCACCGGTTATTCCTTCAACCTGGACGGCACCGCCATCTATCTGACGATGGCCGCAATCTTCATCTCTGACGCCATGAGCATGCCCATGTCCACCGGCGAGCAGATCTCCCTGCTGGTCTTCATGATCATCGCCTCCAAGGGTGCCGCCGGCGTCTCCGGCGCGGGCATCGCCACCCTGGCCGCCGGGCTGCAGTCCCACCGCCCCGAGCTGCTCGACGGCGTCGGCCTCATCGTCGGCATCGACCGCTTCATGTCGGAGGCCCGTGCACTGACGAACTTCTCCGGCAATGCCGTGGCCACCCTCCTCGTGGGCACCTGGACCGGCACCATCGACAAGGGCCGGGTCAAGCGCGTCCTCAACGGCGAGGAGCCGTATGTGGAGGGGACCGACGAGCCTGATGACCACGACGACCACGACGTCCACGAAGATCACGGTGTCCACGCCGTCGAGCTGCAGCCGACGCCGCAGACCGGTTCCGAGAGGTACGGGACGCCGGAGAGATAGGGCGCTTTCCGGTGCCGTCCGCGGTGATCTGAGCTACTCGCCGCGACAGGGCGGGCCGGGCGTGGGATAATCGGCGGCATGCACGGCCACCTCCTGGTATCGATCTCCAGTATCTTCGATGAGACCCGGGCGGCGGTGGCGGAGATGGTCGACGCCCTGGACGGAGCGGGCATCCCCGTCTCCCTGCTGGTGGCACCCCATATCGACGGCAACTGGCGCCTGGCCCGCGACGAGCGGACGCGCGACTGGCTGCTCGCCCAGCAGAAGGCCGGGCGGGCGATCATCCTCAACGGCTTCGACCGGGCGGTCCAGGGGCGTCGCGCCGAGTTCGCGAACCTCGACGCCCACGAGGCCCGCCTGCGGCTGGCCGGCGCGACCCGGCAGATGTCCCGCATCGGCTTCGACACGGATATCTTCGCCCCGCCGCGCTGGCGACTGTCCCCGGGCACCCTTGAGGTGCTGCCGCAGTTCGGTTTCCGGCTCGCGGCGTCGACACGTGGCCTGCACCACCTGCCTGACGGGGAGTTCCACCAGTGCCGCAACCTTTCCGTCGGCGAGGGTTTCGGGGCCGCGAAGTGGTGGCGCCGCAACGTCATCCGCGCCGCCGAGCGGGGCGCGGCCAGCGGCAACTCCATCCGCCTGTCCGTTTCGGGGCGCAACCTGCTTGACGCGAAGGTGGCCAGGGACGTCCGCCACGCCGCGATCCGCGCCGTCGCCGCCGGGGCGCGGCCGGGCGACTACCGGATCTTCGCCCCGGTCTGAGGTGGTGTCTCCGGGCCGGTTTCCGGCGTCCCGTTTTTCCGGAAACGGAGGTGATCGGGCGGTATAGTTCTCGACGAACGTGTCCTGCATTACATGTTCGCCCCTGATGGGCCCCTGATGAAGGAGAACTCCGCCATGACCCTCGCCATGACCATGGAATCTCGGCTGATCATCGACAACGAGGCCCGTCCGGCCTCCGGTGGCGCCACCTTCGAGCGCCGGCACGCGCAGGAGGGGCACGTCGTCACCACCTGTGCGGCCGCGACGGTGGAGGACGCCGTCGCCGCCGTCGAGTCCGCCGCGAGGGCCTTCCCGAGCTGGGCCGCGACCGGTCCGACCGAGCGTCGCCGCATCCTGCTCAAGGCCGCTGACCTGCTGGAGGAGCGGTCGGGGGAGTTCATCGAGACGATGATGGCGGAGATCTCCGCGCCCGCGGACTGGGCCGGTTTCAACGTCTTCCTGACCACCCAGTGCCTGCGGGAGGCCGCCGGTCTCGCGTCCCAGCTGGTCGGCGAGACCATGCCGAACGACCGGGGAGTGCTGTCGATGACCGTGCGCCAGCCCGCCGGCGTGGTGCTGAGCATGGCGCCGTGGAACGCCCCCGGCGTGCTGGGGATGCGCGCGCTGGCGTACCCGATCGTGTGCGGCAACCCGGTCGTCTTCCGGGCCTCCGAGGGCAGCCCGCGGACCCACCAGATGCTCGTCGAGGTTCTCAACGACGCGGGTCTGCCGCCGGGGGTGGCGAACTTCCTCACCAACGCGCCCGAGGACTCCGACACCGTCGTCAGCGCGGTGATCGAGCACCCGGCCGTGCGCCGCATCAACTTCACCGGCTCCACGAAGGTCGGCCGCATCATCGCGGAGAAGGCCGCCCGCCACCTCAAGCCGGTGCTGCTCGAGCTCGGTGGCAAGGCCCCGCTGGTGGTGCTGGACGACGCCGACGTCGACGGCGCCGTCAACGCCGCGGTCTTCGGCGCGTTCATGTACCAGGGGCAGATCTGCATGTCGACCGAGCGCATCGTCCTGGACGAGAAGATCGCCGATGAGTTCATGGAGAAGTTCACCGCCCGCGTCGGCGAGCTCCGTCCCGGCGATCCCACCGAGGACGAGGCCGTGCAGATCGGCTACGTCTACCAGCCGCAGACCGGTGAGCGGATCAACGCGATGATCGACGACGCCGTCGGCAAGGGCGCGACGATCGCGGTCGGCGGGCGCGCGGACAACGCGGCCCTGCCGGCGACGGTCCTCGACCACGTTGTCCCGGAGATGGAGATCTACCACGCTGAGACCTTCGCCCCGATCACCACCGTGGTGCGCGTCAACGGCTACGACGAGGCGATCGCCACCGCCAATGACACCGAGTACGGCCTGGCGGCGGCCGTCCACGGCGCCGATTCCTTCCGTACCCTGCAGGCGGCGATGGCGATTCAGGCGGGCCATGTCCACATCAACGGCGCCACCGTGCAGAACGACGCGAACGCACCGTTCGGCGGCATGAAGAACAGCGGCTACGGACGGTTCGACGGCCGCAGCGTCATCCGCGAGTTCACCGAGGAGAAGTGGATCACCATCGAGAATCCCCGGCAGGGCTACGCGTTGTAGGGCTAGCCTGGCGGGTATGACCGACACCGCACTGACTGACATTCAGCTGAACCTCAACGACGCGACCGACACGACCCTGGGAGACCTGGCACCGGGCAAGCTCGTGCTCATCGTCAACACCGCCTCCGAGTGCGGGTTCACCCCGCAGTACGAGGGGCTCCAGAAGCTCCAGGACACCTACTCCGACCGCGGCTTCACCGTCCTCGGCGTGCCCTGCAACCAGTTCGGTGGCCAGGAGCCGGGGACCGACGAGGAGATCAAGGAGTTCTGCTCGTCCAGCTTCTCCGTGACCTTCCCGCTGCTGTCCAAGGTCGAGGTCAACGGCACGGGCGCACACCCGCTGTTCCGGCAGCTGACCGCCATCGCGGACGCCGAGGGCGAGGGCGGCGACGTGAAGTGGAACTTCGAGAAGTTCCTCGTCGCCCCCGACGGTGAGGTACTGGGCCGTTTCCGCTCTCGGACCGAGCCGCAGGACCCGCAGCTGGTCGAGCTGATCGAGGAGAACCTGCCGGGCTGACGGGCCCGACGGACCGGGTCTACGCCGGAACGAGGACACCCCGCCCGCACCGTCAACGGTGCAGGCGGGGTGTCGGTGATTCGGAAGGGGGTGGAATTCCCCGACTGTTCCAGCTAGCGGAAGAGGGACAGGAACTGGTCGACGATGCGACCGAGGAGGCCACCCAGATCCGCGAAGAGCTGCCCGATGAAGCCGGAGCTGCTACCGCCGGACTGGGCGTCCCGGTCGTCGGTGGCGGTGACGCGTCCGAGGTCCTGGGTGGTGCCGTCGGTGTAGGACACGATCAGGTGGCCCTCGTCGTTGATCTCGAAGGAGTCGACGCCGCGACCGTCGGTACCGTCAAGGCCATCCTCGCCGTCCTCGCCGTCGGTGGCGGTGACGCGTCCGAGGTCCTGGGTGGTGCCGTCGGAGTAGGTGGCGATCAGGTGGCCTTCGTCGTTGATCTCGAGCGTGTCGATGCCACGGCCGTCCTCACCGTCGGTGCCGTCGGTGCCGTCAAGGCCGTCCGCACCGGCGATCCGGCCCAGGTCCTGGGTGGTGCCGTCGGTGTAGGACACGATCAGGTGGCCTTCGTCGTTGATCTCGAGCGTGTCGATGCCACGGCCGTCCTCACCATCCTGGCCGACGAAGCCGGGGAGGGGACCGAAGTTCTGCTCGGTGCCGTCGGTGAAGGTGATGATCAGCTCACCCTCGGTGTTGATCAGCAGGCCGGCGATGCCCGCCGGCCGCTCCGGATCGGCCGGCTCCTCCGGCTGGCCGGGCTCCCCGGCCTCGCCGAGATTGAAGCCCACCTTGATCGGGTCATGGTCGGAGGAGCGGAACGGGGAGTCGTCGTGGAAGTCGACGATGTTGTAGTTCCGGCGCGAGTACTCGAACGCGACCGGCTCGTCGGCGTTGATGTTCCACACGCGCGCGTCCTGAATCAGCTCCATGGCCGCCTCATTGCCCAGCGCGTGATCCAGGGAGCCGAGACGGCCACCGAACTGGTAGGTCGGCTCGCCGCCCGCGAAGGCGGTGTTGATGTTGGTGTAGCCGGCGTTCTCGAGGACCGTCATCGCGGTCTCGCGCGAGTAGGCGTTGAGGTCGCCGAGGATGAAGGTGGGCTTGCCCTCCCAGTCCTCCTGCTGCCCGAGGTGGTCGAGCAGTGCCTGGGACTGGTTGGCGCGCACGTTGGGGTTGTTGCCCTGGCCGTCCCCGGTGGCCTCGTCGCCCCGGGTCACGGAGCCCTTGGACTTGAAGTGGTTGACCACCGCGACGAAGGACTCGCCGGAACCGTCGACCGGGGCGAACTCCTGAGCCAGCGGCTGGCGGGCGGTGCCGGTGTAGACCTGGTCATCGAAGATGCGGGACTCGCCGACCGGCTCCACGGTGTCCGGGTTGTAGATGAAGGCCACGCGGATGTAGTCCTCGTCGGTGCCCAGCTGCGCCGGGGACTCGACGTACGCCCAGCGCTCCTCGCCGACGGCGGCGTTCAGGGCGTCGACAAGCGTGGCCAGTGACTCGTCGCGGCGCTCGACCTCGCCGGTGACGGTGGCGGTGTTCTCGATCTCCTCGAGGCCGAGGACGTCGACGTCGAGTGCGTTGATCGCGGCGACGATCTTGTCCTGCTGGTCGGCGAGGGCCTCTTCGGTGTAGGCGCCTCGCACGTCGCAGTAGTCGGCGGCGACCGGGGTGCCGTGCATGTCCTCATAGGCCTCGCAGCCCGGCTCGTCCTGGCCCAGGGAGGTGAAGTAGTTCAGGACGTTGAAGGAGGCGATGGAGTAGTCGCCCTCCACGGTGTCAATGGCGCCGATCTCGGCCGCGCGGGAATCCTCCCAGGCGATCGGAAGCTCCTCGGCGGAGTTGTGGCCCGTGATCGGGGTGGTCGGCTGGAAGCGCCACAGGTCGTGGTCATAGTGGACGACCACCGGGTGCTGGAAGTCGACGGTGTCGCCGGTGCGGATCGACTGGTGCACCTCGCCGTCGGCGGTGATGTACGGCAGCGGGGTCTTCGTGTCGGTGTTCATGTAGTTGCGGGTGCGGCCGTCGTCGAGGGTGACCTCCTGGGCCGCCTGTTCCGCCATCAGCTGCTGCACCGGCGAGCTCGGATCCGTGTCCGGCGCATGCACGTCGGTGCCCTGGCGGAAGGCCTCGGTGCCCGGGGCCAGCCCGATCTCGCCGTAGGTGTTCAGCGCGTAGTTGTTGGTCACCGTGTAGTCGCCGGTCGGCAGGACCAGCATGGACTCGTAGGCCTCGCGGGCCTGGTCACCCGCGGGCAGGTGCTCGATGGTGACCGGATCGACCGGGGCGAAGGTCTCGGCCGCGGCGGTGACCGTCGCGTCGCTCAGCTGAGTTGTCCCGTAGTGCTCGCCGGCCTGACCGGTGACGGTCAGCGACTCGCCGATCTCCGGGTAGGAACCCGAGTTGCCCAGGTGGACGAAGATGCCGTGGGAGGCGTCACCGGTGGTCTGCTCCTCGCCACCGGTGCCCGGGGTCTGGAGGTAGAAGCCGTCGCGGCCGCCCTCGGCATAGACCCCCGTGACGACGCCCGTGGTGGTCACCGTCTGCCCCGCCAGCGGGGTGGCGTCGCCGGTGCCCTGGATCTCGGCGATGGGGATGACTTCGCCGGGCTCGGGCGGATCGACGGGGAGCTCGGGGTCCGCGGCGCCTCCGGAGGTCTCACCCGCGGCGTTGGTCGGGGACGGGCTACCCACGGTGAAGTCGGCGGCGTTGTCGTCGGTGTCCACGCCGGGAGTGGTGCGTTGAACGGAGGTCGAGTTGGAGGTGCTCTGGGCGGGGGAGCCCTCGGCGACGGAGTTGCCGCCCCAGCCGACCAGGTCGACATCATTGCCTTCTGCGTCTCTGACGCGAATGGCGGCACTACTTGCCCCAATGGTCAGTACGTTGTCATCGGTGGCGTAGTCGGGGGTGGGCAGGGCGCCGGTATCGCTGTTGCCGCTGGCCGCCTGAATGAGGAAATGTGCGCCGGGTTGGATGGTGCCGTTGAGGGCGGCGACATCGCTCTGCTCGTTTCCGTTTCCGGAGTAGCGGACAACGGTCCAACCATCGAGGGAGACCGGTTCGTCGGTTGGGTTGTACAGCTCCACGAAATCATTGGAATAGACGGAGCCGGAGTTTCCGCCACCCCCGTAGACCTCGTTGATGACGACATTGCTGCCGTCCGCTGCCGCGGTGGCCGTGGGGACGAGCAGGACGCTGGCCGCCGTGGCGGCGGCCACTCCGACGGCCAGCGTGCGCGACCGGCGGGCGGAGAAGGGGGACAGGGACATGTGTGTGCCTTCGTGGTTATCGGTTGAGCATCAGTAATTGACGACGGCGCCCTGGCCGGTGCGCGGAGCATCAGTGCGCGGTCCGTCAGGGCGTCGTCGGTGGTGAGGGCGTTGCGCCATAGATAGTCCTAATGGATGGGCGCGAATTCTGCAGAGGATGCTTTCCGTGTCGCCTGGGGGTTCACTGCGGGGTGGGGGAGAATTCATCATCCCTTCACTTCGTGGAGATTCAGGCTTTACCGCGGAAGCTCCGGGGCCTGGCCGGCACCGGGAAACGGAGGCGGCGGACGTCAACTGGAACGCGACGTCGATAAGCGGTTCTACCTGCGCCGGACGGGTGCTTCCCGGCTTTAGGGGGATTTGCTTTCGCACGCTAGACTAAAAGACGACCAATTCCGGCGAAGATAGGGAAAACAGTGGCCCGTGTTGTTGTGAATGTCATGCCGAAGGCGGAGATCCTGGACCCTCAGGGTCAGGCCGTTCATCGTGCCCTGGGGCGGATCGGTGTCACCGGCGTCAGCGATGTCCGCCAGGGCAAGCGTTTCGAGCTGGAGGTCGACGACTCCGTCTCCTCCGCCGATCTGGAGAAGGTCGCCGAGACGTTGCTGGCCAACACCGTCATCGAGGACTTCGAGGTGGTTGGTGTGGAGGTCGCCCAGTGACCGCCAAGATCGGAGTCATCACGTTCCCGGGCACGCTCGACGACGTCGACGCTCTCCGGGCCGTGCGTATCGCCGGCGCCGAGCCGGTCAACCTCTGGCACGCCGACACCGACCTCAGGGGCGTCGACGCCGTCGTCGTCCCCGGGGGGTTCTCCTACGGTGACTACCTGCGTTCCGGTGCGATCTCCGCGCTCGCCCCGGTGATGCGTTCGGTCGTCGAGGCCGCGGGCAAGGGCATGCCGGTGCTCGGCATCTGCAACGGTTTCCAGATCCTCACCGAGGCGGGTCTCCTGCCGGGTGCGCTCACCCGCAACGAGGGCCTGCACTTCCACTGCACCGACACCTACCTCGAGGTGGTCAACAACACCACCGCGTGGACCACGGACTACGGGATCGGCCAGCGGATCCTGGTGCCGGCCAAGCACGGTGAGGGCCGCTTCCAGGCCTCCGCGGAAACCGTCGCCGAGCTGGAGGGGGAGGGCCGCGTGGTCTTCCGCTACACCGACAACTACAACGGTTCCGTCAACGGCATCGCCGGCATCACCGACGCCGCCGGCCGCGTCGTCGGACTCATGCCGCACCCCGAGCACGCCGTCGAGACGCTCACCGGCCCGTCCACCGACGGTCTCGGCCTGTTCCTGTCCGCCATCGGCAAGATCGCCGCCTAAGGAAGGTTGGTTAACACATGACCGTCCACAACGACACCGTCGCAGCGGCCCAGGCCGATCCGGACGCCCCCCAGCCCTACGCCGAGCTGGGTCTGCGGGACGAGGAGTACGCCCGCATCAAGGAGATCCTCGGCCGGCGCCCCTCGGACGCGGAGCTGACTGTCTACTCCGTGATGTGGTCCGAGCACTGCTCCTACAAGTCCTCGAAGACGCACTTGCGCTACTTCGGCGAGACCACCACCCCGGAGATGTCCGAGAAGATCCTCGCCGGTATCGGTGAGAACGCCGGCGTGGTCGACATCGGGGACGGCAACGCCGTCACCTTCCGCGTCGAATCCCACAACCACCCCTCCTACGTCGAGCCCTACCAGGGCGCGGCCACCGGCGTCGGCGGCATCGTCCGCGACATCATGGCCATGGGGGCACGCCCGATCGCCGTGATGGACCAGCTGCGCTTCGGCGCGGCCGACGCCCCGGACACCAAGCGTGTCCTGCCGGGCGTGGTCTCCGGTATCGGCGGCTACGGCAACTCCCTGGGCCTGCCGAATATCGGCGGCGAGACCGTCTTCGACGAGTCCTACGCCGGCAACCCGCTGGTCAACGCCCTGTGCGTGGGTACCCTGAAGGTCGAGGATCTCAAGCTGGCCTTCGCCTCCGGAACCGGTAACAAGGTCATGCTCTTCGGCTCCCGCACCGGCCTCGACGGCATCGGCGGCGTGTCCGTGCTGGCCTCCGAGACCTTCGAGGACGGCGCCGAGCGCAAGCTCCCGGCGGTCCAGGTCGGCGACCCCTTCGCCGAGAAGGTCCTCATCGAGTGCTGCCTCGACCTGTACCACGCCGGCGTCGTCGTCGGCATCCAGGACCTCGGCGGCGCCGGCCTGGCCTGTGCGACCTCCGAGCTGGCCGCGGCCGGTGACGGCGGCATGCGCGTCAACCTCGACGCCGTCCCGCTGCGCGCCAAGAACATGTCGGCCGCCGAGATCCTGGCCTCCGAGTCCCAGGAGCGCATGTGCGCCGTCGTCGCCCCGGAGAATGTGGAGAAGTTCTTCGAGATCTGCGCGAAGTGGGACGTCACCGCGGCCGAGATCGGCGAGGTCACCGACGAGGACGACCGCCTGGTGGTCACCCACAACGGTGAGGTGGTCATCGACGCCCCGCCGTCGAGCATCGACGACGGCCCGGTCTACGAGCGCCCCTGGGCCCGCCCGGAGTGGCAGGACGAGCTGCAGCGGTACGTCCCGGTCGAGCGCCCGGCCGACCTGAGGCGGGCCCTGCTGGACATGGTGTCCTCCCCGGCGCTGTGCTCCCGTGACTTCATCACCGAGCAGTACGACCGTTACGTGCGCGGCAACACCGTCAAGGCCAAGTACTCCGACGCCGGCGTGCTGCGCATCGACGAGGAGACCAACCGCGGCGTCGCCGTCTCCGCGGACGCCTCCGGCCGCTACACCAGGCTGGACCCGAACACCGGCGCCCGCCTGGCCCTGGCCGAGGCCTACCGCAACGTCGCCGTCACCGGCGCGAAACCCGTCGCCGTGACCAACTGCCTCAACTACGGCTCCCCGGAGAATCCGGACGTGATGTGGCAGTTCCGCGAGTCCGTCCACGGGCTGGCCGACGGCGCGAAGGAGCTGGGCATCCCGGTCTCCGGCGGCAACGTCTCCTTCTACAACCAGACCGGCGACGAGCCGATCCTGCCGACCCCGGTCGTCGGCGTCCTCGGCGTCATCGACGATGTCCACGACGCCATCGGCCACGACCTCGGCACCGTCGACGAGCCGGAGGTGCTCATCCTGCTGGGCGCCACCCGCGACGAGTTCGGAGGCTCCATCTGGCAGCAGGTCTCCGGCGGCGGGCTCAACGGCCTGCCCCCACAGGTGGACCTGGCCGACGAGGAGCGTCTGGCGGACTTCTTCGTGGGCAACACCATGCTGACCGCCGCCCATGACCTCTCCGAGGGCGGCCTGGCCCAGGCGGTCGTCGAGATGGCCGTCCGCGCCGACCGCGGGGTGGAGCTGGATCTGTCCGGCGTCCACGACGACGCCTTCGTCGCCCTGTTCTCCGAGTCCGCCTCCCGCGCCCTGGTCGCCACCACCGCCGATCACGTCGACGGCGTGCTGGCCCGGGCCGCGGAGCTGGGTGTGCCGGCCGTGCAGGTCGGCAGCACCGCCGAGGGCCGGGACCTGAGCTTCGGCGAGGTCACCGTCCCGGTCGCCGAGCTGCGCGAGGCCTGGTCTTCCACCCTGCCGGAGCTGTTCGGCCACGCCGTCGGCGCCAACGCGGTCGTCGAGTAGCAGCTGACGCGCACAGACGCCCCCGTCATCCCCTCAGCGGACGACGGGGGCGTTTCGTGTTCTCAGGGTGCCGCGGGCGAAGGCACGCTCGTGACCACCGGGCTTCGAGGGCGAACACCGCGGTATCCTCGTTCGTCGGCGTGGCTGACCCGGGGAATGCCCCGCGCAACGGCGACCTTGGCGTTGGCGGGGGAGCGGCCCGGACGAGTAGACTTTACGCGTTCGTAGCTTACTGGACCGAAGGCAGGTACTCCGTGGCTGAGGAAACCCCCGATACCGGGGCAGTGGGGGGAAACCGCGACCGTGGGGGCAATGATGAACCGCTGATCCAGCTGACCCGCTGGGTGATCGACCGCGGCCAGCGTCCTGCCACGCGCGGCTGGTTCCACCTGATCGCCGCGTTCCTGTCCGTCATATCCGGCTCCGTGCTGTCCACCTACGCGTGGATGACCCTGCCCTGGGGACAGGCGTTCGGCGTGACGGTCTACGCGGTCGGGGTCTTCGTGCTCTTCGCCGTCTCCGCGATGTACCACCGCGGCCCCTGGCGCAGCATGCGCACCGTGCAGTGGTGGCGCCGGGCCGATCACGCCACCATCGCCGTGTTCATCGCCGCGACCTACACGCCGCTGTGCCTGATCATCCTGGAGCCGAGGACGGCGACGTGGATGCTCACCACCGCCTGGGTGGGGGCCCTGGCCGGCGTGGTGCTCAACCTCGTCTGGATCGCCCACCCGCGCTGGCTGGCGGTGGCGGTCTATCTGGTGCTCGGCTGGTTGATCGTGCCGCTCATCCCGCAGCTGTGGTCGAACGCCGGGCCGTTGGTCGTGTGGCTGCTGCTCATCGGTGGCGTCGTCTACTCCCTCGGTGCGCTGATCTACGGCTTCCGCTGGCCGGGCCGCAACGCCCGCATGTTCGGCTACCACGAGTACTTCCACGCCACGACCATCGTCGCCGCCATCATCCACCTGGTGGCGGTGTGGATCGTCGTGGTGCAGGGCTAGCTCCGGACCTCGGCGCGGGTCAGTCCAGCGGCAGGGGCAGCGGCCGGTCCCGGACCACCGAGCGCATCACGAGCGTCGAGTTGATCTTCTCCACCCCGGGCAGCGTGCCCAGGCGGTCGTCGCGGATGCGCTGGTAGTCCGCCAGATCCCGGGCCACGAGCCGGACCAGGAAGTCGGGGTCGCCGAACAGCCGCTCGGCGGTGAGCACCTCGGGGATCGCCGCGATCTCCTCCTCCAGCGCCGCGACCGTGGCCCGGTCCTCCCGGCCGAGAGTGATGAAGGCCGTGACCTGCATCCCGAAGCCCGCCGCCGCCGGATTCACCCGCGTGTGGAACGCCTCGATCACGCCCCCGTTCTCCAGTGCGCGCAGCCGCCGCAGGCAGGTCGACGACGACACCCCGGTGTGGTGGGACAGCTCAGCGGCGGTGATCCGCGCATTCTCCTGCACGAGCGCCAGAATCTTCCGGTCAATGGCATCCATGTGACGGATTCTTGCACAGGCCGCGGGAAAAACCACGTCAATGACGTGAAACGCCGGTATTTTCCGTACCGCCGCTGAACAGGCACGATGACGGCATCCTCACCACCGGGAGAAAGGGGGGCGCCGTGGAGGCGACCGTTCTGCTCAGTTTCTGGGCCCTGTGCCTGCTGCTCGTCGTGACCCCCGGCCCCGACTGGGCCTTCGTCCTCGGGCAGGTGCTGCGCGGGCGCGGCATCGCCGTCCCGCTGACCGGCATCGCCCTCGGTTACCTGGGGCTGACCACCGTGGTCGCCGCCGGACTCGGCGCCGTCGTCGCCTCGCACCCGGCGGTGCTCACCGCCATCACCGTGGTGGGCGCCCTCATTCTGGTGAAGATCGGCTGGTCGATGCTCCGCTCGGCGCTGCGGGGACCGGTGGACGGTTCCGCACCGGTGGACACTCCCGCACCGGTGGACGGTTCTGCACCGTTGGACAGCCCCGCGCCGGTGGCAGAGTCCGCGCCCGCCGCGGGGGAGGAGGCGGTGCCGCACCACGGCGGCGTCGGCGGCACTGTGACGGCCACCGCGACCACCCCCGCCACCCGAGTGACGACGCCCGCGCCCGTCCCCGGTCGGCTGAGGGTGCTGCTGCAGGGCGCGGCCGTCAGCGGCCTGAACCCGAAGGGGGTCATGGCGTTCGTCGCCCTGCTGCCCCAGTTCGTCGTCCCCGCGGCGGCCTGGCCGCCGGGGGCGCAGCTGTTCACCCTGGGCCTGGTGTTCATCGCCTCGGCGATGTGCGCCTACTCGCTGCTGGGTCTGTTCGCCCGGAAGGTGCTCGCGGGCAGCGACCGTGCCTCCCGGATTCTCACCGGGGTGGCGGGCACCGCCATGCTGCTGCTGGCCGCGGGCATGCTCGGCGGGCAGTTCCTGGGCTGACCCTCCTCCGCCCGCCGGGGCCCGCGTCGTTAGATGCTGTAGCTCGAGGACGCGGGGATGACCAGCGGCACGGGCGTGTACTCGGCGCGCAGCTCACGCAGCGTCGTCGCGTGCTCGGCCAGGCGGATGTCCTCCTCCGTGCGCGGGGTGAACTGGCGGGCCGGCAGGGGATTGCCGTCGATGTCCACGCTGAGGTAGGTCACCGTCGCGTGGATGGCGGTGGCCAGATTCTCCCGGCCCCCGCGGGGGCTGCCCGAGCGCACGTGGACGGACATCTGCATCGAGCGGTTGTCGGTGCGCATCATGCGGGCGTCGACCTCGATGAGGTCACCGATGGAGATCGGCTTGTAGAAGCGGATGCCCCCGGCGTAGACGGCGACGGTGTGCTCCCCCGACCACTCCATGGTGCAGGCGGCGCCCGCCTCGTCGATCCACTCCATGGCGGTGCCGCCGTGGACCTTGCCGCCCCAGTTGATGTCCGTGGGCTTGGCCAGGAAACGGTGGATGACCCGTGGGGCGTCCGACGGGCCGTCGTAGGTCTGCTTCTCCATCTCCGCCTCGATGGCCTTGCGCAGGTCGATGCGCGTCAGGGCGGCCTCGAGGACGCGGCGCTCCTCGTCGGTCGACGGCTCGAAGGGGGGCACCGCCTGGGACTTGCCGGTGGCGGTGTCCTTGGCCACGAAGATGACCAGGCAGTCGCAGGCGCGGGTGTAGATACCCTCGCGGGGATCGGCGGAGAACACCTCGTTGACGATGTGCATCGACGACCGGCCGGTCATCGCGATCCGGGAACGGACCTCCACCATGTGACCCGACGGGATGGGGCGGGTGAAGTGGATGTGACCGACGTAGGCGGTCACGCAGTAGGTGCCGGACCACTGGGTGGCACACGCGTAGGCCGCCTTGTCGATCCACTCGAGGACGCGGCCGCCGCCCACACCGTGGGAGCCGGCCATGAGCACGTCCGTGGGCGCGGCGAGGAAGCGGAGGGTGACCTCCGGGGACTTGGTTTCGGTCGACATGCGGACAGACTTTCTCAGGGCGAACAAGGGCAGTGTTTCCGCCAACCTTAACGCACGTCATACGCCGGGGGCGCTAGGATCGGCCCGCATGAGCAAGACTGTCGACCCCGCCGCCACCCGCGCCGCCGTCGATGCGGTCCGGGACTGGATCCGCGACCCCGACGGCGTCGATAAGCCGCCGCGGAAGCCGCTTGCCGACGCCGTGAAGCTCACCGCCCGCACGCTCGCCCGGGACGCGCCGGGCAGCAGCGTCGAGGTGCGGATTCCCCCGTTCGTGGCTGTCCAGTGCATCGAGGGCCCGCGCCACACCCGCGGCACCCCGCCCAACGTGGTGGAGACGGATGCGTTGACCTGGTTGCGGCTGGCCACGGGGCAGACGAGCCTGCCGGAGGCGATCGCCACGGGAGCGGTGGACGCCTCCGGTTCCCGGGCGGGGGAGGTGGCCCGCTGGCTGCCGGTTATTAGTTTGCAGGGGGTAACCGACTAAGGTTGTGCACGTGGTACTCAAGGACCGTTCCCGGACCGATTCGACCAGCGCACCCGCGGATCACTCGCCCTATGACGACCGCGGCGAGCAGGAGCCCCGTGAGGAGTGCGGCGTCTTCGGCGTCTGGGCCCCAGGCGAGGATGTCGCCAAACTGACCTACTTCGGGCTCTTCGCCCTCCAGCACCGTGGCCAGGAGGCCGCCGGCATCGCCGTCGGCGACGGTGACCGCATCGTCGTCTTCAAGGACACCGGGCTGGTCTCCCAGATCTTCGACGAGCCCTCCCTCGGGGCCCTGCAGGGCGACATCGCCATCGGGCACACCCGCTACTCGACGGCCGGCGGCGCGGACTGGGACAACGTGCAGCCCATGTTCCGCACCTCCCCGGACGGGACCGACGTGGCGCTCGGCCACAACGGCAACCTGGTCAACTTCCGCGAGCTGCGTGACGAGGCGGTCGAGCAGAAGCTGCTCAGCCCCAAGCACGCCTCCTCCGACACCGCGGTGATGAGCGCGCTGCTGGCCCACTCCGTCACCGAGGGTACCTCGGTCCTGGAGTCGGCCCGTCGGCTGCTCCCGCGCGTGCGGGGCGCGTTCTGCCTGACCTTCACCGACGGGCACACCCTCTACGCCGCCCGCGACCCCCACGGCGTGCGCCCCCTGGTGCTCGGCCGCCTCGAGCGCGGCTGGGTCGTCGCCTCGGAGACCTGCGCCCTCGACATCGTCGGCGCCTCCTTCGTCCGCGAGGTCGAGCCGGGTGAACTCGTCGCCATCGACGAGTCCGGAGTGCACACCGAGCGCTTCGCGGAGACCCGTCACAAGGGTTGCGTCTTCGAGTACGTCTACCTCGCCCGCCCGGACACGGACATCCGCGGCCGGTCCGTCAACGCCACCCGCATCGAGATCGGCCGCCGCCTGGCCCGGGAGTACCCGGCCGAGGGCGACCTGGTCATGCCGGTGCCCGAGTCCGGCACCCCGGCGGCGGTGGGCTACGCCCGCGAGTCCGGCATCCCCTTCGGGCAGGGCCTGGTCAAGAACGCCTACGTCGGCCGCACCTTCATCCAGCCCTCCCAGACGCTGCGCCAGCTCGGCATCCGCCTGAAGCTCAACCCGCTGCGCGAGGTCATCGCCGGCAAGCGACTGATCGTCGTCGACGATTCCATCGTCCGCGGCAACACCCAGCGGGCGTTGATCCGCATGCTGCGCGAGGCCGGTGCGGCGGAGGTGCACGTGCGCATCGCCTCCCCGCCGGTGAAGTGGCCGTGCTTCTACGGCATCGACTTCGCCAGCCCGGGCGAGCTGATCGCCAACGCCGGTGACAACCAGGACGAGGCCGCGGTCGTCGAGTCGATCCGCCGGGCGATCGGCGCGGACTCCCTCGGTTTCGTCTCCATCGACCAGATGGTGGAGGCCACCGAGCAGCCCCGGCACGAGCTGTGCACCGCCTGCTTCTCCGGCGACTACGAGCTTGGCCTGCCCGCCGGAAACCCGAACGCGGAACTGGTGGCCAAGCTGCAGCACACCAGGCTCGACGCCTCGGGCGATGCCGCCCAACCCGCCCAGTAACCCCCGCCGACGAAGGAAAGTGACACGACCATGAGCGAGAACGAGAACCTCTCCGCCGACCCTGCCGGGGAGGGCGCCTCCTACGCCGCCGCCGGCGTCGACATCGAGGCCGGTGACCGGGCCGTCGAGCTGTTCGCGCCGCTGGCCAAGAAGGCCACCCGTCCGGAGGTCCGCGGCGGGCTCGGCGGTTTCGCCGGCCTGTTCGCGCTGGGCAAGTACGAGGAGCCGCTGCTGGCCGCCGGTTCCGACGGGGTGGGTACCAAGCTGGCCGTCGCCCAGGCCATGGACAAGCACGACACCATCGGCATCGACCTGGTGGCCATGTGCGTCGACGATCTCGTCGTCTGCGGCGCCGAGCCGCTGTTCCTCCAGGACTACATCGCCATCGGCAAGGTCGTGCCCGAGAAGGTCGCGGAGATCGTCTCCGGCATCTCCGAGGGCTGTGTCCAGGCGGGCGCGGCCCTGCTGGGCGGCGAGACCGCCGAGCACCCCGGGGTGATGGGGGAGAACGAGTACGACGTCTCCGCCACCGCCGTCGGCGTCGTCGAGGCCGCGGATCTGCTCGGCCCGGACCGGGTGCGTTCCGGTGACGT
Source organism: Corynebacterium halotolerans YIM 70093 = DSM 44683 (assembly GCF_000341345.1). Taxonomy (NCBI): domain Bacteria; kingdom Bacillati; phylum Actinomycetota; class Actinomycetes; order Mycobacteriales; family Corynebacteriaceae; genus Corynebacterium; species Corynebacterium halotolerans. The sequence continues at coordinate 2,616,776 of NC_020302.1, read as the reverse complement.
GCTCATCGGCATGGCCTCGTCCGGCCTGCACTCCAACGGCTACTCCCTGGCCCGCCACGTCCTGCTGGAGAAGGCCGGCCTGCCGCTCGACGGTTATGTCGAGGAGCTCGGCCGCACCCTGGGTGAGGAGCTGCTCGAGCCGACCCGCATCTACGCCAAGGACTGCCTGGCGCTCGCCGCGGAGTGCGAGGTCCGTACCTTCTGCCACGTCACCGGCGGCGGACTGGCCGGCAACCTCGCCCGCGTCCTGCCCGAGGGCCTGGTGGCCGAGATGCACCGCAACACCTGGACCCCGGCCCAGATCTTCCGCACCATCTCCGCGCTCGGCCGCGTCAGCCGCGAGGAGATGGAGAAGACCTTCAACATGGGCGTGGGCATGGTCGCCGTCGTCTCCCTGCAGGACCGCGACCGGGCACTGGCCATGCTGACCGCCCGGCACATCGACTGCTGGGAGCTGGGCACCGTCCGCCAGGCCACCGACGCCGACGACGAGCGCGCCGTGCTCCTGGGCGACCACCCCGGTTTCTGATCCCCGGACCGGGGCGGACCCCGCGGTCCCGTCCCGGTGTCCCTGCGGCTGAATCGCAGACGGGCGAATCGCAGGCGGGCGAACCGTGGAAACGCCAACGGCGCGGCACCGTTCTTTCCGGGGGAAAGAGTGGTGACGCGCCGTTAACGCAGGAATATGCGTTATATGTCCCGTCGATCAGCGACGGGTGTAGGGCGATCCTTCATCGGAGTCGTCCTCGTCGTTCCAGTCCGCGTAGTCCGCGTACCGGTCTTCGACATCGCTGTAATCGTCGGGGGCGTCCTCGTAGTGGCGTCGAGACGGAGACGACTGCGAGGCGAGCTCACGCTGGAGTGAATCCAGATCCATCTCAGGTGTATTGTACTTCAGCTGGCGTGCAACCTTGGTCTGCTTTGCTTTCGCGCGACCGCGACCCATGGCCTGACCCCCTTGAGGTGTGTGAGGGCGATCCAGGGAATTCGGATGCCCCATCGGCTTTACGTCTGTGTGTATTCCTGTAGAACACAATAGCCTGAACCGTGAAAAAATTCCTCACTGCCCCCCTGAGCAGGCTAAAAGGCCTATATATAGGGAAATTGCATGATAACTGTGACGAAACGGGGGTAGTTCGGGTGGGGGCGGGGCCGCCGAATGACCCGGCGGCCCCGCGGGCTCAACGGCCCCGCAGCCGGTCGATCGCGGCGCGGCCGGCCTTCTCGCCCTCGTCCTCCGGAATCGAGGACGGGTCGACGGAGACGGCGACCTCCCCGGCCATCAGCTCACCGGAGTCGAGCGCGCTGCGCTTGACCAGACCGAGGGCGATCGGACCGAAGTCGCAGTCGTGGACCACGGTGCCGAGCCGACCGACGGTGCGGCCGTTGAAGGTCAGCGCCGAACCCGGGGCGGGGGCCTCCGGGGCGGAGCCGTCCAGGTGGAGCATGACCAGCAGCCGGGGCGAGCGGCCGAGGTTCTCCACGCGGGCGACGGTCTCCTGGCCACGGTAGCAGCCCTTCTCCAGGTGCACCGCGCCGAACCGGTCGCCGCGGCCGATCCAGGCGGACACCTCGTGCGGGATGGACTTGTGATCGAGATCGACGTCCTTCTCCGGCTCGAGGGCGCGGACCCGCTCGGCGGTGAAGGCCATCAGTCCGGCGAGCGCGGCGCCGGCGGCCAGCAGGGCGTCGACGGCGACGTCGAGACGCGCACGCTCCACGACGACGTCGCGGCGGGCGGTGCCCGGCCACTCGACGGTGCGGACGAAGACCGCGCTGACCTCCTCCGGTACGGCGACGTCACCGCCGAGGAGGGTGAGTACCCCCAGGTCGGTCTCGGTGACCTCCACCTGGGACCAGAAGACCATCTTGCGCAGGAAGTCGACGAAGGTCGGTGCCTGGCTGGCCGGCAGGTCCAGGTAGAAGGCGTCGCCGACGCGGGTGACGTCGGTGTGGTGCAGGATGCGGCCCTGGATGTCCAGGTCCAGGGCGGAGGCGGAGAAACCGTCCGCGACGTCGTCGAGCTTCTGGGAGAGCAGGTTGTTGAGGAAACCCGGCGCGTCCGGTCCGTCGACCCTGATCACCTGGCGGTGGGAGCGGTCGACGACCACGGTGGTGGTCTCCACCAGCCGTTGCTCGCCGAGCGGGTTCCCGTAGTGCCAGGCCACGCCGGCCGAGTCGACGGTCGCGTCGGCATCCCGGGCCTCCGCCGCGCCCGGGAGGTCGAGGAGGGGGGAACGGTACATGGGCTGCTGATCCAGGGGTTCTTCAATAGTCACGGACTCGATGGTAGCCCGGTGAAGCAGGCATAATCCATGGCATGGACTCTGCCGACTCTGCCGACCCCACCGACACCGCCGGTTCCGCCTCCCGCCGGTCTCCCGCGGACCCCCAGCCCGTCATCCTCGTCGTCGAGCCCTACGGCGGTTCCATCCGCCGCCACAATCCGGCGCTGCCGCTGGTCTACTGGGACGACGCCGCGGTCACCCGCGGCGACGGGGTCTTCGAGACGCTGCTGGTGCGCAAGGGCAGGGCCGCGAATTTCAAGCGCCACGCCCGTCGTTTCCTGGCCTCGGCGCGGTTGATGGAGCTTCCGGAGCCCGATCTGGACAAGTGGGAGGAGGCCACCCGGCAGGCGGTGGAGAGCTGGTACGCCGAGAACGACGGGGACGCCAGGTGCGTGTGGACCTACACGCGGGGCCGGGCCTCGACGGGCCACCCCTCGGCCTGGATCGTCGTCAGCGCCATCCCGCAGACGACGCTGCGGCAGCGGAAGGCCGGGGTGAAGGTGATGACCGCCCCGCGCGGGTACTCCATCAACACGATGCTGCCCGGGGTCGGGGACGCGACCACCGGCACCGCGTCGCCGACGCCGCCGTCCCTCGCGCCGTGGCTGACGGTGGGGGCGAAGACGCTGAGCTACGCGGCGAACATGGCCGCCCTGCGCCACGCCAACGCCCACGGCTTCGACGACGTCATCTGGGTCGAGGCCGAAACGGGGCGGGTGCTTGAGGGGGCGACGTCGAGCGTGGTGACGGTGAAGAAGGGCGGTCGGCTGCGCACGCCCACCCCGGGCGGCGACATCCTGCCCGGCACCACCCAGGCGGCGCTGTTCGGGCACGCGCGCCGGCAGGGGTGGCGCTGCAAGGAGAAGGACCTGTACGTCGACGACCTGCTGCGTGCGGAGTCGGTGTGGCTGGTCAGTTCCGTGCGCATGGGGGCGCGGGTCACCGCGCTCGACGGCCGGAAGCTGCCGGCGCCGGACAACGAGGCCGAGATCCGGCGCCTGATCGCCGACGCCCTGGCACGGTAGCGGCGGGGGTCAGCCCGCGACGCGCTTGAGCTGCGCGGACATGCGCGGGCGCAGCTCGCCGTCGACCATGCGCTCGTCGACCCAGCCCAGGTCGTTGTTGGGCATCAGGCCGTAGAGACGCTTGCCCGGGCCGAGGGCGGCCGGGCCGGTCGAGGTGACCATGGTGGAGGCGGACTCGATCTGCCAGGCGCGCTCGTTGACCGGCTCGCCGTAGAAGATCTCCGCCACGCCGGTGGAGTGGGTGCAGATGAACTCGATCTCGTCCTTGAGGGAGATGCGCCAGAAGCCGGACTCGCGCTGATCCGGGCCCGCCGGGTTGCCCTCCGGGTCGATCTTCCAGATACGCGACTCATAGGTCAGGTAGTTCTCGCCGTCGTGGGCGAAGATGATCTGCTGACCGAAGCTGTACTGCCCGTCCACGGCGGTGTCCGCCTGGCCCTCGCCGCGCCACACGCCGACCAGCGGCAGCAGTGCCAGCAGTCCGTCGTGCAGGTTCGGGCCGTGGCGCAGGTTCGCCGTGTCATCGGGCAACGGCAGCTCGCCCAGGTCCAGACCCGGGATGTTGCGGTGGGCCGTGGACTTGGACTGCTCGGCCGCCAGGTTCACGGCGTCGTTGCCGCTGAGCGTCTCAGACTGGGGCTGCGGCGTGGTGTCCTCGTGCCGGGCCGCGCCGGAGCCGGCTGCGGCGGCGTCGCCCGGGGTGTCGGACGGCGGGTTCTCGGGGGTGTCCGGGTTGTCGTTTCTGTCCTGATTCATGCGCTCAATCCTAGTCGCCGTACCGTTCCGGCAGGGAAGACGGGCGCACTGCGGCTATTGTGGCTGATGTGCGCGTGCTGATGATTTCGAATCCGAATTCGACCAGTCAGAACGACCGCCTGTTCCGCCGGGTGGTCCCTCTGCTTCGGCAGGTCGATGGCCTGCACCTGGTCAGCCGGTTCACCCACCGCCCGGGGCACGCCGAGGAGATGTGCCGGGGGCTGACGCGTGACGACGTCGATCTGGTGCTCGCCGTCGGTGGCGACGGCACCGTGAACGAGGTGGTCAACGGTCTGCTCGGCACCGTCGGCGGGGACCGTCCGGATCCCCGCGCCGTGCCGGCGGTCGCGGTGATCCCCACCGGTTCGGCCAATGTCTTCGCCCGCGCCCTCGGGTTCCCGCCCGACCCGGTGGCGGCCACCGAGTCCCTGGTGGATCTGCTGCGCCGCGACCTACGCCGACTGATCTGCCTGGGCACCTGGAATGACCGCTGGTTCGCCGTCAATGCCGGCTTCGGCATCGACGCCGACGTGATCGCTGACGTCGACCGCACCCGTGACCAGGGTTTCGCCGCCACCCCGCTGCGCTATCTACAGGTCGGGGTGCGGGCGTGGTACCGCGCCGGGCGCAGACCTCCGCACATCGACGTTGACGCGGTCAGCGCCGGGGGCGAACGGATTGAACTCACCGGGGTGCCGCTGCTGTTGGCCTCCAACACCAACCCCTGGACCTTTCTCGGGCCGCTGCCGGTGGTGACCAATCCCCGCAACTCCTTCGACCAGGGGCTCGGGCTCTTCGGGTTGACTGACATTCGCGGCGTGCGGGGCGCGGCCAGCGTGCTCCACCTCGTCGGGTTCGGACATGAGCGCTTCCCCGCGTCCTGGATCAACCGACGCATCGTCCAGTTCGACGATGCGAGTTCGGTGACCCTGAGCTGCCCTCGGCCCCAGCAGTTCCAGGCCGACGGGGAGTTCGAGGGGGAGATGCGGCGGGTGCACCTCGCCAGCATCCCCGACGCACTCGAGGTCTTCGCCCCCGAGGAGGCCTACCCCGCCCGGCACCGTAACTGGGGGCAGATCCTGCGCGACCTGGTGCGGATCTACTGAATCCGCCGGGCCTGCGGGTCCGCCGGGTCCTCCTCCGGGTCCGGGCCCGTCCGGTCCAGCGGGGAGAGGTCGGATACCTGCACGGTGACGTTGTGGCGCTGCGCCTCGAAGTAGATGGACCCGCCCGACAGGGTGACCGAGGAGGCCTGCCCGGACAGCGGCAGGCGGCGGGTGTCCAATGAGTAGGTGAACGCCTCCCGCGCCCGGTCGGCCAGTTCCTCGGGCACGTCGACCAGCGCCCGCGGGGTCAGGTGGAACATGGGGCCGACCAGGCGCAGATCGACGATGACGGTGACGGGGGCGTCGAAACCCGGGGGCGTGCCGGTCATCTGCGCCTCCGAGGACACCCCGCCCGTGGGGGAGATGTTGTAGGGGTTGGCGATGTCCAGGTCCGTCATGTCGAGCAACCGCCCCAGGGAGACACCGTCCAGGCTGATGGTCCGCGAGATCAGCTCCGCGGGCGCACCCTCGATCTCACCGCTGAACACCTGCCCCGGCTCGACCAGCAGACCGGCGACGGACGTACTGGCGTTGACCATTCCGAGACCCTCGACGTTGACGTCGAGCGCGTCGACGCTCAACCGGGGGATCTCCCCGGTGACCAGCGCCTGCAGGTAGGGGGCGCCGCCGACGAAGACCGACGGGCTCATGTCGAGGCGGGAGTTCTCCTCCACCTCCCGGGAGATGGCCCGTTCCACACGCAGGGCGGCCACGGAGTCGGTGAACCAGCCCGCCCCACCGATCACCGCGGCGACCGTGACGAGGGCGAGGGGAATGCGCGGTACAAACACCCATCTATATGTACCCGATAGTCTGGGGCGCATGGAGATTCAGACCCTGTCCCTGCCCGATCACCCGGACCTGGCGGCCCGTGTCGCGGAGCTCGCCGCCGAGGCCGGGAACGCGGACGGCGTGGCGCCGCTGTCCGAACAGTTCCTGCTCGGCCTGACCGACGCCCGGTTGGGCCACCGGCACCTGCTGGCCGTCGAGGACAACCGGCCCGCAGGCGTCGCCGCGGTCGACGGACTCACCGCTGAGATGGTCGTCGCCCCCGCTTCCCGACGCCGCGGTATCGGCACCGCCCTGCTGCGCGAGCTGGGGGGCGTCGAGGTCTGGGCGCACGGCAACCTCCCCGGCGCGCAGGCGCTGGCGGCCGCCGACGGGCGGCGTGTGACCCGCCGCCTGCTGGTGATGGCCATCGAGGGGCCGGCGCTGGCCGCCGCGGCCGAGTATGAGGGCCATGACGCCGTCACCGCCGCCAACCTGCGGGTCTCCGCGGAACGTTTCGGCCGTCTCACCGTCGAGCAGGCCTGGTTGAAGGCCAACAACGAGGCCTTCTCCTGGCACCCCGAACAGGGCGGCTGGGATCTGGCCCGGCTGCGGCGGGCCACCGAGGCGGAGTGGTTCTCGGAGGAGGACGTGCTGTTCCTCTGGCCCGACGGGCCCGCCCTGGCGGGCGCGGACGGCGACGGCGTCCCACCGCTCGCCGGATTCCACTGGACGAAGTGGCACGCCGAGTCCACCCCGGCCTTCGGCGAGGTCTACGTCGTGGGACTGGCCTCCGACTTCCGGGGCCGGGGGCTGGGGGATCCGCTGCTGCGCGTGGGTCTGTCCCACATGGTGCGGAAGGGTGCGGACCGCGTCATCCTCTATGTGGAGGCGGACAATGAGCCGGCGGTCCGGGCCTACGGGAAGCTGGGCTTCACGGTGGCGGAAGAGCACGCAGTATACGCAAATCAGTGACGCGTGTCTCAGATTTCCGCCGGGAGACCAGTTGTTCTTTCAAAGATGACTCAGTGTTAACCGGTCGTTCACCATTTGGGCCCCAGTCGGTTACGTCCAGCGCCTAGGTTTACCCCCTGTGAGCAACACTGTCGTTTGTGGCGGGGCGGACCCGTGCCTGCCGCCGACCTCCTCGGCGCCCCTCGCGGGGACTCGGCGTTGCTCGGATTTCCAACCGATGATCTGCAGAGGAAAGGTTTTTCCGTGATTCGCAACTTCAAGCGCACCGCCGCTGTCCTGGGCATCGTGGCCGCCGGTTCCGCCGCTCTCGTCGCCTGTGGCGACGAGAGCGGCAACGGCTCCACCGAGACCACCGCCTCCAACGGCTCCGGCGACGCTTCCGCCTCCGGACTCTCCGGCACCACCGGCCAGCTCGTTGGTGAGGGTGCCTCCTCCCAGCAGAACGCGATGGATTACTTCAACATCAAGTACCAGGAGGCCACCGGCGGCGACGCCTCCCTCGCCTACACCCCCTCCGGCTCCGGCTCCGGCCGCACCAACTTCGTCGGCGGCCAGGTCGACTTCGCCGGCTCCGACTCCCCGCTGTCCGAGGACCAGGTCGAGCCGGCCGCCGAGCGTTGCGGCGGCAACGAGGCCTGGCACCTGCCCTTCGTCATCGGCCCGGTCGCCATCGCCTACAACCTCGAGGGCGTCGATGAGAACCTGAGCCTTTCCATCCCGACCGTCGCCAAGATCTTCAACGGCGAGATCACGAACTGGAACGACGAGACCATCGCCGCCGAGAACGAGGGTGTCGAGCTGCCGGACACCGAGATCTCCGTGGTCTACCGTTCGGATGAGTCCGGCACCACCGACAACTTCCAGCAGTTCCTGAACACCGCCGCCCCGGACGACTGGGACACCGAGGGCCAGAACTTCCCGACCGAGGTCGGTGCCGGGGCCAACGGCTCCAACGGTGTGGCCAACGAGGTCGCCGCCATCAACGGTGGCATCACTTACGTGGAGTCCGGCTTCGCGCAGCAGCAGGGTCTGGGCATCGCCAACCTGGACTTCGGGTCGGGCCCGGTCGAGCTGAACGCTGAGAACGTCGGCACCGCCCTGGACGCCCTCGAGTTCCAGACTGAGGGGCACAACATGGTCGTCGACACCGAGGCCCTGTTCGCCCAGAACCAGGAGGGTTCCTACCCGCTGGTCCTGACCACCTATGAGATCGTCTGTTCCGCGGGTTACGATGAGGAGACCTCCAACATGGTCAAGGACTTCCTGACCGTCGCCCTGGACTCCCAGGACGAGGACCTGGAGGCCCTGGGTTATATTCCGGTCACCGGCACCCACCACGAGCGTCTGACCGCGGCCGTCGAGGCCATTCAGTAAGGTTCGCCCTGCATGTGACGTGTGAGGCCGCCAACCGGGAAAAGCCCCGGTCGGCGTCTTCCCCCTTATGCCCCCGCCCGCGTCCGGCGCGACCGGGGGCTCTGCCACGCCTGGGACGTGGCCGAGCGACACTGAACAATTTCCGCCAAGCTCTAAGGAATCGCGCTTCATGGCAAGCAACAAACAGACCACGGACGAGCAGGGGATGCTCGACCAGAGCGATCCGATGATCGCCAACACCGTGGCCACCATCGGCAACACGCAGCAACCGGAGGACACCGGCGGCGTCAAGACCACGGGCGGCGTCAAGCGTCCGGGCGACCGCGTCTTCGAGTTCCTGTCCACTGCCTCCGCCACCCTCATCACCGTCCTCATCGCCGCAATCGGTGCGTTCCTGATCTGGCGGGCCATCCCCTCCCTCAACCGGAACGCCGAGGGCTTCCTGGGCTTCTTCACCTACACGGGCGCGTGGAACACCAACAACACCGAAGCGATGTACTTCGGTATCCCGAACCTGTTCGCGGTCACCGTGCTGATCTCGGTGGTGGCCCTGGCCATCGCCATGCCGATCGCCCTCGGCATCGCGATCTTCCTGTCCAACTACGCCCCGAAGCGGGCCGTCAAGCCGCTCGGTTACCTCGTCGACATGCTCGCCGCGGTGCCGTCCATCGTCTACGGCCTGTGGGGCTGGCTGGTTCTCGGCCCGTTCCTCGCCAACTTCTACGAGTGGCTCAACGGCTGGGCCGGTGGTTTCTTCCTCTTCTCCACCTACGCCAACTCCCCATCCTTCGCGACCGGCCGCAACGTGCTCACCGGTGGCATCGTCCTGGCTGTGATGATCCTGCCGATCATCGCCGCCACCGCCCGCGAGGTCTTCGTCCAGACCCCGAAGGGTCAGATCGAGGCCGCCCTGGCACTCGGCGCCACCCGCTGGGAGGTTGTGCGCATGACCGTGCTGCCGTTCGGTCTGTCGGGCTACGTCTCCGGCTCCATGCTGGGCCTGGGCCGCGCGCTCGGTGAGACCATGGCGCTGTACCTGGTGGTGTCCCCGTCCTCCGAGTTCCGTTTCTCGCTGTTCGACGGTGGCACCACCTTCGCGACCGCGATCGCGAACGCGGCCCCCGAGTTCAACGATGACATCCGCGCCGGCGCCTACATCGCCGCAGGTCTGGTGCTGTTCCTGCTGACCTTCGTGGTCAACGCCATCGCCCGTGCTCTCGTGAACAAGAAGTAGGCGGAGAAACACTATGTCCCACAACGTCAACACCGTGACCCCGGCCTCCGAGAACCTGGCCGACCAGTCCGCCTTCTCCCACATCTCCGGTCGCCGCAAGACCACGGACAGCATCGCCACGGTCCTGGTGTACCTCACCATGGCGATCGCGATGATCCCGCTGGTGTGGGTGCTCTGGGAGGTCATCTCCCGTGGGCTGGGCCCCATCCTCGACGCCGAGTGGTGGACCTCGTCCCAGCAGGGTGTGCTCTACCATCTGCCCGGCGGCGGCGCTTTGCACGCGATCGTCGGCACCGTGATGCAGACCCTGATCGCCTCGGTCGTGTCCATCCCGGTCGGCATCTTCACCGCCATCTACCTGGTGGAGTACTCCAACGGGAACCGACTGGGCCGCATCACCACCTTCATGGTCGACATCCTCACCGGTGTCCCGTCGATCGTCGCCGCCCTGTTCATCTTCACCACCTGGATCACCCTCTTCGGGTTCGAGCGCTCCGGCATGGCCGTCGCCCTGTCGCTGGTGCTCCTGATGGTTCCGGTCGTCGTCCGCAACACCGAGGAGATGCTCCGCGTCGTCCCCATGGACCTGCGCGAGGCCTCCTACGCCCTGGGCGTGCCGAAGTGGAAGACCATCGCCAAGATCGTGCTGCCGACCGCGCTGTCCGGCATCGTCACCGGCATCATGCTGGCGATCGCCCGCGTCATGGGCGAATCCGCCCCGGTCCTGATCCTCGTCGGCTCCACCCAGACCATGAACTGGAACCCGATGGAGGGCCCGCAGTCCTCGCTGCCGCTGATGATGCTCGACATGTACAAGGCCGGCACTTCCCCGGCCGTGCTGGACAAGCTGTGGGGCGCCGCCCTCACCCTGGTCCTCATCATCGCCCTCCTCAACATCGGCGCCCGCCTCATCTCCGCCCGGTTCTCGGTCAAGCAGTAGCGCCCCCGGCGGGCGCTGCGCCCCGGATCACGACGAACACATCCCCACAGCTCACAGGAGTAATTGATGTCCAAGCTCTCCCTCAACGACGTCAACATCTACTACGGCGACTTCCACGCCGTCCAGAACGTCAACCTCGAGGTCCCGGCTCAGGCCGTGACCGCCTTCATCGGCCCGTCCGGCTGCGGCAAGTCCACGGTGCTGCGCACCCTCAACCGCATGCACGAGGTCATTCCCGGTGCCTACGTCAAGGGCAATGTCCTCCTCGACGGGGAGGACATCTACGGCCCGAAGGTCGACCCGGTCTCCGTCCGCAACACCATCGGCATGGTCTTCCAGAAGGCCAACCCGTTCCCGACCATGTCCATTGAGGACAACGTCGTCGCCGGCCTGAAGCTCTCCGGCGAGAAGAACAAGAAGAAGCTCCGTGAGGTCGCCGAGCGCTCCCTGCGCGGCGCCAACCTCTGGGAGGAGGTCAAGGACCGCCTCGACAAGCCGGGCGGCGGCCTCTCCGGCGGCCAGCAGCAGCGTCTGTGCATCGCCCGCGCCATCGCCGTCGAGCCCGAGGTGCTGCTCATGGATGAGCCCTGCTCCGCTCTCGACCCGATCTCCACCCTGGCTGTCGAGGATCTCATCCACCAGCTCAAGGAGGACTTCACCATCGTCATCGTGACGCACAACATGCAGCAGGCTGCCCGGGTGTCCGACAAGACCGCCTTCTACTCCCTCGAGGCCACCGGCAAGCCGGGTCGCCTCGTCGAGTTTGGTGACACGAAGAAGATCTTCGAGAACCCGGACCAGAAGGAGACCGAGGACTACATCGCCGGCCGCTTCGGATAATCCGACGCCCCCGATGAACCGCAGGCCCGCAGCGCACCCCGCGCTGCGGGCCTGCCGCCGTTGCGGGGGAAGAATTCCCCGTTTCCCCTAGGCTGGGGAGCGGATCGTCCACGGAGCAACAAGTGAGGGAGACACAGTGAGCACCGACAACGCCGCGCCCGCCGAGGCTCCCGTCGACCCGGCCGGCCGTGACCCCCGGGACTTCGGTGATGAGCTGCTGGCCACTGAGCAGAGACCTGTCGCGCGGGGGAGGGGCGGGCGTCGCCGAGCGGTCGTCCCCGCCTCCGACGGCGAGATCCTCGTCGCAGGCCACGCCGAGGTGGTCCGGGTGGCCGAGGACGCGGAGACCTTCAGCTCGGCGGTCTCGGCGCATCTGCAGATCCCCAACGGTCTCGACGGCCGGGAGCACATCCGCTTCCGCCGGTTGCTCGACCGCTATCTGGCGCCCGACGTCGTTGCGGAGTACGGGGAGCCGTTCCGCCACGTCGCCCGCGCGGTGGTCGACGACTTCCTCACCGGCCGCACCGCCCGGGTGGATGCGGTCGACGATCTGGGGGCGACGTTCGCGGTGCGGGCGATGCGCGCCTGGCTGGGCTGGCCGGCGGAGCTCGAGGAGCGGCTGCTGGCCTGGATCGCCGAGAACTCCGCGGCCACCCGCTCCAGGGACCGCTCCCGCACCGCGGCCGTGGCCGAGGAGTTCGACGACATCATCGCCGAGGTCGTCCGACCCAGGCTCGAGGCCCCCGACCGCTTCGACGACGTCACCGCCGAACTCGTCCACGACACCAGCCTGGGGCGGAAGCTGGAGTTTGCGGAGATCGTCTCCATCCTGCGCAACTGGACAGCCGGCGACCTCGGCTCCGTGGCCCGCTGCATCGGGGTGGTCCTCCACGGCCTGACGGAGAACCTGGCGCTGCAGGAACACCTGCGCTTCGGGGTCTCCGACGCCGAGTTCACCGCGGTCGTCGACGAGTTGCTGCGCGTCGACAACCCATTCGTCTCCAACCGGCGCGTGACCACCTGCCCGGTCACCCTCTCGGGGGTGGAGCTGCCGGAGGGACAGCGGGTGCGCATCCACTGGACCGCCGCCAACCGTGACCCCGAGGCCTTCCGTGACGTGGAGGCCTTCGACCCCGAGGGCAACGCCGGGAAGAATCTCGTGTGGGGGACGGGGCCGCACGTGTGCCCCGGCAAGCCGCTGTCGATCCTGGAGATCCGGGCATTCATCGAGGAGCTGCTGAAGGCGGCCACGGTGTGGCCCGCCGAGGGAACCGGTGACGACGGCGCGGGCGGCGCGAGCCGCGGGGTGCACCCGGTGGGCGGCTGGGAGCACTACCCGGTCGAGCTGGAACGACTCTGAGCTGCCGGCTCCGGCGGGCGGCTACTCCCGGCGGTGGGAGAACTGCCGTTCCAGTTCCTCGAAGCGGCGCGCGATGTCGGCCTCCGCCTCGTCGCGTTCGCGCTTCGCCAGGTACTCATCCGGGTTCAGCCCCGAAGTCAGATAGACGATGCGGGCGGCGACGTTGACACAATGGTCGGCGTAGCGCTCGTAGAAGCGCGCCAGCAGGGCCACGTCGACGGCCTCGCGGGTGGAGTACGCCCACTCGCGCTGGGTGAGCATGACGAGCATGTGGTCGTTGAGGTCGTCGACGGCGTCGTCGTCATCACTGAGCATCAGGGCGGCGTCGGCGTTCGGGTCGATGAGGATGTTGCGGGTCTTCTCCGCCATCTCGGTGACCAGTCGGGCCATCTCCGTGAAGTAGCCGGCCATCCGCTCGGGCACCGCGTGCTCCGGGTGGCGGCGGCGGGCCGCCTTGGCGACGTGCATGGCCAGGGCGGCCATGCGGTTGAAGTCCTCGACGATGTAGATGGAGGAGATCACCTGACGCAGATCCCGGGCGACGGGACCCTCCAGGGCGAGGAGCTCAACCGCCCGCTCCTCGCACCGGACGCGGATCTCCTCGAGCTCATCGGCCATGGAGAGGGCCTCCTCCGCCGCCTGCAGGGAGGCCCCGAGCAGGGCGTGGGATGCCTTGGACATGATCGTCTGGACGGAGTCGCACATGACGATCAGGTCGTGTGCGAAAGAGTCCAGGTCTTCACGGTAGGCGGTGCGCATACTCTCATCTTAATGTGACCATGGGAGCACCGCCCGCTGAAGCAACGGGGAGGGCCGGGGAAATCGCGGGATCAGCCGCCGGAATGCATGATCTCGGCGCCCTCGGGGACGGTCTCGTCCTCCGGGTCGTCGAGCCAGCCGTCGGGCAGCGCGACTTTGGCGGGGGAGCCCTTCCGTCCGCGGGCGCCCTCGGCGTCGTCGGCCCGGACCTCGGATTCCGCCCAGGGGGCGAGGATCTCGCGCAGCTCGGCCAGTGAGGTGATGCGGGCGAGGTTCGCGCGCAGCTCGCCGCCGACGGGGAAGCCACGCAGGTACCAGCCCATGTGCTTGCGCAGGTCGCGGCTGGCGTGGTCCTCGCCGTCGTGGGCGGCCAGCAGCTCGGCGTGACGGGTGATGATGCGGGTGACCTCGCCCAGGGTCGGCTCGGCGGGGACCGGCTCGCCGCGCAGCTCGGCGGACAGCTCCGCAAACAGCCAGGGCCGGCCCAGGCAGCCACGGCCGACGACGACGCCGTCGCAGCCCGTGGCGTCCATCATGGCGCGGGCGTCCGAGGCAGCGAAGATGTCGCCGTTGCCGAGCACCGGCACGCCGGAGCCGTCGAGGTGCTCGACCAGACGGGTGATCTCGTTCCAGTCCGCCTCGCCCGAGTAGCGCTGGGCGGCCGTGCGGGCGTGCAGGGCCACGGCGGCCGCACCCTCCTCCACGGCGATGCGCCCGGCGTCGAGGTGCGTGTGGTGCTCGTCGTCGATGCCGACGCGGAACTTCACCGTCACCGGAATGTCCGTGCCCTCCGTCGCGCGCACGGCGGCGGCCACGATATTGCCGAACAGGCGGCGCTTGTAGGGGATGGCGGAGCCGCCGCCGCGGCGGGTGACCTTCGGCACCGGGCAGCCGAAGTTCATGTCGATGTGGTCGGCCATGTCGTTGTCCACGATCATCTTCGCCGCCTCGTAGGTGTACTTCGGATCGGTCGTGTACAGCTGCAGCGAGCGCGGGTTCTCGTCGGGGGCGAACGTCGTCATGTGGAGCGTCTTCTTGTTGCGCTCCACCAGGGCGCGGGCGGTGACCATCTCGCAGACGTAGAGCCCGGAGACGGTGCCGGTGCGTTCGATCTCCTGCTCCCGGCACAGGGTGCGGAACGCCACGTTCGTCACGCCGGCCATGGGGGCGAGGACGACGGGCGAGTTCAACCTCAGGGATCCGATTGTCAGAGTCACGGTGCCCATTGTCGTCGCCTGGGGCGGAGATCCCAAACCCGTCGCGGGCCTGCCCTGGGCCCGAGTGGGCGACCTCCGCGCCGGGACGGAAAGTGGCTTAGATAATATGTTTAGGGTCACTTAACCACCTGCCCGGAATCGACATTCCGAATCGGGGCGGGGTTATGAACGCCACGAACACTGGATGGATCGGGTCCGGACCCCACGAAGGTGCCGGGACCCGCTTACAAGGAGGTCTTAGATGTCTGACCGGATCGCGAACGCGCAGCTGCGCTCGAAGGTCATGTCCGCCGATGAGGCGGCCCAGTTCATCAACCACGGCGACACGGTCGGCATGTCCGGTTTCACCGGCGCCGGTTACCCGAAGGCGCTGCCGTCAGCCATCGCCGCCAAGGCCCGTGAGATCCACGGCAGGGGCGAGGACTTCAAGATCGACGTCTTCACCGGCGCCTCCACCGCCCCGGACGCCGACGGTGTGCTGGCCGAGGCCGACGCCGTCAACTACCGCATGCCCTACCAGTCGGACCCGATCATGCGGAACAAGATCAACGCCGGCGAGATGAAGTACCAGGACATCCACCTGTCCCACTCGGGCCTGTACGTGGAGCAGGGCTTCTTCGGCAAGGTCAATGCCGCCGTCATCGAGGCCGTGCGCATCACCGAGGACGGCAATCTCATCCCGTCCTCGGCCGTGGGCAACAACCTCGAGTACCTCGAGGCCGCCGACCGGATCATCATCGAGGTCAACTCCTGGCAGTCCCTCGACCTGGAGGGCATGCACGACATCTGGAGCATGCCGAAGCTGCCGAACCGCATCCCGATCCCGATCAACAACGTCGGCGACCGCATCGGCACCACCCACATCCAGATCGACACGGACAAGGTCGTCGCGGTCGTCGAGACGGACGCCCCGGACCGCAACGCGCCGTTCAAGCCGGCCGACGAGATCTCGAAGCAGATCGCCGGCAACTTCCTCGACTTCCTCGAGGGCGAGGTCGCCGCCGGCCGCCTGACCTACGACGGCTACATCATGCAGTCGGGCGTCGGCAATGTCCCGAACGCCGTGATGGCGGGCCTGCTGGACTCCAAGTTCGAGAACATCCAGGCCTACACCGAGGTCATCCAGGACGGCATGCTCGATCTCATCGACGCCGGCAAGATGACGGTCGCCTCCGCCACCTCCTTCGCGCTGTCGCCGGAGTACGCGGAGAAGATGAACGCCGAGGCCAAGAAGTACCGCGAGCAGATCGTCCTGCGCCCGCAGCAGATCTCCAACCACCCGGAGGTCATCCGCCGCGTCGGGCTCATCGCCTCCAACGGCCTGATCGAGGCCGACATCTACGGCAACATCAACTCCACCCACGTGGGCGGCACCCGAGTCATGAACGGCATCGGCGGTTCCGGCGATTTCACCCGCAACGGCTACATCTCCTCCTTCATCACCCCGTCCGTGGCCAAGGACGGCGCGATCTCCGCGATCGTGCCGTTCGCGTCCCACATCGACCACACCGAGCACGACGCCATGGTCATCGTCTCGGAGTACGGCTACGCCGACCTGCGTGGCCTCGCGCCCCGCGACCGCGTGAAGAAGATGATCTCCATCGCGCACCCGGACTACCGTCCGCTGCTGGAGGAGTACTACGAGCGTGCGGCGAAGAACAAGTTCCTGCAGACCCCGCACGACCTGGCCACCGCCTTCGACTTCCACGTCAACCTGGCCGAGAAGGGTTCCATGAAGGGCTGAACACCAGCGCATGACTGACACGGAACCGGAGGTTGCCCCGCGCAACCTCCGGTTTCTGCTTTCCGATGACCGCGTGCCGACGCCCTGAGGGGCCGGCAGGGGTGGAGGACAACGCGAACGGGGGGAGCCTGGGGTGGGGGATAGACGCTGTTCGGGGTGAAATTCCCGCACCTCGGCCATGGGATGTCATGCCAATCGCTGGCGCGGAACCTAATCACAAGTCACAATGGATAGTGATGACACTCACTGTGTGGACCATGTGCTCTGACGTGCCTTTTACGTCAGGGCGACCGGCGCACGGCGGGTGCCCGATTACCCGACAGTAAACACGACCCGAGGTGACACTCAATGACTGACCGGATTGCGAACTCCGAGCTGCGCTCCAAGCTGATGTCCGCCGATGAGGCGGCCCAGTTCATCAACAACGGTGACACGGTCGGCATGTCCGGCTTCACCGGTGCGGCCTACCCCAAGGCGCTGCCCACCGCCATCGCCGACAAGGCCAAGGAGTTCCACTCCAAGGGTGACGAGTTCAAGATCAACGTCCTGACCGGCGCATCGACCGCCCCGGACTGTGACGGCGTGCTGGCCGAGGCCGACGCGATCAATTACCGCATGCCCTACCAGTCGGACCCGATCATGCGCGGCAAGGTCAACAGTGCCGAGATGAAGTACCAGGACATCCACCTGTCCCACTCCGGCCTGCAGGTCGAGCAGGGCTTCTTCGGCAACATCGACGTCGCCGTCATCGAGGTCACCCGCATCACCGAGGAGGGCCATCTCATCCCGTCCTCCGGTGTGGGAAACAACATCGAGTACCTCGAGGAGGCCGACAAGGTCATCCTCGAGGTCAACGAGTGGCAGTCGCTCGACCTCGAGGGCATGGCGGACATCTACCGCGTACCGCACCTGCCGAACCGCACCCCGATCCCGATCAACAACGTCGGCGACCGCATCGGCAACACCTACATCCAGATCGACACCAACAAGGTCGTCGCCGTGGTGGAGACCAACGCCCCGGACCGCAACAGCCCCTTCAAGGAGCCGGACGAGATCTCGAAGCAGATCGCCGGTAACTTCCTCGACTTCCTGGAGGCCGAGGTCGCCGCGGGCCGTCTGGCCTATGACCGATTCATCATGCAGTCCGGCGTGGGCAACGTACCCAACGCCGTGATGGCGGGCCTGCTGGACTCCAAGTTCGAGAACATCCAGGCCTACACCGAGGTCGTCCAGGACGGCATGCTGGATCTCATCGACGCCGGCAAGATGACCGTCTCCTCCGCCACCTCCTTCGCGCTGTCGCCGGAGTACGCGGAGAAGATGAACGCCGAGGCGAAGAAGTACCGCGACCACCTCGTCCTGCGTCCGCTGCAGATCTCCAACTCCCCGGAGGTCATCCGCCGCATGGGCCTGATCTCCTCCAACGGTCTGATCGAGGCCGACATCTACGGCAACGTCAACTCCACCCATGTCGGTGGTACCCGCATCATGAACGGCATCGGCGGCTCCGGTGACTTCACCCGCAACGCCTTCGCGTCGACCTTCATCTCCCCGTCGGTGGCCAAGGACGGGGCGATCTCCGCGATCGTGCCGTTCGCGTCCCACATCGACCACACCGAGCACGACGCCATGGTCATCATCACCGAATACGGCTTCGCCGACCTGCGTGGTCTGGCTCCGCGTGACCGCGTGAAGAAGATGATCGCCGTGGCCCACCCGGACTACCGTCCGCTGCTGGAGGAGTACTACGAGCGTGCGGCGAAGAACAAGTTCCTGCAGACCCCGCACGACCTGGCCACCGCCTTCGACTTCCATGTCAACCTGGCCGAGAAGGGTTCCATGAAGGGCTAGAAACCCGTCGGCCTTCCGCTGAGTGCTCCGCCCCCTCGCTGCGGCAGCGAGGGGGCGGACACCTTGATCGGGATGCGGCGGTGCCCGGGAATACGTTGTCGAGGTGCCGGAATCCGGGTGCCCCCACGGTCGAGGGAACCTGACTCACCGAGGGGTGGTTTCCCTCACCGCAGGGAGGGGAAGTAGAATCTGGGGCGCGACGGATATTGGACCGTCGCCCAAGGGCCTATAGCTCAGTTGGTAGAGCTACGGACTTTTAATCCGCAGGTCGAGGGTTCGAGCCCCTCTGGGCCCACCGACAACACCCCCTGACAGCTCGGCTGTCAGGGGGTTCGGCGTTCATGGGGCACGTCGGGAAGCGGCGACCGGGCATCTTCTGCCATACGCCCCCGGCAGGGAAGCCGCCGGGCCCGTTCCCGGACGTGGGACCCCACCGGCCGCGGCAGCCGTCGTCGGGCCCGGATGGATTCGGTGGGAATCATCGAGCCTGAAGGGGGCGTCCTGGGTGGCAGGCGTGATGTAACAATGGAATGGTGCGAGAACATGATGAAGACCACAATCATGATGAGGCTGAGAGTCTCCGAATACGCGGTTCCATACCGGATGTTCCCCGCGAAACGTACTGGAAACGGTTGTGGCGTCCCTTCTGGGCAATTCCCGCCGCCAGCGTGCTGGCCGCGCTGATCCTGGGCTCCCTCCTGCCCGTCTGGGAACGCGGGCTGCCGAGCTCCACCCTGGAGTTCGTCTTCGAGGGTGGCCCCTCCGCCGCCCGCGAGGTTCTGGGGACCATCGCCTCCTCCACGATCTCGGTGACCGGTCTCATCTTCGCCAACACCCTGGTCATACTCCAGCTGGTCAACAGTCAGTTCAGCCCCCGGATGCTCAACGGATTCCTGCGTAACCGCGTCGTGCAGGGCACCCTGGCGATGTTCCTGGCAACCTTTGTGTTCTCCCTGACCGTCCTCCGCTACGTCTGGAACGACTTCGAGAAGCTCGACGGGTTCGTTCCCCGGCTGTCGGTGACGGTCGCATTTCTGCTGGTGCTCGGTTGCCTGGGTTTCTTCCTGGCCTTCATCCGCCACATCACCTCCTCCATGCACGTGTCCAACGCCATCTCTGAGATCGGCGGGGAGGCCATGAAAGTGGCGGAACGGCTCTACCCCCTGCAGATTGAGGAGGCCGGCCGGGCACAGGGGCCAACCTGGTCCCCGCGGCCCGGCGACCCGCGGGAGGAGATCCCCGCGGACAGCCATGGTTCTCTGGTGTGGGTCGATTACCGGAAACTGGTGTCCTGGGCAGAAGAACATGAAGCCGTGATCACCGTCGACCGTCGGGTGGGGGATTATCTCGTGGCCGGCCAGCCGTTGCTGCGTGTGTGGGGGGGGGGACAGGGAACTCAGCGACCGGGACCGGAAGGCGCTGTGCGCGGCGGTGGAGGTGCGCGCGGAGCGGGAACTTCGCCAGGACCTGGCCTTCGGTTTCCGCCAACTTGCCGACATCGCCGACCGCGCCTTGTCCGCGGGCGTCAACGACCCGGCTACCGCGGTCCGGTGCATCCATGAGATCCACCGGGTCTTCCGCTATCTGGTCACCACCGTCGAACCCAGCCCCTATATCGCAGGCGATGACCGTCGGGTGCGGGTGGTGCATCAATCCCAGCACATCACGGAGATGCTCGACGAGGTCATCCGGGAGATCCACCACTACGGCGCGGGGTCGGCGATGATCCCGGACCAGCTGCGCAGCATGCTCGATGATCTGGCAGGGGTGTCCGCCGATACCTACCTGCCCGCCCTGGAACGCGGGCGGGAGTTACTGGACCGGGGGAAGGAGAGGGAGAACGAGGCCTCTGAGGCCTGACGTTCCCGCGGATGTCCGGTTCAGGACTTCACCATCCGCTGAATGGCCTTCATGGCCTCCTCGATCTTTTCGTCGGCGACGTCGCCGCCCTCGACCGCGGCACCGGTGACGCAGTGACGGATGTGGTCCTCCAGCAGCGCCAGGGCGACATTCTCCAGGGCGGAGGTCACGGCGGAGACCTGAGTGAGAATGTCGATGCAGTACTGGTCCTCGTCGACCATCCGGTGAATGCCGCGGGCCTGGCCCTCGATGCGCTTGAGGCGGGCCAGGTACTTCGACTTGTTCTCGTTGTAGCCGTGGACGTGGGCGTCATGGCAGGCGCAGGTGGCCTTCATGTCGGTGTCCTTGGTGTCCTTGGTGTCCTTGGTGTCCTTGGTGTCCTTGGTGGCCGGGGTCTGGGCGCCGTCGGGCAGGTCGGTGATGTTCGGGGTGCTCATGATGTCTACCTGTTCACTTCAATGCGGGGGTGTGGGGTCATTCCCGGCCGAGGAGGCGGGCAGTGCTGCAGTCCGGGGTCGGATCGGGCCCGCGTAGCAGCTGGGCGTTGAGTGCCACGACCGTGGACGGCGGCAGCGGGATTGCGCCGGCACCCATCGGGGGACGAGCTTTACCGGTGCCAGGGTACCCGCCGTCAGCAGTGCGCAGAGGGGGTCATGGCCGATCTCCCGTGGGAGGTTCTGGACATCTTGTGCCAACTGGCCCAGAGCGTGGAACGATCGTGGTGACCGTGATGGGCGTGGTGACTGAAACAACCGCGCGGGGGAGACTCATATTCGGAGGATCCCTTCCCACGACACTTTCATGCTGGTGAGGTATTGTCCTTATCCTATACCCCCTGGGGGTAGTGGGCAAGAAGTGCTGCCGGATCGTTGTCGGTGGGAGAAACTTCCTTGGCCTGCGGTTTTGCTCTCGGCGCGAAATGCAGTATATTTTCTAACCAGTCGCTATTGCCCCTATGTGCTCTGGCGAAGGTTCATCAGGCCCCCATCGTCTAGAGGCCTAGGACACCGCCCTTTCACGGCGGCGACACGGGTTCGAATCCCGTTGGGGGTACGAAGTAATTGCTTCGGCGACAGCTTCAATAAATGCAAGGCCCTGTGGCGCAGTTGGTTAGCGCGCCGCCCTGTCACGGCGGAGGTCGCGGGTTCAAGTCCCGTCAGGGTCGCTCATGAGGGCGTCGGTACCGGTTCGGTACCGACGCCCTTTTTCATGTCTGCCGTATCGCGTGGGCTAGCGGAGCGTGCCGGGGGCGGGGTGGGGTTCGCTGAGTCTCGTCGGGGCCCTGTCTCCGGTGGCTGCCATCCCGGCTTCGGGCCGATACTCCTCCCGGTCCGGGAGGGTCGTTCCTGCTGTTATTCTCATTGCTGAAATGCTTGCTGACCTCACGATTTGTGGGAATCGCGAGAGTCTGTGTAAAGTAACTTCTCGTGCAACGGGGCAAGCCCGGAACACCAGAATGGCCCTGTGGCGCAGTTGGTTAGCGCGCCGCCCTGTCACGGCGGAGGTCGCGGGTTCAAGTCCCGTCAGGGTCGCTGAGATTGTCTCAGTGACGATTTCCGGCCAGATAGCTCAGTCGGTAGAGCGTCCGCCTGAAAAGTGGAAGGTCGCCAGTTCGATCCTGGCTCTGGCCACACTACACCCCCTTTCCGTCCCGTACGGAAAGGGGGTTTGTGCTGCTCGGGGCATATTGCTCAGATTAGCGCGAACTAAATACTTCCCCGCGGGGAACAAAAGAGGGATACTGGCATTTGGACCCATCCCACGTCACCCCGCAGAGGAGAATCGTATGTCCGATCAGAACATCTCGGTCGATCACGATGAGGGCGCGCGCCGCTTCGTCGTTACCGTGGACGGCCGCGAGGCCGGCTACTGCTCCTATGTCCCGCGCTCCGGCGATGTCCGCGATTTCAACCACACGGTGGTGGATCAGGCGTTCCGGGGGCGTGGCTTGTCGGCACCGCTGATCCAGGCGGCCCTTGACGACACTCGCGAGGCCGGGCTGAAGATCCACTCGAGCTGTTCCGCCGTGGATCACTTCCTGAACAAGAACGAGGAGTACCGCGACCTCGTCGCCTGAACGGCCGCCCACAACGGGCGTCACGGGCCGCTGCAGGCCCGCGTGACGCGCCGTAATGAGGTAACCCCGGCCTTCCGCACCCTTCATGAGGGTGGGGGACCGGGGTTCGGGTGCCCCGGGATGGGCTGCGCCGTCCCGGATTCGTCCTGGTGGGGGAATGTCTAGATGTAGTAGTCCGGATCGACGAGTTTGACCTGCTCCTCCTTGCGGCGCGGGCGGTTCTTCGCCGGAATGCCGGTGGCGATGTGCTCCGGGGGGACGTCCTTGGTCACCACGGCGTTCGCGCCGATCGCGGAGCCGACGCCCACCGTGATCGGGCCGAGCACCTTGGCACCGGCGCCGATGGTCACGTTGTCCTCGATGGTGGGATGTCGCTTGGTCTGCGTGAGTACCTGCCCGCCCAGGGTCACCCCGTGGTAGAGCATGACCCCTTCGCCGATCTCGGCGGTCTCGCCGATGACGATGCCCATGCCGTGATCGATGAAGAAGCGGCGGCCGATGGTCGCACCCGGGTGGATCTCGATGCCGGTGAAGAAGCGGTTGAGCTGGGCCAGGATGCGGGCCGGACCGCGCAGACCCCGTTTCCATAGCCAGTGGGAGACACGGTGGCACCAGATCGCGTGAAGTCCGGAGTAGACAAGGGCGTTCTCGACGTCACCGCGGGCGGCCGGGTCATGTTCGCGGGCGTTCTTCAGGTCTTCCCGGATCATCTTCACGAGGCTGTACATGGATGACGAGTCTAACAGTGGTAACGGCGCCTGTAGCCGCCCGTTCCGAATATTATTCAGCCACGTGCCCGCGCGGAAACGCGGCGACGCCCGCCCCCGGGGCGGGGACGGGCGTCGGCACGTGCGCTCAGAGCACCGGCGGGTGACTAGTCGCGGATGTCCTCGTAGAGGATGGTGGAGACGTAGCGCTCGCCGTAGTCGCAGACGACGGTGACGATGGTCTTGCCCTCGTTCTCCGGGCGGGCGGCCAGCTCGAGGGCGGCCTTGACGTTGGCGCCGGTGGAGATGCCGCCGAGGATGCCGTCCTTGACGGCCAGCTCACGGGAGGTCGCCACGGCGTCCTCGTTGGAGACGGTCAGCACGTCGTCGAGGACCTTGCGGTCCAGGACCTCGGGGATGAAGTTGGCGCCCAGGCCCTGGATCTTGTGCGGACCGGCCTTGCCGGCGGACAGCAGCGGGGAGGCCTCCGGCTCGACCGCGTAGATCTGGGTCTCCGGCTTGCGCTCCTTGAAGACCTGGCCGACACCGGTGACGGTGCCGCCGGTTCCGACGCCGGCGACGAAGATGTCCATGTTGCCGTCGGTGTCGTGCCACAGCTCCTCGGCGGTGGTCTCGCGGTGAATCTTGGCGTTGGCCTCGTTGGCGAACTGGCGGGCCAGGATGGCGTTTTCGCGTTCGCCGACGATCTCGTTGGCCTTGTCGACCGCGCCCTGCATGCCGGCGGCGCCCGGGGTGAGGACGATCTCGGCACCATAGGCGCGCAGCATGACGCGACGCTCGTTGGACATGGTCTCCGGCATGGTCAGGACGACCTTGTAGCCACGGGCAGCGCCGACCAGGGCCAGGGCGATGCCGGTGTTGCCGGAAGTCGCCTCGACGATGGTGCCGCCCGGCTGGAGGGAGCCGTCGGCCTCAGCGGCGTCAATGATGGCCTTGCCGATGCGGTCCTTGACGGAGTTGGCCGGGTTGAAGGATTCGATCTTCACGAGCACCTCGGCCTTGAGGCCCTCGGTGATGCCGTTGAGGCGGACCAGTGGGGTATTGCCGATGGTGTCGAGGATGTTGTCGTGGATGTTGCCCATGGCGGGAAATCTCCTCACAGATGGATGGTCAGGAATTTCTGTAACTCTGTCTGGGTGTCCGTGCGCCAGGTGCGCCTTCTCGTGCCGTTGCGCTGCCGGGAGGCGGCGACGCGGGCACCCTCCGCATCCATCGTACACGACGAAAGTAGACCGATCGGTATACGGTTGCTAGACCGTTGGGTTTTTCCGTGGGGATGTGCGCTGAGCTCAGGGTTGGGGGCAGGGGAAGCAGGGGTATTTGTCAGTAAATATTCAGCATGTGATCGACCTTACAGTTTTACTGACTCCCGTCGGTGGGGGCCGCGCCGGTTGTCGGGGGTGAAAAGCGGGATACCGGTGGTGACCTGCGGCGGGAACGTTCGGGAGTTCCCGACTGTTGGCCAAGGGGGAGGGTGATCACCCCTTGGTTGTGTACTCCAATTCAAGGATTCGTAGCCGTTCCCGCAGCGGGTGTAGTTCCCTTCACCCCCGTTCCGTGGTTATACTGCGCATCTGACACAGAAAGCAGCCCACGACAGGGCGTACCACGGGTACACCTGCTTGGGGGCACCCGCAGGAGGATATTCAATGGATTCTCAGCGAATCAAGGATGACGACGAAGCAGTCCGCGCAGCACTGACGTCCCTCAAGACCGCGACGGGCATCCCGGTCACGATGTACGCCACCCTGCTGGCCGACAACCGACTGCAGATCACCCACTGGGTGGGGCTACGCACGCCGGCTCTGCAGAATCTCATCATTGATCCTGGCGCCGGCGTCGGCGGCCGCGTCGTCAGTACGCGCCGCCCGGTGGGCGTCAGCGACTATACCCGTGCCAACGTCATCTCACACGAGAACGACCGCGCCATCCAGGACGAGGGTCTGCACTCCATCGTCGCGGTGCCGGTGATCGTCAACCGGGAGATCCGGGGCGTCCTCTATGTCGGCGTTCATTCCCCGGTCCGCCTGGGGGACAAGGTGATCGAGGAGGTCACCATGACCGCCCGCACCCTCGAGCAGGATCTGGCCGTCAACTCCGCGATGCGCCGCGCCGAGGGCGGGAAGAACGGCGCCACCAAGTCGGGCCGTGTCATGAACGGTGCCGAGTGGGAGCAGGTTCGGTCGACCCACTCCAAGCTGCGGATGCTGGCCAACCGCGTCGAGGACGAGGCGCTGCGCAAGGAGCTGGAGCTGCTCTGCGATCAGATGGTCAGCCCGGTCCGTGTCAAGCAGTCCACGAAACTCTCCGCCCGCGAGCTCGACGTGCTCTCCTGCGTGGCCCTCGGCCACACCAACGTCGAGGCCGCCGAGGAGATGGGCATCGGTGCCGAGACCGTCAAGTCCTACCTGCGCTCCGTCATGCGCAAGCTGGGCGCGCACACCCGCTATGAGGCCGTCAACGCGGCCCGCCGCATCGGGGCCCTGCCCTGAGTTGGGGAGGCGACGGCGCTTGATGACGCGGCGTCACCCCGGCTGACACGGCGGGCAGCGGGGCGATCCCTACGAGGCCGGGATCCGGCTAGTCTTGATCTTCGTGAAGGATCGATTTCTTGTCTCCGGTGGTGCCCGTCTCAACGGCGCCGTGAAGGTCAGCGGCGCAAAGAACAGCGTCCTGAAACTCATGGCCGCCGCTCTGCTGGCGGAGGGCACCACCACACTGACCAACTGTCCCGAGATCCTTGATGTGCCCCTCATGCAGCGAGTGCTTGAGGGACTGGGGTGCACCGTCGAGATCGACGGTTCCACCGTGCGCATCACGACGCCCGCGGATCTGAAGTCCGACGCGGATTTCGAGGCCGTTCGCCAGTTCCGCGCCTCGGTCTGTGTGCTGGGCCCGCTGACCTCCCGCTGTGGCCGCGCCGTCGTGGCGCTGCCCGGCGGTGACGCGATCGGTTCCCGTCCGCTCGACATGCACCAGTCGGGCCTCGAGCGGCTCGGGGCCCGCACCCGCATCCACCACGGGGCCGTCGTCGCGGAGGCCGAGGAGCTTCGCGGGGCGAAGATCGCCCTCGACTTCCCCTCGGTGGGTGCCACCGAAAACATTCTGACCGCGGCTGTCCTGGCCAAGGGACGTACCGTGCTGGACAACGCCGCCCGGGAGCCCGAGATCACCGACCTGTGCGACATGCTCAACTCCATGGGCGCGCAGATCGAGGGCGCAGGCACCTCCACTCTCACTATTGACGGTGTGGATGAACTCCACCCGACCGAGCACGAGGTCATCGGAGACCGCATCGTCGCCGGCACCTGGGCCTACGCCGCAGCCATGACCCAGGGGGACATCACCGTCAGCGGGATCGCGCCGCGGAACCTCCACCTTCCGCTGGAGAAGCTGAAGGTGGCCGGTGCAACCGTGGAGACCTACGAGTCCGGCTTCCGGGTGCGCATGGGCCGTCGCCCCGACGCCGTGGACTACCAGACCCTGCCGTTCCCGGGTTTCCCCACTGATCTTCAGCCCATGGCCATCGGTATCGCTTCGATCGCCGACGGCATGAGCGTGATCACGGAGAACGTCTTCGAGTCCCGTTTCCGCTTTGTCGACGAGATGCTGCGCCTCGGGGCCGACGCCTCCGTTGACGGGCACCACGTGGTGGTCCGCGGAATCGATCAGCTTTCCTCCACTGATGTGTGGAGCTCCGATATCCGGGCCGGCGCCGGCCTCGTTCTGGCCGCCCTGGTCGCCGACGATGTCACCACGGTCCACGATGTCCACCACATCGACCGCGGCTACCCGCACTTCGTGGAGAACCTGCAGAGGCTGGGAGCGAACATCGAGCGGGCGACGCAGTAGGACCGCCGCTGAAGGTGTTACGCACCCTTTCCGTGCTCCGACCTGCGGGTTTGTGGGTTTATGGCTAGGGTGTGTAACTTTATGTGAGTCAGCGAGACCGACAACGCCCCGCCGGGTGGAACATTCCGGTGAGATGGCGGACAGGAAAACAGTCGCTGGCGATCATGGAAGAGCCTTCCGGGTGCGGAATTGACTTCGGTTGGTTCGGTCGAGTAAGTTTCTTCAAGCCGCCAGGAACACACCCGGAGTTATCGGGTGCGGACATGGTGTGCGGATGTTGTGTGAGAACTCAATAGTGTGCCAATGTACTTTTTATTTTTGTCTGTGACGTTGGTTGTGTCGTCGGTTGCCCGGCTGGCCGGTCCCTGTGGGGATGGGTTGGTGGGTGCGTGCCGGGTGGCCTTTCGGAAATGGGGCCACTGTAAAGAAATGACACTGCCACTTGGTGGTGGTGTGTGTTTCCGGTGCGTGGACGTGCAACACAATTTGGTTGCGGATGCCGGCCCTTGTTTTCAGCCCCGTCGGGTGTGGGGGTCGGTGGAAGTTTATGCAGTAAAATTATTTTGGACAATCATGAGCGCCACGGCTTTCGGGTCGTGGTGTGCTGGTTGTTCGTTTTGTTGGGTTCGGGCTTTCTACGCCTGGAAACATCCCTTCTTGAGACGGGTCTTGTGCTTGTTTTGAGGTTTGTTTTTTGTGGAGAGTTTGATCCTGGCTCAGGACGAACGCTGGCGGCGTGCTTAACACATGCAAGTCGAACGGAAAGGCCCCTTCGGGGGTACTCGAGTGGCGAACGGGTGAGTAACACGTGGGTGATCTGCCCCGCACTTCGGGATAAGCCTGGGAAACTGGGTCTAATACCGGATAGGACCTTCCTTTAGCGTGGAAGGTGGAAAGTTTTTTCGGTGTGGGATGAGCTCGCGGCCTATCAGCTGGTTGGTGGGGTAATGGCCTACCAAGGCGTCGACGGGTAGCCGGCCTGAGAGGGTGGACGGCCACATTGGGACTGAGATACGGCCCAGACTCCTACGGGAGGCAGCAGTGGGGAATATTGCACAATGGGCGCAAGCCTGATGCAGCGACGCCGCGTGGGGGATGACGGCCTTCGGGTTGTAAACCCCTTTCGCCCACGACGAAGCGTAAGTGACGGTAGTGGGATAAGAAGCACCGGCTAACTACGTGCCAGCAGCCGCGGTAATACGTAGGGTGCGAGCGTTGTCCGGAATTACTGGGCGTAAAGAGCTCGTAGGTGGTTTGTCGCGTCGTCTGTGAAATTCCGGGGCTCAACTCCGGGCGTGCAGGCGATACGGGCATAACTTGAGTGCTGTAGGGGAGACTGGAATTCCTGGTGTAGCGGTGAAATGCGCAGATATCAGGAGGAACACCGATGGCGAAGGCAGGTCTCTGGGCAGTAACTGACGCTGAGGAGCGAAAGCATGGGTAGCGAACAGGATTAGATACCCTGGTAGTCCATGCCGTAAACGGTGGGCGCTAGGTGTAGGGGACTTCCACGTCTTCTGTGCCGTAGCTAACGCATTAAGCGCCCCGCCTGGGGAGTACGGCCGCAAGGCTAAAACTCAAAGGAATTGACGGGGGCCCGCACAAGCGGCGGAGCATGTGGATTAATTCGATGCAACGCGAAGAACCTTACCTGGGCTTGACATACACCGGACCGGGCCAGAGATGGTCCTTCCCTTGTGGCCGGTGTACAGGTGGTGCATGGTTGTCGTCAGCTCGTGTCGTGAGATGTTGGGTTAAGTCCCGCAACGAGCGCAACCCTTGTCTTATGTTGCCAGCACGTGATGGTGGGGACTCATGAGAGACTGCCGGGGTCAACTCGGAGGAAGGTGGGGATGACGTCAAATCATCATGCCCCTTATGTCCAGGGCTTCACACATGCTACAATGGTCGGTACAGCAGGTCGCGAACCCGTGAGGGTGAGCCAATCCTCGTTAAAGCCGGCCTCAGTTCGGATTGGGGTCTGCAACTCGACCCCATGAAGTCGGAGTCGCTAGTAATCGCAGATCAGCAACGCTGCGGTGAATACGTTCCCGGGCCTTGTACACACCGCCCGTCACGTCATGAAAGTTGGTAACACCCGAAGCCAGCGGCCCAACCGGTTTACCGGAGGGAGCTGTCGAAGGTGGGATCGGCGATTGGGACGAAGTCGTAACAAGGTAGCCGTACCGGAAGGTGCGGCTGGATCACCTCCTTTCTAAGGAGCATAAACAAGTCGGCCCGCGCGGTAGCGCAGGTCGCGTATCGCTGGTTGGTGGTCACGAGTGTTGACCCGCCGGCACTATCAATCGGGTGGACACGCACCCCACGACCCACAGATGGTTGTGGCGGGGTGGCCGCACGGGCAGGACCGGTGGAGCAGGCGGAAATAAATGAGTGGGTATGTTGGCATGCTGTTGGGTGTCTGGGGCAACATTGTCCTGACTGACCATCCGTGACCGCACCTGTGGGGAGTGTTTCTCCTTCTGGGGTGTGGGGTGGGTGGTGTGTTGTGTGAGAACTGTATAGTGGACGCGAGCATCTTTATTTTTCTGGTGTTTTTTGTTGTGAGTATGTTGTATCCCGCACGCGCCCCGGTGGGGTGTGTGTGGTGTGTGTTTGTGTAAGGGCACATGGTGGATGCCTTGGCATGCTGGGCCGATGAAGGACGTGAGAGGCTGCGTTATGCCTCGGGGAGCTGCCAACTGAGCGTTGATCCGAGGATGTCCGAATGGGGAAACCCGGCCACCGTTGTGGGTGGTCACCCGATCATGAATTCATAGTGGTTGTGGAGGGTCACGCGGGGAAGTGAAACATCTCAGTACCCGCAGGAGAAGAAAATAATAATGATTCCGCTAGTAGTGGCGAGCGAACGTGGAGGATGGCTAAACCGTGTGTGTGTGATACCTGGCAGGGGTTGCGCATGCGGTGTTGTGGGGTTCCATGTGTCGGGTCTGCCAGCCCGGCGTCGGTGGTCGTGTGGTGAGCGGAAGTGGTCTGGGATGGCCCACGGAACAGGGTGAGAGTCCCGTACGTGAACATCATGCGGTGCTGATTGTGGTGTCCCCGAGTAGCAGCGGGCTCGTGAAATCTGCTGTGAATCTGCCGGGACCACCCGGTAAGCCTGAATACCCAGTGTGACCGATAGCGGATAGTACCGTGAGGGAATGGTGAAAAGTACCCCGGGAGGGGAGTGAAATAGTACCTGAAACCATGTGCTTACAATCCGTCAGAGCACCATTAAAGGTGTGATGGCGTGCCTTTTGAAGAATGAGCCTGCGAGTCAGCGGCATGTCGCGAGATTAACCCGTGTGTGGGGTAGTCGTAGCGAAAGCGAATCCTAACAAGGGTGACCATAGTGGCATGTCCTGGACCCGAAGCGGGGTGATCTACCCATGGCCAGTGTGAAGCGACGGTAAGACGTCGTGGAGGCGCGAACCCACTTAGGTTGAAAACTGAGGGGATGAGTTGTGGGTAGGGGTGAAAGGCCAATCAAACTCCGTGATAGCTGGTTCTCCCCGAAATGCATTTAGGTGCAGCGTTGTGTGATGCTTGCCGGAGGTAGAGCTACTGGTTGGTTGAGCGGGACTACCATCTTAGCAATGTCAGCCAAACTCCGAATGCCGGTTTCAAGTTAGCGCAGCAGTGAGACTGTGGGGGATAAGCTTCATAGTCGAGAGGGAAACAGCCCAGATCGCCGGCTAAGGCCCCTAAGCGTGTACTAAGTGGAAAAGGATGTGGGATCGCGACGACAGCCAGGAGGTTGGCTTAGAAGCAGCCATCCTTGAAAGAGTGCGTAATAGCTCACTGGTCGAGTGGTCCTGCGCCGACAATTCAGTGGGGCTCAAGTACACCGCCGAAGCCGCGGCATAAACATTGTTTATGGGTAGGGGAGCGTCGTGCACGGGGTGAAGCGGTACCGTGAGGAGCCGTGGACTGTGTGCGAGTGAGAATGCAGGCATGAGTAACGAATTGACAAGTGAGAATCTTGTCCGCCGGATGACCAAGGGTTCCTGGGTCAAGTTCGTCTTCCCAGGGTGAGTCGGGACCTAAGGCGAGGCCGACAGGCGTAGTCGATGGACAACGGGTTGATATTCCCGTACCCGTGTGTGCGCGCCCGTGGTGAATCAGTGATACTAACCACCCACAAACCACGTCACGGCCTTCGGGTCGTGAGGTGGGGCGTGCGTGGGGCCTGAGCTGGTAGTAGCCAAGTGATGGGGTGACGCAGTGGGGTAGCCGAGCCACTGATTGGATTGTGGTGTAAGCGTGTAGGGCCGGTGGTAGGCAAATCCGCCACCGATCAATGCCTGAGGCGTGATGCGTAACCCGTATTGGGTGATGTCGGTGATCCCGTGCTGTCGAGAAAAGCCTCTAGCGAGTGCACATACGGCCCGTACCCCAAACCGACACAGGTGGTCAGGTAGAGAATACTAAGGCGTTCGGGTGAACTGTGGTTAAGGAACTCGGCAAAATGCCCCCGTAACTTCGGGAGAAGGGGGGCCACCACCGGTGACGGGAGCTAGCCTCCGTGAGCTGGTGGTGGTCGCAGAGAATAGAGGGAAGCGACTGTTTATTAAAAACACAGGTCCGTGCGAAGACGATAAGTTGAGGTATACGGACTGACGCCTGCCCGGTGCTGGAAGGTTAAGAGGACCTGTTAGGACCCTTGTGGTCCGAAGCGGAGAATTTAAGCCCCAGTAAACGGCGGTGGTAACTATAACCATCCTAAGGTAGCGAAATTCCTTGTCGGGTAAGTTCCGACCTGCACGAATGGCGTAACGACTTCCCTGCTGTCTCAACCACAGGCCCGGTGAAATTGCAGTACGAGTAAAGATGCTCGTTACGCGCGGCAGGACGAAAAGACCCCGGGACCTTCACTACAGCTTGGTATTGGTGTTCGGTTCGGTTTGTGTAGGATAGGTGGGAGACTGTGAACACACCACGCCAGTGGTGTGGGAGTCGTTGTTGAAATACCACTCTGATCGGATTGGACACCTCAACCTTGGCCCATGATCTGGGTCGGGGACAGTGCCTGGTGGGTAGTTTAACTGGGGCGGTTGCCTCCTAAAGAGTAACGGAGGCGCCCAAAGGTTCCCTCAGCCTGGTTGGCAATCAGGTGGCGAGTGTAAGTGCACAAGGGAGCTTGACTGTGAGACTGACAGGTCGAGCAGGGACGAAAGTCGGGACTAGTGATCCGGCACCTACTCGTGGATGTGGTGTCGCTCAACGGATAAAAGGTACCCCGGGGATAACAGGCTGATCTTCCCCAAGAGTTCATATCGACGGGATGGTTTGGCACCTCGATGTCGGCTCGTCGCATCCTGGGGCTGGAGTAGGTCCCAAGGGTTGGGCTGTTCGCCCATTAAAGCGGCACGCGAGCTGGGTTTAGAACGTCGTGAGACAGTTCGGTCTCTATCCGCCGCGCGCGTGGAAACCTGAGAAAGGCTGTCCCTAGTACGAGAGGACCGGGACGGACGTACCTCTAGTGTGCCAGTTGTCCCGCCAGGGGCACGGCTGGTTGGCTACGTACGGAAGGGATAACCGCTGAAAGCATCTAAGCGGGAAGCCTGTTTCAAGATGAGGTTTCATCAATCAGGCCCCCCACAGACGATGGGGTTGATAGGCCAGAACTGGAACCACCGCAAGGTGAGGAGGTGACTGGTACTAATCGGCCGACGAAACACACACAACCCCCACACGGGGATTGGATGTGCACCCACGCAACGAACCTGAAAACATGTTCGCGTCCACTATGCAGTATCTGACACAACACGTCAGGACCCCACCACGGGGCCCCACGACTGTGTCGGTGGTTGATAGCGGCAGGGACACGCCCGGACCCATTCCGAACCCGGAAGCTAAGCCTGCCCGCGCTGATGGTACTGCACCCGGGAGGGTGTGGGAGAGTAAGTTACCGCCGACCAAAAACTTAAAAATATGAAGACCTCCGTGACGGAGTGGCCCACAGGCCCCGTCACGGAGGTCTTCTTCATTTCCGGACCCACCTCTGAGTCTCTCCGAACCTGCGGAAGTGGCCGCAGATTCTGCAGGCCGCGCCGGCCCCGGAGTCTCAGTAACAGACCGCGCCATCGGCCACCGAGTGGACCAGCTTGGCGTACTTGCCCAGCACGCCGTGCAGACGCGGGTTCTCGGGGATGACCCACTCAGCCCTGCGCCGCGCAAGCTCAGCGTCATCGATCCGTACATCGATCGTGCGGTTCGGGATATCCACCCGAATGGGATCGCCGTCCCGCACGAAGGCGATCGGGCCCCCGTCCACCGCCTCCGGGGCGACGTGGCCGATGCACAGGCCGGTGGAACCACCGGAGAAGCGGCCGTCGGTGATCAGCAGGACGTCCTTGCCGATGCCGGCGCCTTTGATGGCACCGGTGATGGCCAGCATCTCCCGCATGCCGGGGCCTCCCTTGGGCCCCTCGTAGCGGATGACAACGACGTCGCCCTTCTTCAGTTCACCGTTGAGCACGGCGTCCATGGCCGGCTGCTCCCGGTCGAAGACCCGGGCGGTGCCCTCGAAGATTTCTGCGTCGAAGCCTGCGGTCTTGACCACGGCACCCTCCGGAGCCAGGGAGCCCCGGAGGATGCTCAGGCCTCCCGTGGCGTGGATCGGATTGTCGAGGGCCCGCAGAATCTTGCCGTCCGGATCCGGCGTCCGCACCTCGGCGAGGTTCTCCGCGACGGTGCGGCCGGTGACGGTCAGGCAGTCGCCGTTGATCAGCCCGGCGTCGTAAAGCGCCTTCATGACGACGGGGATGCCACCGATACGGAAGACATCGGCCATGACGTACTGCCCGAAGGGCTTTAGGTTGCCCAGGTGCGGGACCCTGTCGGCCACCTCATTGAAGTCGTCGAGGGTCAGGTCTGCCTCTGCCTCGCGGGCGATCGCCAGCAGGTGCAGGACGGCGTTGGTGGAGCCTCCCAGTGCCATGACGACTGCGACGGCGTTGAGCAGGGAGTTGCGGGTGATGATGTCGCGGGCGCGGATTCCGCGGCGCAGCAGCTCGACCACGGC
The DNA here is from genome assembly GCF_000341345.1 of Corynebacterium halotolerans YIM 70093 = DSM 44683. Taxonomy (NCBI): domain Bacteria; kingdom Bacillati; phylum Actinomycetota; class Actinomycetes; order Mycobacteriales; family Corynebacteriaceae; genus Corynebacterium; species Corynebacterium halotolerans. Next base: position 2,582,992 of record NC_020302.1, on the reverse strand, counting down.
CTCGCCGGAGTGCCGGGCGTGGAGCATGCGGTCGCGGTGGACCGCCGGGGGAGCGGCCGAACCCGGCAGGGACATCCCCATCGCCTCGGCGGCGGAGGCCATGGTGTTGGCGGTGTACATGCCGCCGCAGGCGCCCTCTCCCGGGCAGATGGCCCGCTCGATGACATCGACGTCGTCCTCGGACAGCTTGCCGGCCCGACAGGCGCCGACGGCCTCGAAGGCGTCGATGAGCGTGACCTCCTGCTCACTGCCGTCGTCAAAACGGGCGGTGCCCGGCATCGTGGAGCCGTTGTAGAGGAACACGCTCGACAGGTTCAGCCGGGCGGCGCCCATGAGCATGCCGGGAATGGACTTGTCGCAGCCGGCCAGGAGCACGGAGCCGTCGAGCCGCTCGGCGCTCATCACGGTCTCCACGGAGTCGGTGATCACTTCGCGGGAGACCAGGGAGTAGTGCATGCCCTCGTGCCCCATGGAGATACCGTCGGAGACGGAGATCGTGCCGAACTCGAGCGGGTAGCCGCCGGCGGCGTGCACCCCGTCCTTGGCGAACTCCGCCAGCTTCTTCAGGGTCAGATTGCAGGGTGTGATCTCGTTCCAGGAGGAGGCCACGCCGACCTGCGGTTTGTCCCAGTCCTCGTCGCCCATGCCCACGGCCCGCAGCATGCCGCGGGCGGCGGTGCGCTCCAGCCCGTCGGTGACGTCGCGGGAGCGGGGCTTGATGTCCACGCCTCTGGTGTTGTCTGTGATCTTGGCCATGTCCCCGAGTCTAGGGAAGATCGGCGCCCGGAGAGGGGTTCCGGTGGCGCGGTCGCCGCAGGCAGCGCAGAGCGCGGTGCAGGTGCCGCCGGGCCATCCCGGGATCGGCGTCCCGGAGCGGAATCGGAGCGAAGATCGGGGCAACCCCCGATGTTTTGCGGGTCGGGCCCCGGTAGTTTGTAATTTGTACCCATTTAGTCATCGAGGGAGTAGAACCGATATGTCAGACCGCGAGACCACCCCGTCCGCCGGACGATCCGGCGATCAGGACCCGCAGGAGGCGACCACCGGCGTCCAGGGCGTCGGGGCCGGGACCCCCGGTGCCGCGGCCCGCGCCGTCGGGCTGTTCAAGCAGTACGGGCAGGGCGATACCGCAGTCACGGCCCTCGACCACGTCGATGTGGAGTTCGTCCGCAACCAGTTCACCGCCATCATGGGCCCGTCGGGTTCCGGCAAGTCCACCCTGATGCACTGCATGGCGGGTCTGGATTCGGCGACCGGGGGATCCGCGTTCATCGGTGACACCGATCTGTCCACGCTGCGGGACAAGGAGATGACGGCTCTGCGGCGCGACCGGCTCGGCTTCATCTTCCAGTCCTTCAACCTGGTGCCCACCCTGACGGCCGCGGAGAACATCACGCTGCCCTCCGACATCGCAGGCCGAAAGGTCGACCAGGACTGGTTCGGGGAGATCACCTCCCGGCTTGGGCTCTCTCAGCGGTTGACCCACCGTCCCGCGGAGCTCTCGGGTGGTCAGCAGCAGCGTGTGGCGTGCGCCCGCGCGCTCGTCTCCCGCCCGGAGATCATCTTCGGTGACGAGCCCACCGGCAACCTGGACTCCAAGTCCTCGGCCGAGGTGCTGTCGATCCTGCGCACCGCCGTCGACCAGGACAACCAGACCGTGGTCATCGTCACCCACGACGCGACAGCCGCCGCCTACGCTGACCGCGTCATCTTTCTCGCGGACGGCCGGATCGTCAACGAGCTGCACGCGCCGACGATGGACACGATCCTGGCCACCCTGACCGGTATCGAGGACTAGTCCATGGCATCCAGAAACTCCACCATGCGCAAGGTCAGTCTGCGCACCATCGCGGCCCATAAGCTCCGGCTGGCGCTGACGGTGTTGGCGGTCGTGCTCGGCACGGCCTTCATCTCCGGCGCGTTCATGTTCACCAACTCCCTGTCGAGCACCTTCGATTCGGCGGTCAACAACGCCTACCGGGGCGTTGACGCCGTTGTCTCCGCAGGGGAGGGCCAACCCGGGGTCTCCACGGAGACCCGGGAGGCGATCACCGCCGACGGGCAGGTCGACCGGGTGAACCTCAACGCCTCCACCACGGTGGTGGTCGCCACGGGTGAGGGTGAGCCCATCCAGACCGGCGGGGGTACCTCCAGCCTGTCGGTGTGGTACCCCCCGGAGGAACGGGTCGGCCAGGCCGAGCCCATCGTCGAGGGGGAGGCCCCGGGCAGCGTCGACGAGGTGGCCGTCAACGCTGCCGCCGCCGAGCGGTTCGGCGTCGGCGTCGGGGACACCCTGACCGTCGTCGATCCGCAGGCCCGGCACGAGGTGACCGTCACCGGTCTCTTCGACAACGAGCTCGATCAGGGCGGCTCCCTCATCCTCTACATGCCGGAGGCCGACTATCTCGAGCGCTACACCGACGGAGAGTATGTCGATCAGCTCATCATCGACGGTTCTGACGACGTCAGCGCCGAGGATCTCGTCGCCGACCTGCGTGAGCAGCACCCCGATACGACCGTCGAGACAGGGCAGACCCTGGCCGATGAGACTTCGGAGCTGGTCTCCCAGGCCCTGAGCTTCGTCAACTACTTCCTGGTCGCCTTCGGCCTGGTGGCCCTGCTGGTGGGCACCTTCCTGATCGCGAACACCTTCTCCATGATCGTCGCCCAGCGGACCAAGGAGTTCGCGCTGCTGCGCGCCCTGGGTGCCGCCCGCCGTGAGATCACCCGTTCCGTGGTCTTCGAGGCGGTCATCGTCGGTCTCGTCGGTTCCGCGCTCGGCGTGCTCGCGGGCATGGGGCTGGTCTCCGCCATCCAGGCCGTACTCGACGCCCAGGGCATGTCCCTGCCGGACGCCGGACTGGGACTGACGCCGACCGCCGTGATCCTCCCGATTGTCCTCGGCACGCTGGTCACCGTGGTCTCCGCCTGGTTCCCGGCCCGTCGCGCCGGAGAGGTCGAACCGGTCGAGGCCATGCGCAGCACCGAGTCCGCCGCCGGGTCCCCGCTGAAGGTCCGCACCATCATCGGCGCCGTCCTCATCGTCGCGGGGGCCGCCGCCGCGCTAGCGGGCGCTCTGCTGGACGATTCGGGCACCGGCACCCGCGCCAGTCTCGTCGGCGTGGGCGCGGTCGGTGTGATCGTCGGCTTCTTCTTCGCGGGCCCGGCGTTCTCCCTGCCGGTGGTGCCGACGCTGGGTCGGGTAATCGGCGCCCCCTTCGGGGCCGTCGGCCGGCTCGCGTCCACGAACTCCCGGCGCAACCCGCGTCGCACCTCCGCCACTGCCTTCGCGCTGACGCTGGGCATCGCCCTGGTCACGGCGATCGGCATGCTGGGAGAGACCATGAAGGCGTCAATCTCCGATGTCTTCGAGAACAATGTCACCGCCGACTACGTCCTCTCCGGGCCGACGAGCGGAAACTTCCCCACGCCCGCCGAGGTGCCGCAGGCCGCCCGTGACACCGAGGGCGTCGGTGAGGTGCTGACCATGTCCACCGCTCCCGTCACGGTCGACGGCGTGGCCACCTATCAGTTCGGCGGAGGCGGGACCACCGGGGTGATCGACGGCAATCCGGAGAGCATGGCCACAACGACCGTGCGCGAGGGCACCGCCGACATCGGTGAGGCGGGCGTACTCGCCAGCACCGTCTTCGCCGACGCCGTCGGCTGGGAGGTCGGCGACACCTTCGAGTTGGCGGCTCCGGGCCTCAGCCCGGAGACCACCGAGGTCGAGGTGGTCGGCATCTTCGAGCCGAACAACATCCTCGACAACATGATGGTCAGCCAGGACGCGGTCGAGGAGATCGTGCCCACTGGGGCGCTGACCGTCTCCATGGTCGGCGTCAACGGCGACGGCTCGGTGCCCGAGGACCAGCTGCGCACCAACCTCGAGGAGTCCGTGAGCGACTTCATCGTGGTGCAGGTGATGAGCACGGAGGAGATGGCCGGTCAGGCCGGCCAGGCCATCGACCAGATGCTCAACATCCTCTACGCCCTGCTCGCGCTCGCGGTGATCATCGCGGTGCTCGGCATCGTCAACACCCTGACGCTGAACGTCATCGAGCGCCGCCAGGAGATCGGCATGCTGCGCGCGGTGGGCACCCAGCGCGGCCAGGTGCGCATGATGATCACCCTCGAGGCCGTCCAGATCGCCGTCTTCGGCGCTGTGATGGGCATGATCATCGGCCTCGGTCTGGGCTGGGCGTTCCTCACCGTGCTGGCGGGCGAGGGGCTGGACACCATCTCCGTCCCGATCGGCCAGCTGCTGTGGATGCTGCTGGCCTCCGCGGTGGTCGGCGTGGTCGCCGCGCTGTGGCCGGCGCACCGGGCGGCGAAGACCCCGCCGCTGGACGCCATCGCGGATTGATTCCCCGCGGAAGTCCGCCCGCTTTCCGACGCCCCGCCCCACCGGCCACCACGGCCGGTGTGGCGGGGCGTCGTCGTGTCCCGCCCCTCGGGCCACAGTTGGGGGCGGGCCGGAACGGTGCGCGGGTGAACGGCCGGAATCGGCCCGGGCGGGGCGGGGCGGGGAGGGGAGGGGGCGTCTCCGAACGCTCACGCGCCACACGATCCGACCGGAGAGGTCATCCGCCCCAGATGCGACCGGCGAAGACGGCGCCGCGCCAGGCGAAGATGATCCCGGGGACCACCGTGGCACCGAGATAGAGCCAGAAAGTGCGCCACTGTCCCGCGCGACCGAGCTGGCCGAGTTCGCGGGCCAGTGTCGACCAGGTGGACAACGCGCCCGCGAAACCGGTCCCGGCGGCCAACGGCACCAGCCCGGGACCGCCGAGGGCCACCCCGAGGACCAGGCACGCGGTCATGTTCGCGCCCCAGGTGCCGGGGCGCCCGCCGGGCCACCGGCTCAACGCCCAACGCCCCAGACCCCCGAGGAAACCTCCCACGGCCACCGCGAGTGCGGCCCACAACAGCTCAGCGGTCCCCGTCACCGGCCACCCGCTTTCCGACGCCGCGCCGACCGCGCCGATCGGGCCCACCGGTCACCGAGCAGCCACGCACCGACGCAGCCGATGACGGTGGCCGCGACGTAGCCCGCGGCCCCCGCAGCGGAACTGTCGGCGGTGAGCACCGCGAACGTCGAGAAGCTGGTGAATCCGCCGAGGACACCCGTGCCCCAGAACAACCCCGGGCGTAGTGCGCCCATGAGCAGGGAGCCGAGGACGTTGACCGCCAGCAGCGGCCACATCCCGGCTCCCAGGACGTGCTCGACCGCGAAACGGGCCAGCGCGCCGAGGGCCGCGCCGGCCGCCACGGTCAGGGCGTCACGAAGCACCCGTTCAGGTTACTTCCAGTCCGTGCCCTGCTGCCGCAGGAAGGTCTGCACGTCCTCCGGGGTCTTGTTCAGTTTGGGGTCGAACTTCAGGTAGGCCCTGGTCTCGCGGGCCACCAGGCCGGAGAGGATGAGCAGGCCGATGAGGTTCGGCAGCGCCATCAGGCCGTTGGCCAGGTCGGAGAAGGACCACACCAGGCCCAGCTCCACGGTCGCGCCGATGAACACCACGACGGTGAACAGCATGCGGTAGGGGACGGTGCCACGGCGCCCGATCAGCGACTCCAGCGAGCGCTCACCGTAGTAGGACCAGCCGAGGATCGTGGAGAACGCGAAGAAGATGACCGACAGGGCCACGATCGTGCCGCCCCAGTCACCCGGCAGCGCCACGGAGAAGGCGTCGGCGGTCATCACGCCGGCGGACTCGCGGCCGGTGTCCCAGACGCCCGTGGTGACGATGACCAGGCCGGTGATGGTGACGACGATCAGGGTGTCGATGAAGGTCTGCGTCATGGAGACCAGGCCCTGACGCACCGGGTGGGAGGTCTTGGCCGCGGCGGCGGCGATGGCGGCGGAACCCATGCCCGACTCGTTGGAGAAGATGCCGCGGGCGACACCGAACTGGATGGCCAGCATGAAGCCCGCACCGACGAAGCCGCCCGTGGCCGCGGTGCCGGTGAACGCGTCCGTGAAGATGAGGGACAGCGCGGCCGGGATGTCCTCGGCGAGGAGCACGAGCACGACGATGCCGCCGGTGACGTAGAGCAGGATCATCAGCGGGACGAAGGCGGAGGTCACCCGACCGATGGCCTGAATGCCCCCGAGCAGTACGGCGCCGACGAACACGAACATGAGGATGCCCGAGATCCATGGATCGACGCCGAAGGTGCCCTCCATGTTGGTCGCCACCGCATTGGCCTGGGTGAGATTGCCGATGCCGAAGGAGGCGATCACCGCGAAGACGGCGAAGAGGAAGGCCAGCACCTTGCCGACGGGGCCGGGGATACCGCGCTTGAGGTAGTACTGCGGACCACCGGACTGCTCCCCCTTGGCGTCGGTGGTGCGGAATCGCACACCCAGGAAGGCCTCGGTGTACTTGGAGGCCATGCCCACCAGGCCGGTCACCCAGATCCAGAACAACGCGCCGGGCCCTCCCACCGCCAGGGCGGTGGCCACGCCGACGATATTGCCCACGCCCACGGTGGCGGCCAGCGCGGTGGTCAACGCCTGGTAGTTGGAGATGTCGCCCTTGCCGTCCGTGTCGCTGCGGTCGATCAGCCCGTGACGCAGCGCCCGTCCCAGGGTCCGGAACTGGATCGCCCCGAGCCGGATCGTCAGATAGAGACCGGTACCCAGCAGGAGGGGGATGAGGACGAAGGGCCCCCACACGATGCCTCCGAGCCAGTCGAGGACGTTCTGCACGTTTTCCATGAGGAAAATCTAGCTTGCGATAGAAATCACAACCAACAGATACGGGCAAAAAACTCGGCACGCGCCGCAATTCGCCCCCTCGCGGGGGTGTCGGACGTGTCAAAGGAGCGACTTTTCCGGGTTCCGGTGGGCCAAACGGGGGAGGGGGCGGCGATGGGGCTGCGCGGGTGACGCGGACGGATGACAATGGGGGGAAAGCCGTTCCCGGGCGCCCGCCGTCCGGGTTCACGTCCGATCCGAACCAAGGAGCACCACGTCATGGCACACGAGCGCGCCGGCCAGCCCGCCCGGCCCGAGGACCTCATCGACATCGCCGAGGTCGTCACCGCCTACTACACCCGCACGCCTGATGCGGACAACCCGGACCAGCAGGTGACCTTCGGCACCTCCGGCCACCGCGGCTCCTCCCTCGACACCGCCTTCAACGAGGCCCACATTCTGGCTACCACCCAGGCCATCGTCGACTACCGCTCCCAGCGCGCGTGGACTGGTCCGCTGTTCATCGGCCGGGACACCCACGCGCTCTCCGAGCCGGCGATGGTCTCCGCGCTCGAGGTGCTGCTGGCCAATGACGTTGACGTACTTGTCGACGCCGCGGGGCGCTACACCCCGACCCCGGCGGTCTCGCACGCGATTCTGGCCCACAACGCCGGAATCCGGTGGGGCACCGCCACGCCTTCGCCGGCCCCGGCCGACGGCATCGTGATCACCCCCTCCCACAACCCGCCGCGGGACGGCGGCTTCAAGTACAACCCGCCCAGCGGTGGCCCGGCCGACACCGACGCCACCGACTGGATCGCCAACCGTGCCAATGAGCTGCTTCGTGGCGGCCTCAGGGACGTCAAGCGCACTCCCGTCACGGGCGTGCTGGACGAACGCGCCCACCGCCATGACTACCTGGGCACCTACGTCGCCGATCTGCCGAACGTGGTCGACCTGGCCGCGATCAGGGACGCCGGGCTGTCCATCGGCGCCGACCCGATGGGAGGGGCCTCCGTGGACTACTGGGGCGCGATCGCCGAGACGCACAACCTGAATCTCACCGTGGTCAACCCGCAGGTGGACGCCACCTGGCGCTTCATGACCCTGGACACCGACGGCAAGATCCGCATGGACTGCTCGTCGCCGAACGCCATGGCCTCGCTGATCGCGAACCGTGACCGCTACGACATCGCCACCGGCAACGACGCCGACGCCGACCGCCACGGCATCGTCACCCCGGACCATGGCCTGATGAACCCCAACCACTACCTGGCCGTGGCCATCGAGTACCTCTTCGCCCACCGTCCGGGGTGGGCCGCCGACACCGCCGTGGGCAAGACCCTGGTCTCGTCCTCCATGATCGACCGCGTGGTGCACAGGCTCGGACGCACCCTCAACGAGGTCCCCGTCGGCTTCAAGTGGTTCGTCGACGGACTGCAGAACGGCGGCATCGGCTTCGGCGGCGAGGAATCCGCCGGCGCGTCCTTCCTGCGTCACAACGGCAAGGTCTGGTCCACCGACAAGGACGGCCTGATCCTGAACCTGCTCGCCGCCGAGATCACCGCCGTCACCGGCAAGACCCCTTCGCGGCGCTACGCGGAACTGGCCGAGGAGTTCGGTGCCCCCGCCTACGCGCGCACGGACGCCCCGGCGACCCGCGAGCAGAAGGCCATCCTGAAGAAGCTCTCCCCGGAACAGGTCACCGCCACCGAGCTCGCCGGCGAGGCGATCACCGCGAAGCTCACCCGCGCGCCGGGCAATGCCGCCCCCATCGGTGGGCTCAAGGTGACCACCGGGAACGCCTGGTTCGCCGCCCGCCCCTCCGGCACCGAGGACAAGTACAAGATCTACGCCGAGTCCTTCCGTGGCGAAGATCACCTCCGTCAGGTGCAGGACGAGGCGCAGGCCGTCGTCAGCGCCGTGCTCGGACAGTAGCCCCAGCTCCCGACGCTGCGGACCGTCCCGGGGGGAGGGGCGCGGATGTGGGGTGGCTGTGAACCGGCTGGGCGGGTCCGCAGAGCCGGTGCCGGGTCCGTCTGCCCAGCCTGCGACCACGGCAGATAAGTATGTACCGGGGCCGGAAGTTGCGATAAGGTCAGGGACTGTGTCGACCATCGAAATGACTGACGAGGCGCGGCGGCCGGCGGCCGGAACCGGGCCGACGTCCACCACCGCACCGAGCTTCCTCAGCGGCCCGCGGGCCCGCGTGGGGCTCGACCTCATCAGCTTCCTCGCCCGCTTCGGCATGGCGGGGATCTGGCTGTGGGCCGGTTTCTCCAAGCTCGGCAACGAGATGGGCGTGGCCCAGTCCGTGCTGGCCTACGAGATGTTCACTCCCGAGGTGGCCAATTTCATCGCCCTGGTCCTGCCGCCGCTGGAGATCGCGGCGGGACTGATGCTCCTGCTGGGCATCTTCCTGCGTCCCACCGGCAAGATCACCGCTTTCGTCCTGGGGCTGTTCACCATCGGCCTCATCCAGGCCTGGGTGCGTGGACTGGCGATCAACTGCGGGTGCTTCACCGTGAACATCAACGATACCGGGGACCACATGACGTACTTCTGGGCGGTGCTGCGTGACCTCGGTTTCCTGGCGCTGTCGCTGTGGACCGCCTACCGTCCCTTCAGGAAGTGGGCCCTGCACCCCTGATCCCCGGCCGGGCAGCCCGCCGGCACCTCACCGACGCAACCGACTGAACAGACTGGAACAAGGTATTTAATAGTGAGCACAAAGGTCAGTGATCCGAACAAGAAGGGCGGGGCAGGCTTCCTCTGGGCCATCGTCGCCGTTGTGGTGATCGCCATCGTGGTGATCGGCTACATCATCTTCTCCGGCCAGGGCGCCAAAACCGAACACCTCGCGGACCGGGAGTACGAGGAAGTGGCCTTCACGGCCGACTACCACGACGGCATGGTCACCCTGGCCGCCGAGGACGTCGCTGACGATGCCGCCGAGGTCCACCTCTACGAGGACTTCTCCTGCCCCCACTGCGCCACGCTCGCGGAGAACACCGACGCGGACATGAAGAACGCCATCGAGGACGGCCAACTCGTGGTCAACGTCCACCCGCTGAACTTCCTGGACCGCGGTAACACCGACGGGCACTCCACTCAGGCCGTGGCCGCCATCCTGGCCGTCGCCGAGACCGGGGATCCGGCGCTGTACTGGAACTACCGCTCCGTCCTGATGGAGGAGCAGGAGGACATCTACAACAAGTGGAGCAACGACGACTTCGCCAACGCCGCCGAGGAGCTCGGCGCACCCGGCGACGTGGTCGACTCCATCCGCAACGGTGAATACCACGACCAGGCCATCGAGGTGGCTCAGGGCAACGCCCAGCAGCTGGAGGAGCAGACCGGTTCGGTCTCCTCCCCGCGTGTCCTCCAGAACGGCCAGGACGTCGAGGTCGCCGACATCAACCAGTGGGTCGACGCCGTCGTCGGCCAGTAGGCGCACGCGACCGTCGCAACCGGCTGACTGAACCATCGTTCACACGCCTTTCGCGCACCCTGCCGCCGGGCCCTCCGGCGGCAGGGTGTTTTACTCGGTGACCTGGCGATTTGTTTCCTGATCGAGACGGCGTGTACATTTACATGAGTTGCAACACGGGGCTATGGCGCAGCTGGTAGCGCACCACACTGGCAGTGTGGGGGTCACGGGTTCGAATCCCGTTAGCTCCACCGCTGAACACCGCAAGCGGTGGGAAGTGAAAAATAAATAGATTCAGGGGCTATGGCGCAGCTGGTAGCGCACCACACTGGCAGTGTGGGGGTCATGGGTTCGAATCCCATTAGCTCCACCGGAAGATAGGGGCCGGTCACCGCGTTTTGCGGTGACCGGCCCCTTGTCATGTCCGCGGGACGTGGGGCAGTCCGCCGGGGCCGGGTACGGTGGCGCCCACCCATGATCTCCGGGAGACCTGACGATGGACATGCGTGTGCTCGGCCGACAGGGCCTGACGGTCTCCGCCCTCAACTACGGGGCGATGGGAACCGTGGTCAACTACGGCCCGTCCGATGACACCTGGTCCATCGCCGCGATTCGTCGCGCACATGCACGGGGTGTGACGATGTTCGACACCGCCGAAATGTACGGCTGGGGTGAAGGGGAGAGGCTGCTCGGCCACGCGGTCACGCCCTTCCGTGACGAGGTCGTGCTCGCCACGAAGTTCGGCCTGACCCCGGGCTCCGGCCCGAACTCGCGTCCCCGGCACATCAGCAAGGCCGTCGACAACAGCCTGCTCAACCTCGGCGTGGGCTCGATCGACCTGCTGTACCAGCGCCTCCCGGACCCGGATGTCCCGGTCGAGGAAGTGGTCGGGTGATGGGGAGTTCGCCACCGCCAAGGTGGAATATCTCGGCCTCTCCCACGCGGACGCCGACACCGTGTGGCGCGCGCACGCGGTGCATCCGGTCTCGGTGCTGCAGTCCGGGTATTCGATCCCCACCGGGGTCAGCGAGGAGTTGCTCGGTGCCCTGCAGGAACTCGGATCGGCTTCGTCGCCCACTCGCCCCTGGCGCGCGGCTTCCTCAGCGGAGCGGTCAGGCCGCGCGACTCCTACCGGGAGGATGACTTCCGCGGAACATCCCGTGGTGGGCACCGGAGAACTTCGCGGCGAACCTGGAGACCATGGACCGGCTCATCAGCCTCGCGGAGAGTGGGGGTCAGCCTCCCGCAGCTCGCGCTGGCGTGGCTGCTGGCCCGCGGCGACAACATCATCCCAGGTTCCCGCAACCGAGAACGTGTCGCACAGAACCTCGCCGCCACCGAGCTCACGCTGTCTGACGCCGACCTGGCACTCATCGACGACATCGCCCCCGAAGGTGGCGTGGAGGACTGGACCCGGGTTCCCACGGCCCCGCTCCGCGGCGGACGGGACGCCCGGCGCAAATGGGGGGAACGTCCCCCACGGCGGTGATTCCGCGAGGATGATGGAGGCATGGCCAACTACAGCGATGTCTACCGCGAGCTCACCCTCGACCAGTCCCTCGCCCGTCTGGCCGGGACCCAGCCGGGCCGGGTGGTCGTCCACCGCACGGGCGAAATCGACATCTTCCCGGTCAACTTCGTCGTCGACGCCGGGAACGTCTACTTCCGCACGGCCGAGGGGTCCAAGCTGTTCACCATCCACCTCAACAACGATGTGCTCTTCGAGGCCGACGGCCGCGACGGGGACACCGTCTGGTCCGTCATCGTGCGCGGCACCGCGACTGTCCTCAACAACACCGACGAGATCGCCCACGCCGAGACCCTGGGCCTGAAGCCCTGGCTCCCGACGCTGAAGTACAACTGGGTGCGCATCGCCCCCGGGGAGATCACGGGCCGTGCGTTCGAGGTCACCGAGGAACCCGAGCGCTACTGACCCGCCTTCCGGCTACCCTGGGGCGGCATGAGCGAGATCTTCACCAAACGTCCCCGTGAGGAACGTGCCGCCGAGGCCGAGGCCGCCGGGCTGCAGTGGTTGCGCCAGGCCTCGGACGCCGTCGCGGAGGTCGTGGCCGTCGGAATGAACACCCTGACCACCGTGCGGGTGCAGCCGGTCTCCCCGACGAAGGAGACCGCGCGTCGGGCCGGCCGCGAACTGGCGTTCATCCACCTCGCCGGGGCGGACGCCTTCGGTTCCCCGCCGGACGGGTGGGAGGGGCCGAACTACATCGGCATCCAACCCCAGGAGTGCCGGCCCACCCCGCACTGGGGCCTTTTCTATGCCGAACAGCGCGTGCTTCCCTTCGCCCGGGCGGCCCACCGGGTGGGCCACCTCGACCGGGACGGGCTGGACTGGGTTGAGCGGGCGTCATCGGCCGTCGCCGAGACCCACTGGGACGTCGAACCCGCGCGTATCCACGGTGACCTGTGGAGCGGCAATCTGCTCTTCGGCGCGGACGGCCCGGTGTTCATCGACCCCGCCGCCCACGGCGGCCACCCGGAGACGGACCTGGGCATGCTGGCGTTGTTCGGTGCGCCGCACCTGGACGATATTTACGCCGGGTACCGCGAGGTGCGCACCCTGCCGAAGGACTTCCGCGAGTGGATCCCCGTCCACCAGCTCCATCCGCTGGCCGTGCACACCTACACCCACGGCCCCGGCTACGCCCGGCCGCTGACGGTGGCGGCGATGGCCACCTGCGAGCGACTGGACCGGTTCCGCTGACCCGGACTCAGCGCCACCAGTCGTCGGTGGGGGTGACCGGCGGGCGGCGCTTGTGCATGCCCGCGTGCCACAGCTGCTCGAGCCGCTCGCCGGTGGTGTCATCGACGTCGCCCCCCTCGAGGTAGGTGTCGATCTCGTGGTAGGTCACGCCGAGCGCCTCCTCGTCGGGCAGGGCGGGACGGTCATCCTCCAGGTCGGCCGTGGGGACCTTCGTCCACAGTGACTCGGGCGAGCCCAGGTGCTGGAGGAGGTCGGCGCCCTGGTGCTTGTTCAGGCCGGCGAGGGGAAGGACGTCCGCCGCGCCGTCGCCGAACTTGGTGTAGAAGCCGGTGAGATTCTCCGCCGCCTGGTCGGTACCGATGACGAGCAGGCCCTTCTCGCCGGCGATGGCGTACTGGGCGACCATGCGCAGACGGGCCTTCACGTTGCCGCGGTTGAAGTCGCCGAGCTCCCCGAGACCGAGGGCGGCGGCGACGTCCCGGGAGAGGGAGGCGGTGGGATCCGCGATATTGACGGTCACGCTGTGGTCCGGCGCGATGAAGTCGAGGGCGGCGAGCGCATCGTCCTCGTCGGACTGGACCCCGTGGGGCAGGCGGACGGCCCAGAATTCGGCGTCATATCCGCGGGCACGGAGCTGCTCCACGGCGAGCTGGGCCAGCCGGCCCGCCAAGGTGGAATCCTGGCCTCCCGAGACGCCGAGCACGAAACCGTTCAGGCCCGTCTTCTCGAGGTACTCGGCCAGAAAGGTGACACGTTTCGCCACCTCTTTCTCTGGATCGATCAAGGGACGTACTTGCAGGGAGGAGATGATGGTTTTCTGCAGGTTATCGGGCTGTGTGGACATGACAGCCAGGGTACCCGGCTGCCAGAATCGGCGAGTGTGAACGAAACAACTGAATCCTCCCACGTCCTCCCGGGACCGGAACCGACGCTGGCCGACGGTCCCGACGGTCCCGCCGGGCCCGTCGAGCGTGACGCACGTACCCGCCGGTACGTGCGCACCGTCGCGGCCATCGCCGCGCTCGGCGGACTGCTCTTCGGCTACGACACCGGAGTGATGTCGGGTGCCCTGCTGTTCATCAGCCCCGAATTCGGCATGGGCCCGGCGGAGGAGGGGTGGGTGACCTCCATGCTGCTCGTCGGGGCAGCGGTCGGCGCCCTCTTCGGCGGCCGCGTCGCCGACCTCCTGGGGCGGCGGCTGACCCTCATCATCGGCGGTGCCATCTTCGTTCTCGGGTCCCTGTGGTGTGCGGTCGCCGGCTCGGTGGCGATGCTCGGCGCCGCCCGCACCTTCCTCGGCCTCGCGGTCGGCGCCGTGAGCATCGTCGTGCCCATGTACATCTCCGAGCAGGTTCCCGGCGAAGTGCGCGGGAAGATGGTCTCCCTCAACACACTGATGATCGTGGTCGGCCAGCTCGCCGCGTACCTGGTCAACTCCGTGCTCGCGCCGACCGCGAACTGGCACCTCATGCTCGGCATGGCGGCCGTCCCCGGTGCCGTCCTCGTGGTCGGCATGTGGTTCCTGCCGGACACCCCGGTCTGGTACGCCCGTCGCGGCCAGCTGGAGCGCGCCCGCGCGACCGCCGCGCGCGCCGGGATGTCGCTGGCCGAGCTCTCGGCAGTCGCCGGCGCCGGGCAGTCGCGCGGCGGGGGCGGTGAGTGGCGGGCGCTCAAGACGAACCGGTGGCTGCGGGTGACCGTGCTGCTGGCGCTGCTGATCGGCGTCACCCAGCAGATCACGGGCGTCAACGCCGTCATCTATTTCGCGCCGACGATGATGAGCCAGGTGGGCATCTCCACCGAGAATGCGGTCTACACTTCGATCGTCATTGGCGTGGTCAGTGTGCTCGCCTGCTGGGTCGGCCTCCAGATCGTCGACCGGATCGGGCGTCGCCGTCTGCTGCTCATCGGCCTGGCCGGAAACGTCGTTTCGCTGATTGTGCTGTCGGTGACCTACAACTTCGCCGAAGGCAACGTCAGCGTGGCGTTGCTGTCCCTCGGGGTCATGGCGCTGTTCATCGCCTTCCAGCAGGCGGCGGTCTCACCCACGACCTGGCTGTTGATCTCCGAGCTGGTCCCGGTGCGCATCCGTGGCCTGGGCATGGGCATCGCCGGCCTGTCCCTGTGGGTGGCCAATTGGGCGGTGGCGCAGTTCTTCCTGCCGCTGGTGGCCGTGCTCTCCGGCGCGGGCACCTTCCTGTTGTTCGCGGGTCTCGGCCTGACGGCGCTCGGTTTCGTCCGGACGTTCATCCCCGAGACCTCCGGTCGCTCGCTCGATGAGGTCGGCCGGGAGCTCGAGAGGCGACACGCCGGGCACTGAAATTGGCCCTGATGGGCGGTTTGGGCATTCCCGTCGACGTGGGGTAATATGTTCCCTCGTGTCATGGCTGACAGATACGTCCGATCCTCAGGCGGATCGATCAGCCACTGCGATAATTGAGTCTCAATTCCAATGAGCGCATAAAGAAAGGAGCGCCCGATGAAGGTTCGCAAGTCGCTTCGGTCGCTGAAGAACAAGCCGGGCGCCCAGGTTGTCCGCCGCCGCGGCAAGGTCTACGTGATCAACAAGAAGGAGCCGCGCTTCAAGGCCCGCCAGGGCTAGAGGCCGGATACTCCGGACAGTCCGAAGGCCGTCCGTCCCTCCCCACATCAGGGGAGGGCGGGCGGCCTTTGGCTTGCCCGCGCGCCTGTCGGAGCCCACCGACCACCCGTGTCCGCCGGCCCCTGCTCGTCAGCGCCCGCGCGCCTGTCGGCCCCTGATGCCCCTCGAAGGGCTCCGGGGCGTCGATGCCGGAAGCCTGTCTGCACCCGCCCCGACACGGCCCTCCGCCGAGGCGTCTGCCGATGCTCCTGTCCCCGCCTCGTCCATACTTGTTCGCCCCGGCCCTCACGCCGCTGAAGCATGGGGTGAAGTAGCGCATTCACCCCGAAAATAACGATTCAATAACGGCATGAAAGGGTGAACTGCGGAAATGACACCGTTGTTGTTTCGGGCGTGCACCCCAACGTCGGGGGCGGGTCAATATGTGGGGTCCGGAGTCCCTCTTAGCTGGGAATATCATCGATGTAACTACTATATGTAGTGCTATTTGCGGGTTCCGACCACAAAGTATAGTGTCGGTTCATGACACCCCACCAAGGGTGGAAAACAGAAGGCGAACCGCAGGAGCGCGTGAAGGCCGGCCATTCGACCGCCGGGGCGCGACAGGAACCGGCGGCCAGTACGAAGACATCGAGACCGAGGAGCACCCCATGGCTATCACTCTCTACACCAAGCCCGCCTGCATGCAGTGCAACGCCACGAAGAAGGCTCTCGACCGTGCCGGCCTGGAGTACGAAACCGTTGACATCAGCCTGGATGACGAGGCCCGTGACTACGTCATGGCCCTCGGCTACGTGCAGGCCCCCGTGGTCGAGGTCGACGGCGAGCACTGGTCCGGCTTCCGCCCCGAGCGCATCCGTGGACTGGTCGCCCAGGCCGCCTGAGCCCGCTCCTCCGTTCGTCCGGAGGCGTCAGAGTCCTACCCGGGATCCGCGACCGCCTCATCCGCCGCCCACGAGACCGGGCGGCTTTATTCGTCCACGACTTTTGTTCAATCGAGTCAGCACCGCGAAAACCGGCGGGCGTCCGCCGGTGGTGTCAGAAGGGAAGTGAGCGCTCAGTGCTCGTCGTATACTTCTCCTCCGTGACGGAGAACACGCGCCGTTTCGTCGACAAGCTGGGATTTCCCAGTGCCCGGATTCCGCTCCACCGCACCGATGAGCCGCTCATCGTCAACGAGCCCTACATTCTCATCACCCCGACCTACGGCGGCGGTGTGACGATGACGGGCAAGAATTCGAAGCCCGTGCCGAAGCAGGTCATCCACTTCCTCAACAACGAGCACAACCGCAGCTTCATCCGGGCGGTGGCCGCCGGCGGCAACACCAATTTCGGCACCGACTACGGACTCGCCGGGGAGGTCATCTCCGCCAAGTGCAAAGTGCCCTACGTCTACCGCTTTGAGCTGATGGGCACCGACGAGGACGTCCGCGTGCTGCGGGGCGGGTTGCTCGACAACGCCGAGCGCCTCGGGCTGACTCCCATGGTCACCCCGGCCCCCGCGGCCGGAACCGCCTCCTCCTAGTCTTTTCCTGGTCTCAGTTCACTGAAATTCCCCACCCACCTCCTCACCGAAAGGCCACAACACGTTGACCACCACACTGGGAAAGTCCGTTGCCGAGCCGGTCAAGCCGGTTGACCAGCTCGACTACCACGCCCTCAACGCCCTGCTGAACCTCTACGACGAGAACGGCGCGATCCAGTTCGACAAGGACCGCGAGGCCGCGAACCAGTTCTTCCTGCAGCACGTCAACCAGAACACGGTCTACTTCCACGACCTGGAGGAGAAGCTCAAGTACCTGGTCGAGAACAAGTACTACGAGACGGAGGTGCTGGACAAGTACGACTTCGAGTTCGTCAAGGATCTGTTCAAGCGCGCCTACTCCTACAAGTTCCGCTTCCAGACCTTCCTGGGCGCGTACAAGTACTACACCTCCTACACGCTCAAGACCTTCGACGGCCGCCGCTATCTCGAGCGCTTCGAGGACCGCGTCTCCATGGTCGCCCTCTCCCTGGCCGACGGTGACCGCGCCCTCGCGGAGAACCTCGTCGACGAGATCATGTCCGGCCGCTTCCAGCCGGCCACCCCGACCTTCCTCAACGAGGGCAAGGCCCAGCGCGGCGAGCCCGTGTCCTGCTTCCTGCTGCGCATCGAGGACAACATGGAGTCCATCGGCCGCGCCATCAACTCCGCCCTGCAGCTGTCCAAGCGTGGCGGCGGCGTCGCCCTGCTGCTGTCCAATCTGCGCGAGGCCGGCGCCCCCATCAAGCACATCGAGAACCAGTCCTCCGGCGTCATCCCCGTCATGAAGCTGCTCGAGGACTCCTTCTCCTACGCCAACCAGCTGGGTGCCCGCCAGGGCGCCGGCGCGGTCTACCTCAGCGCCCACCACCCGGACATCCTGAAGTTCCTGGACACCAAGCGCGAGAACGCCGACGAGAAGATCCGCATCAAGACCCTCTCCCTCGGTGTGGTGATTCCCGACATCACCTTCGAGCTGGCCAAGCGCAACGAGGACATGTACCTGTTCTCCCCGTACGACGTCGAGCGCATCTACGGCAAGCCCTTCGGCGACATCTCCGTCACCGAGCACTACCAGGAGATGGTCGAGGATCCGCGCATCCGCAAGACCAAGACCAACGCCCGCCAGTTCTTCCAGACCCTGGCGGAGATCCAGTTCGAGTCCGGCTACCCCTACATCATGTTCGAGGACACGGTCAACGCCGCGAACCCGATCGAGGGCCGGATCAACATGTCCAACCTGTGCTCGGAGATCCTGCAGGTCAACACTCCTTCCGAGTACAACGACGACCTGACCTACTCGAAGGTCGGCGAGGACATCTCCTGCAACCTGGGCTCGCTGAACATCGCCATGACGATGGACTCCCCGGACTTCGCCAAGACGATCGAGACCTCCATCCGGGGCCTGACCGCAGTCTCCGAGCAGACCTCCATCGACTCGGTGCCGTCCATCCGGGAGGGCAACAATGCCGCCCACGCCATCGGTCTGGGCCAGATGAACCTGCACGGCTACCTCGGCCGCGAGCACATCTACTACGGCTCCGAGGAGGGCCTGGACTTCACCAACGCCTACTTCGCCGCGGTGCTCTACCAGGCCCTGCGGGCCTCCAATAAGCTCGCCCGTGAGCGCGGCCAGAAGTTCGCGAACTTCGAGAACTCCGAGTACGCCTCCGGTGTGTACTTCGACAAGTTCGACCCGGCCGAGTTCGCCCCGAAGACCGACAAGGTCAAGGAGCTGTTCGCCAACTCCACCGCCCACGTGCCGGACGCGGAGGACTGGGCCCGGCTCAAGACGGACGTCATGGAGCACGGCCTGTTCAACCGCAATCTGCAGGCGGTGCCGCCGACCGGTTCAATCTCCTACATCAACAACTCCACCTCCTCGATCCACCCGATCGCCTCCAAGATCGAGATCCGCAAGGAGGGCAAGATCGGCCGCGTCTACTACCCGGCGCCGCACATGGACAACGACAACCTGGAATACTTCCAGGACTCGTACGAGATCGGCTACGAGAAGATCATCGACACCTACGCGGTGGCCACCAGGTACATCGACCAGGGTCTGTCCCTGACCCTGTTCTTCAAGGACACCGCCACCACCCGTGACATCAACCGCGCCCAGATCTACGCCTGGCGCAAGGGCATCAAGACCCTCTACTACATCCGTATGCGTCAGGTGGCGCTGGAGGGCACCGAGGTCGAGGGCTGCGTCAGCTGCATGCTCTAGATCCACCGGTCCGCCGGAACGCCGAAGGCCCGCACCCCATCAGGGGGTGCGGGCCTTCGGCGGCTGCTCCGCCCCCGCGCGGCGCTTGTCGACGCCCGTCCGACGCGGCATCGGCAGGCTACTGGAACAGGGCGGCGCGGACCTCGGTGAGAATGCGGCGCGCGTGCTGTTCGGCGGCGTCCGGGTCGCCGTCGGCGATGGCGTGGGCGAGCTCCTCGTGGGCCTCGATGGCGGTGGGGGCGGGCTCGTCGGGCTGCAGGCCGAAGGTGGTGCGCCCCTGCAGGACGTTGAGGATGCTGGGGGTCAGTGCGGCGAACATCTCGTTGTCGGAGATCTCGAGCAGCAGCGAGTGGAAGCGGATGTCGGCGGCGAGGAATTCCTCGGAGGCGCCCTGGCCGGCGTTGCCGAGCTCGCGCAGCTCCCGGGCGAGCGCCAGGAGTTCGGCACGCTCCTCGGTGCTCGCGCTATGGGCGGCGTTGCGGGAGGCGGTGGGCTCGACGGCGATCCGCAGCTCATTGAGCGACTGCAGCTGCTTGCGGCGCTCCTCGGGGCAGCGTAGACGCCAGTTGATCACCGCCGGGTCGAACACCGCCCAGGAGCTGCGGGGGAGGACGGTGATGCCGACGCGGCGTGAGGAGGAGACCAGCCCCATCTGCTCGAGCGCGCGCATTGCCTCCCGGGCGACGGTGCGGGAGATCTCGAAGCGGTCGCTGATGTCCTGGAGTGTGAAGGTCTTCCCCTCGGGCAGTGTGCGGGAGACGATGTCACTGCCGAGCTGGTCGAGTACTCCATCAAGCAGTGGGGCGGCGGGGGACTGGGGGCTGGCGGCCATCAGGGGCATCCTCGTTTCACGATGAGCGGCGCAATCCAGCGGGCGCCGGAGAAGGGCTGGGCTAGTAATGGTGATCTTAACGATCATGAATGGAGCCTGAGAGCTGTTTCACGTAAACGGGGGGAGTTTGTTCCTGCCGTAACCACCGCTGAAAGGGGAGGACTGGCCGTCTCGGGGGTGGCTGGAGGCTTTGGTCTGACCTGTGAAACTGTGGTCAGGATCCCGTCCGAAGTCGCCTCCGTCACCATCCACGGTCGGATCGTCCGCGGTGACCGCATGGCCGCGGATCCCGGCAGGGACTGTGGTGCGGGTGAGAAGGAGCCGGCACTTCCCGTGCCGCAGCGGCGATACGGCGCTGTTTCCCGTCGATCGGATCCGGGCTGCGTCGGTGTCCCTCCCCGCGCCGTCCCAGGGGGCGGGCGGTGCGGAAACCGTCAACGGTGGCCACGGGACCTCCGGTTTCCGTTGGGGGCGCTGTCATTCCTTATATATATATGAAGGAGTTCTCGCCCCAGGATGGAAGCGCGGAATTTTGGGGGAGGAGGTGGCCGAGGTGGCCGTCGCCGGGGCGTCGGCGGTGGGGAGCGGTATCCGGCCCAGGGGTCCTTATTTCCCGGCAGATTCCGGCGCTGCCCTTCGATGGAGACGGGTTCAATCGAAAGGTTGATTTCGACCGGGGGTGGGGTCGAGGTGCCCCCAGCGGTGAATCGGGTGCTCCCGGGAATTCGTCCTGTGTCATGTGTCACTGGTCGGTGGTTGGTTCGCAGGTGACTGTCCCGTCGACGGTCGTTTCCGGCGGATCTTCTGTCGTGACCGGCGGGGGAGCGGGTTAGACTGGGCTGTGTCTCCAGTAGGTACGAGCTGGAAATAATTCTTACCCGTCCTCTATGATGAGACGGTGTAACACCATGGCGGTCCGGCCTGCCCGGACTGTCCCGTAGTCAGGAGGATCGAATGACTGCTGTGGCGCCTAGGCTCGACGATTATGTCGAGCCGGAACGTCCTGCACCGACCGGGCATGAGCGCGTAGGCTCCAGGGCCTGGAACATGCTCACCACCACCGACCACAAACAGCTGGGCATCATGTATATCATCGTGTCCTTCTGCTTCTTCTTCCTCGGTGGACTGATGGCACTGCTGATTCGTGCGGAGCTTTTCACTCCGGGCCTGCAGTTCCTCTCCAACGAACAGTTCAACCAGCTGTTCACCATGCACGGCACCGTGATGCTGCTGCTCTTCGGCACCCCGATCGTCTGGGGTTTCGCCAACTTTGTCCTTCCGCTCCAGCTCGGTGCGCCGGATGTCGCTTTCCCGCGGCTGAACGCCTTCGGCCTCTGGATCACCGGCCTCGGTGGCATCGTCATGCTGACCGGCTTCCTCACCCCGGGTGGCGCCGCCGACTTCGGCTGGACCATGTACTCCCCGCTGTCGGACGCCGTCCACACCCCGGGTGTGGGCGCTGACCTGTGGATCATGGGTGTCGGCATGACCGGTATCGGCACCATCGCCTCCGCGATCAACATGCTGACCACCATCCTGTGTCTGCGTGCCCCGGGCATGACCATGTTCCGCATGCCGGTCTTCGCCTGGAACATCTTCGTGGTCTCCGTTCTGGCCCTGATGATCTTCCCGCTGCTGACCGCCGCGGCCCTGGGCGTGCTCTACGACCGCAAGCTGGGCGGCCACATCTTCGACACCGCCAACGGCGGCTCCATCCTGTGGCAGCACCTGTTCTGGTTCTTCGGCCACCCGGAGGTCTACGTCCTCGCCCTGCCGTTCTTCGGCATCGTCTCCGAGGTCATCCCGGTCTTCTCCCGTAAGCCGATGTTCGGCTACATCGGTCTGGTCTTCGCGACCCTGGCCATCGGCGGCCTGTCCATGGCCGTCTGGGCGCACCACATGTTCGTCACCGGTGCGGTCCTGCTGCCGTTCTTCTCCTTCATGACGTTCCTGATCGCGGTTCCGACCGGCGTGAAGTTCTTCAACTGGACCGGCACCATGTGGAAGGGCCACATCACCTGGGAGACCCCGATGATCTGGGCCGTGGGCTTCATGGCGACCTTCCTCTTCGGTGGTATGACCGGCATCATGCTGGCCTCCCCGCCGCTGGACTTCCACCTGTCCGACTCCTACTTCCTGATCGCCCACTTCCACTACACCCTCTTCGGCACCGTGGTGTTCGCGTCCTTCTCCGGCGTGTACTTCTGGTTCCCGAAGATGACGGGCCGCATGCTGGACGAGCGACTGGGCAAGATCCACTTCTGGCTGACCTTCGTCGGCTTCCACGGCACCTTCCTCATCCAGCACTGGCTGGGCAACATGGGTATGCCGCGTCGCTACGCCGACTACCTGGACTCCGACGGCTTCACTCTGTTCAACCAGATCTCCACCGTCTTCTCCTTTGTCCTGGGTGCCTCCGTCATCCCGTTCCTCTGGAACGTGTTCAAGTCCTGGCGCTACGGCGAGATCGTCACCGTCGACGATCCGTGGGGCTACGGCAACTCCCTCGAGTGGGCGACCTCCTGCCCGCCGCCGCGCCACAACTTCGTCTCGCTGCCGCGTATCCGCTCCGAGCGTCCGGCGTTCGAGCTGCACTACCCGCACATGGTTGAGCGCATGCGCCTCGAGGCCCACGTCGGTGCCCACGACGAGCGTGCCGAGCTCCAGAAGTCCCCGACGCCGCACGCGATGCGGGAAACTGAGGAGCAGTCCCCTCAGCGGTAGAAGCAGTTAGGGACTACGAGTATCCCCTCTGACTAGACATACCCCCGGTAGGTGCCCACCTACCGGGGGTATGTCGTTGTATCGGCCCGGGTCATGAGACAATGACCGCGTGACAAACCCCAATGAATTCGAAGGTACCCCGGACGATCAGTTGGGCATGGCGGTCAGCCTGCGCCCCGGTCTGACTCCCGCGGTCATCACCGCCACCGGCAAAGACCGCCCCGGCGTGTCCGCCGCTTTCTTCCGCGTCCTCTCCGCGCATGACATCCAGCTCCTCGACGTCGAGCAGTCTCAGTTCCGTGGTCGGCTCTCGCTTGCGGCCTACGTCGGACTGGAGGCGGCCGGCGAGGAGACCATCACCGAGGGGTTGAGCGAGACCCTCAAGGGCTACGGCCAGCGGGTCACGGTCGAGGTCGGCGAGACCCGTGAGAGTTCCCGCCCCCGCTCGACCCACGAGCTCGTGGTGCTCGGCAATCCGGTCACGGCCGCCGATGTCTCGGCCATCGGCCAGACCCTGGCGAACTATGACGCCAACATCGACCGCATCCGCGGCATCGCCGACTACCCGATCACCGGTCTCGAGCTGCGGATCACCGTGGCGAATCCGGAGCCCGGCGGTGGCAAGGCGCTGCGCAAGGCACTTGCCGAGCTCACCACCCAGCTGGGCGTGGACATCGCGATCGAGCGTGCCGGCCTGCTGCGCCGCTCCAAGCGCCTGGTCTGCTTCGACTGCGACTCCACCCTGATCACCGGCGAGGTCATCGAGATGCTGGCGGCCCACGCGGGCAAGGAGGCCGAGGTCGCCGAGGTCACCGAGCGCGCGATGCGTGGCGAGCTCGATTTCGAGGAGTCGCTGCGCGAGCGCGTGGCGACGCTCGCGGGTCTCGACGCCTCCGTGGTCGACGAGGTGGCGGCCGCCATCGAGCTGACTCCGGGTGCCCGCACCACGATTCGCACCCTGAAGAAGATGGGCTACCGCACCGCGGTCGTCTCGGGTGGGTTCATCCAGGTGCTTGAGGGGCTCGTCGAGGAACTGGAGCTGGACTACGCCCGCGCCAACACCCTCGAGATCGTCGACGGCAAGCTCACGGGCAGGGTCATTGGCAAGGTCGTCGACCGTGCCGCCAAGGCCGATTTCCTCCGCGAGTTCGCCGAGGACTCGGGCCTGGAGATGTACCAGACCGTCGCCGTGGGGGACGGCGCCAACGACATCGACATGATCTCCGCCGCGGGCCTGGGCATCGCCTTCAACGCCAAGCCCGCCCTCCGCGAGATCGCGGACACCTCCGTCAACCACCCCTTCCTCGACGAGGTGCTCCACATCCTCGGCGTCCCGCGTGAGGAGATCGACTCCTCCGATCTCGAGGAGGGGACCTTCCACAGGGTGGCCCTGATCCAGTGAGCGGCGACTGGATGACGCTCGCCCATGAGATCCTGTCGAGCCGGGTGGGAGTCGCGCACTCCGAGGATCCCGACCGCCCGGAGACCGTGCAGGCGATGCAGCTCGCCCTGCACGTCCCGAAGGCCGACCCGCCGCGGCGCACGGACCTGCTGGAGGCCGCGGCCCGCGCCGTCGTGGAGGTCTGCTTCGACGAGCGCGTGGCCACCGACCCCGCCTGGCGTAAAGCGCTGGAGAACTGGTATGACCACCTCATCCGCAAGGTGGCGCGGCGGGCCCGCAACAAGCAGTGGACCGATGTCCAGGAGGTCCCGGGGGTCACGGTCGCCGTCAACGGTGCCGAGGCCCGGGCCTTCCTGCCCTCGGCGGTCTCCGAGGTGCCGGCCCCGGTCCGCAAACTGCAGATACAGGGCACCGAGCTGCCGCAGGATGAACCGGGCGAGATCGACGCCGACCTGCCGACGATCCTCATCGACGGCGGCCTGCGGATGACCACCGGCAAGGCCGCCGCCCAGGTCGGCCACGCCAGCATGCTGCTGGCCGCCCACAAGGACCTGGAATGGGTGCGCGCGTGGGCGGCGATGGACTTCGCGCTCAATGTCCGCGAGGTCGCCCCGGACACCTTCGCCCGGTACGCGGACAACCCCCTCGCCGTGACGGTGCACGACGCGGGGTTCACGGAGGTCGCCCCGGACTCGCTGACGGTGTTCGCGATTCCGGGGCGGCTGCTGGCCCACTAGCGGGAGGCAGGGGCCGGGATCAGACGCTGGCCGCCTGCCTGGCCTCCGCACGGTGGGCATCCGGGGTCTCGTCCTCCCGGAGGGTGGGCCGCAGCAGGAGCATCGCGATGGCGATGACCAGCAGGACGGACGCCTCGTGAACGAGCATGCCCAGCGACATCGTGACTCCGCCGAGGAGGACGCCGGCCAGCAGGACCGCGACCGTGAGCAGGGCGACGGCGATGTTGACCCTCATGGTGCCCACGGTGCGCCTGGCCAGCCCCAGGGCATGGGGCAGACGCGGCAGCCGGTCGGCCATCAGGGCGATGTCGGCGGTCTCGATCGCGGCGGGCGAGCCCGCGGCCCCCATGGCCACCCCGATGTCGGCCTGAGCCAGTGCCGGGGTGTCGTTGACGCCGTCACCGACCATGGCCACCGTGTGGCCCGCCGCCTGCAGCTCCCTGACGATCGTCAGCTTGTCCTCGGGCATGAGCTCGGCGTGGACCTCGTCGACACCGAGTTCGGCGGCGACGTTCCCGGCCACGCGTCGGGCATCACCGGTGGCCATGATGATCCTGATCCCCTTGTCGTGCAGGGCCTTGATCGCGGCCGGGGCGTCCACGCGGATGGTGTCGGCCACGGCGAGGATCCCGATGGCCCGGCCGTCCACGCCGACGTACATGGCGGTCCTGCCCTGGCCGTTGAGCTCCAGGGTGCGGGAGGCGTCGGGGATCTCCCGGAGCAGGGCGGCGGAGCCGACGGCGACGGTGCGGTCGTCGACCCGGGCGCGGATGCCCTGGCCGGCGATCGGTTCCGCCTTGCCCACCATCTCGACGGTCAGGCCCCGGCTTTCGGCGCCGTGGATGATGGCCTCGGCCAGCGGGTGCTCGGAGGCGGTCTCGGCGCGGGCGGCCAGAGTGAGCACCTCATCCTCGGTGTAGTTCGGGTCGAGAACCTCGACGTCGGTCAGCTCGGGGCGGCCGTCGGTCAGCGTGCCGGTCTTGTCGACGACGACGGTGTCGACCTGGGCGGAGGTCTCCAGGTACTCGCCGCCCTTGATGAGCACGCCGTCCCGGGCGGAGCGGCCGATGCCCGCGACGATGGAGACCGGGATGGAGATGACCAGGGCACCGGGGCAACCGATGACCAGCAGGGTCAGCGCCAGCTCCACGTTCCGGGCCAACAGGCCGACCACGAGGGCGGCGAGCATGACTCCGGGGGTGTAGTAGCGGGAGAACGTCTCCAGGAAGGTCTGCGTCCTCGCCTTGTCGTCCTGGGCGTCCTCGACGCGGTGGATGATCTTCGCCAGCGTGGAGTCCGGACCGATGCCCACGGCCTCCACCTGCAGCACGCCGCTGCGCAACCAGGTGCCGGCGAAGACCTCCGAGTCCTCCGTCTTCTCGGCGGGGACGGACTCGCCGGTGATGGTGGCCTCGTCGACACCGCCGTGGCCGGAGACCACGCGCCCGTCGACGGGGATCTGCTCACCGTTCCTGACCAGGACGACGTCACCCGGGACCAGTTCCCGGATTGCGACGGTCCCGGGCTCCCCGTCGCGCAGGACGGTGGCGGTCTCGGGCGCTGTGTCGACCAGGTCGGACAGAGCCCGGCGGGTGCGGTTGAGCGTGGCCTTCTCCAGTGCGCCGCCGAGGGC
This sequence comes from Corynebacterium halotolerans YIM 70093 = DSM 44683, assembly GCF_000341345.1. Classification (NCBI taxonomy): domain Bacteria; kingdom Bacillati; phylum Actinomycetota; class Actinomycetes; order Mycobacteriales; family Corynebacteriaceae; genus Corynebacterium; species Corynebacterium halotolerans. The sequence goes on along the minus strand of NC_020302.1, from coordinate 2,556,461 downwards.
GAAGAGGAAGGTCACGGCCGCGGATTCCCAGTAGTTGTTGATGAACAGCGCACCGACCGCGGCGACGACGACCAACAGGTCGATCGAGATGGTCCTGATGCGCAGCGCCCGGAAGGCGGAGACCGCGATCCGCCAGCCGGCGACCACGGCCGCGACGATCATCAGCAGATCGGATCCCGTGATCCAGGACAGGATGATCAGCAGTCCCGAGACGGTGACCACGCCCCAGGTTCTCCACGTCTTCATGAATTATCTTCCCTTTCACTCGATGTCTTCAGTGTCTTCAGTCTTTCTTTCCTGACACCTTTGAATCTAGGGGCGGAGACGGGGAAGTTCCTTGACGCGGATCAAGGAACGGGAGACCCGCTGACCTGGGCGGAAGGCAGCGGGAAGGAACGTGCGCCCCGGCAGTCCGTCGGCGCCACGGAGGGCTGCCGGCGGGCTGCCGGGGGAGGAAGGGCGGTGGGGCTAGATGGCCGAGGGCCTGGCGGTGTAGCCCACGGCGGCGACGGCCTCGACCAGGTCACGGACGCTGACCCGGGTCGGGTCGTGGGAGACGAGGATACGTCCGGAGGAGAACTTCACCTCCGCGGACTCCACGCCGTCGAGGCCGTTCAGCTTGGTCTCGATCTTGGTGATGCAGCTCGGGCAGGAGAACTCATCGGAGCGCAGGGTGGTGTTCTTCAGCTTGGTCGGGGCGGTCATCGCAACCAGTCCTTTCGTCGTCTCGGTCGGTGTCCGCACTGCCATGTTCTGGCGTGCACCTTCGACTCTAAGAGCCGGGGGAGACAACTTCCTTGACCTGGATCAAACAACGGGAAACGGTCTCAGACCGGTGTCATCCCCGGTCGATCAGCTCGTCGAGTCCGGCGTGGTCGACAATGGCGACCCATTCCCGGCCGGAGTCGATCAGGCCGAACCTTTTCATCTTCGACATTGCCCGGGACGCGGACTCCAGCGTGGTGCCGGCCATGCCGGCGATGTCGTCGCGGCGCAGCCGGATCTGCAGCAGACTGGACCCGTCCTCCCGCCGGTGGCCGAGCTTGTCGTCGAGCCGGCGGAGGACCGCACCCACCCGCTGCTCGACGCTCCTCGTGGTCCGGCCGATGTCACGCTCGCGGGACTGGGCGAGACGGTCCTGCTGCATCCGCAGGAGCGCCAGGGCCAGCCGGGGGTGCTCCTCGACCACCTCGGCCAGCGAGTCGGCGGGCAGGTACAGAGCGCAGGTGGTCTCCATCGCCCAGGCCGAGTCGACGGCCTCCGCCGGTGCGGTGCCCAGCGGTCCGATCACGTCCCCGGGGGCGGCGAGGTCGACGGTGATCCCGCGGCCGTCGATGGTGTCGCGGGTGACGCGCACGCGACCCGAGACCACGAGGTAACTGCCCGTGGCCTCGTCACCCGCGAGGAGAATCGGCTGGCCCTCGCCCCATGACCATGCGCTGAGGTGCCGGTCCAGCTCCCGGTGCTCGTCCACGGCCAGCTCCCGGGTCAGCGGGGAACGCGCCATGACCTCCATGCGCACGTCCGCCGAGCAGTGGTGGGGACGGGCGCAGTTGGCACGGACGGGATTGCCGGACATGTCCCCATGCTAGCCCCCGGGCAACCGGGGTGGGCCCTCTCGGGTTACTGGGCGACCAGCCGCTTGAGGGCCCCACGCACGACCTGCGGGTCAGTGGTCTCCCAGAAGGCCGGCATCGACGCCCGGAGGAAACTGCCGTAGCGCTTGGTGGCCAGTCGATTGTCCAGCACGGCGACGACGCCGCGATCGTTGACCGAGCGCAGCAGCCGGCCCGCACCCTGCGCCATGAGCAGCGCCGCGTGCGTGGCGGCGACCTCCATGAAACCGCTGCGCCCCTCGGCGTCGGCGGCCTCCTTGCGGGCCTGGAGCAGCGGGTCGTCGGGACGCGGGAACGGGATGCGGTCGATGAGCACCAGGGAGCAGGACCGCCCGGGCACGTCCACACCCTGCCACAGCGTCAGCGTGCCGAACAGGCAGATGTTCTCGTTCTTCGCGAACTTCTCCACCAGCGCGCCGGTGGTGTCGTCACCCTGGCACAGGACGTCGAAGGGCAGGCGGGTACGCATCGCCTGGGCGGCCTGCTCGGCGGCGCGCCGGGAGGAGAACAGGCCGAGCGTGCGGCCGCCGGCGGCCATGATCAGCTCGGCGATCTCATCGAGGGTCTCGGGCGCCAGTCCGTCGCGCCCGGGCTGGGGCAGATGCCGTGCGGTGTAGAGGATCCCGGACCTGCGCGGGTTGAACGGGGTGCCGGCGTCGAGGGAGTCCCAGCTGCCCTTCGGCAGGCCCCAGGCCGCGGCCATGGCGGAGAAGTTGCCGCCCACGGTCAGCGTCGCCGAGGTCAGCACGACAGTCTGCTCCCGGAAGAGCCGCTCGTGCAGCAGCCCCGCCACCGACAGCGGGGCGACGGTCAGCACATCACCGCGGCGTTCGCTGCGGTCGAGCCACACGACATCGCTCTGCGCGGCCGGATCGGTCTCGTCGAAGACCTCGAGGATGCGCACCACCGCGTCGTGGAGCTCCTGGAGGTGGTTGGCCAGGTTCTGGCGTTCGGCGAACTTCTCCGGGTCATTGGCCGCCTCCCCCTCGGGCGGCCGGACGATGGCCTCCCGCAACGACCACAGGCCGCCGCGCAGACCCGCCAGGCTGCCGCGGGCGCTGACCCCGAGGTCGGTCCAGCGGCCGTCGGGAAGCGATTCGCACGCCGTCTCCCAGTCACCGGTCAGCTCGTCGAGCCGCTCGTCCTTCCCGTCCGCGCCGAGCTTCCCGGCGCGCTTGGCGGCCATGCGCAGGGAGGTCGGGGCGATCTCGGCGGTGGCCACCGAGGTGATGCGGCCGTCGAGTTCGTGGGCCTCGTCGATGACCACGACGTCGTGCTCGGGCAGGATGTCGATGTCCGCCAGGGCGTCGATGGCCAGCAGGGCGTGGTTGGTGACGATGACGTCGACGTCCTGGACCTTGGCGCGGGCCAGCTCCGCGAAACACTCCTCGCCGTGTGGGCAGCGCGACGCCCCCAGGCACTCCTGGGCGGTCACGGAGACCTGCTTCCAGGCCATGTCGGGCACGCCGGGTTCGAGATCGTCGCGGTCGCCGGTCTCGGTGTCGTTCGCCCAGTCGTGGACACGGGAGATGTGCCGGCCCAACCAGGAGACGTCGGCCTCGTCGATGAGTGCGTCCTCCGGCTCGTCCGCGCCCTGGCCGAGCTTGTTCAGGCACAGGTAGTTTGAGCGGCCCTTCATGATCGCGAAGGTGGGTCTGCGCTCCATGTGCGGTTCCAGCGCCTCCGCCAGCCGGGGCAGATCCCGCTCGACGAGCTGACGCTGCAGCGCGATCGTCGCCGTGGAGACGATCACGGTGGTGCCGGTGGCCTGGGCGTGCCGGATCGCCGGGATCAGGTAGGCCAGGGACTTGCCCGTGCCGGTGCCGGCCTGGACGGCGAGGTGACGTTCGGTCTCCATGGCCTTCGTGACGGCCTCGGCCATGGCGATCTGGCCCTCGCGCCGGGCGCCGCCGAGGGACTCGACGGCGGCGTCGAGCAGATCGGGGGTGGACTGGGTCAACGGTTCCTCAGATACTTCGGGCACTGTGGTTCTAGTGCGCCGGCTCGCGGTTGCTGTCGGCGAAACCGACGAAGCGGGTGTTGATCGCGGGCTCGTCGCGGGACAGCGCCAGGCCCTCCCACGGGAGGGTGATCAGCTGGGCGGCCAGGTGGTCGCGGGACTCGTCCAGGGTCGGCAGGCCCTCGACGATCCGGCCGTCGCGCATGAGCGGGGCGGTCAGGGCGGTGGCGGTCAGCTGTCCCACGTCGGGGGCCGGTGTGCCGAAGGGGTGGACGATCTCCTCGACGGCGACGCCGGTGGCGCGGTAGGCACGCAGCGCGGACTTGGTGCCACCGGTCATGGCCTTGCCGCGGGAGCGCTTGGCCACCGGGTGGCCGTCGACCTCGACGAGCTTGTACACCAGGCCCGCGGTCGGCGCGCCTGAGCCGGTGACCACGGAGGTGCCCACGCCGAAGCCGTCGACGGGATCGCCGCGCAGACCCGCGATGGCGAACTCGTCGAGGTCTGAGGAGACGACGATCTTCGTGTTGTGGGCACCCAGCTCATCGAGCTGGCGGCGCACCCGCTGGGTGAGCACGCCCAGGTCACCGGAGTCGATGCGCACCCCGCCGAGCTCGGGTCCGGCGACCTCGATGGCGGTCTCGACGCCGCGGGTGATGTCGTAGGTGTCCACCAGCAGGGTGGTGTCCACGCCGAGGGTCTCGACCTGCGCGCGGAAGGCGGCGGCCTCGTTCGGGGTGCCGTCCTCGTTGATGTGCAGCAGCGTCCAGGCGTGGGCGGAGGTGCCGGAGGCGGGGATGCCGTAGCGGTGGGCGGCCTCCAGGTTGGAGGTGGCCACGAACCCGGCCAGGTAGGCGGCCCGGGAGGCGGAGACGGCCGCGTACTCGTGGGTGCGGCGTGAACCCATCTCGATGATCGGGCGGCCGTCGGCTGCCGTGACCATGCGGGCGGCCGCCGAGGCGACCGCGGAGTCGGCGTTCATGATCGACAGGATCACCGTCTCCAGGATCACGCATTCCGCGAAGGTGCCGCGCACCGTGAGGATGGGGGAGTAGGGGAAGTAGAGCTCGCCCTCCCGGTAGCCGTCGATCTGGCCGGTGAAGCGGTAGTCGCGTAGGAAGGCCAGGGTCTCCTCGTCGAGGAAGTCCAGGTCGGCCAGCTGCTCCTCCGTGAAGACGAAGTCACGCACGGCGCGCAGGACGCGCGCGGTGCCGGCGACCACGCCGTAGCGGCGCTCATTCGGCAGCCGGCGGGAGAACACCTCGAAGGTGCACTTCCGGTGCGCCGTGCCGTCACGGAGGGCGGCCTGCAGCATCGTCAGCTCATATTTGTCGGTGAGCAACGACGTGGAACGATTCTGGGGCAGCGAGGACACCTGAGGGGAAGTCACACCGACCACCTTAGTTCACCGTTAATTCACCGTGTCAGGCGGAGAACTGGACGACGGCCCACACCTGACCGTGGCCGTGGGCGAGACCGACGCCACGGACGGTGTGGGCGGGATCGATCAGCACGGCGGTGTGCGGCCCCGAGTGCAGCCACTGATCCAGGAGCGTGTGACCGGAGGCCTGCTCGATCGGCAGGTGTGCCTGGACCATCGCCACATTGGCGGGGGAGTTGTCCTCCCGGCCGAGGACGGCGTTGCGTTCGGCCCAGTGCTGGGCACCGATCTGCAGGTTCCCGTCGGTGACCACGGGCGGCACGCCCTCGCCGTGGCGCAGCTCCAGGACGGCCTGGATGAGATCGGTGCGGATGGTCTCGAGTTCCTCCTGCACCTCCAGTGGCGGCTGCTGGTAGTCCGGTAGCTCGGCACCGGGTACGTCATCGTCCGGCTCCGGGGCGGGCGGTGTTGAGCCACCGAGACCCGCGACCACCGCCCACACGAGGGAGACGACCGTCATCAGGGCCGTCAGACGCGGCAGAAGGTCACGGATGGCGGCTACCGGGTCACTGAGGAATCCGGGCATGCGGTTCACGTCCTCCGGGGATGTCGATGGCTGTCGGCGTCTGACGGCGCCTGTCGGTGGGGTCCGGCCTGTCGTGCGCGTCGTCCGTCGCCCCGGAGGAGACCTCCCCGCGGCCGAGGGGGACCGGCGCGGGGGCGGTCGGCTCGGAGTAGATTGGTAACGAAGCTACCTGGTCCGGCCGGTGATCACCACTGGGCCGCAGCTGTTTCCGGGACAAGTTTCCAGGGGCGGGCCGGGGGCGCCTACACACGAACGACAAGGTTGACTAGGCTGAATCACATGAACGGTCCATTCCACGCTCAGATGATGGGTTCGCCGATGGCGACCCCGGAGCTCGACGAAGCCCTCGAGGTCGACGTCTCCACGGCCGAGAATCTGCCGTGGATGTGCATCGTGTGGGACGACCCCGTCAACCTCATGAGCTACGTGGCGTACGTCTTCCAGACGGTCCTGGGCTACGACCGCAAGCGTGCCACCGAGTTGATGATGCAGGTCCACACCGAGGGCAAGGCCGTCGTCTCCTCGGGGGAACGCGACAAGGTCGAGGGCGACGTGAAGAAGCTGCACACCGCGGGCCTGTGGGCCACGATGCAGCAGTCCAGTTAGGAAAGGAAGACGCGCGTATGCAGGCGTGGCGGAAGAAGAAGGGCCTGATGCGGGCCGCGAAGTACACCACCGTGCTCGAGCCGATGGAGCGTGAGGTGCTCGGCGATCTCACCGCCACCGTCTCGGAGGCCCTGATCGCCCGGGCGCAGTCCGCCCCGAAGGATGAGCTGGCCGAGCTGACCGGCATCTCCTCCGGCCACAAGGACACCCCGGAGGATCCCTCCCTGGCGCGTCTGCTGCCCGATTTCGCCCGTGAGGGCGACGAGGAGTTCGACGGCGAGAACTCGCTGATGCGCAGTCTCCACGAAAACGACATCTGCCGCGAGAAGCTGGCCCACCTGCAGATCATCGGCCAGGCCGTCGGCCCCGACGGCGGTGTGGAGATCAGTCTCAGCGAGGAGGAGGCCCACGCCTTCATCTCCGGCCTCAATGACCTGCGCCTCTACGTCTCCGCAGGCGAGATCGCCGGCGGGGAGGGCGCGCAGGAGGACCGTGACAGTCTGGTCGAGTGGCTGGCCTTCAACCAGGACAGCCTGCTCAACGCCATGATGGGGCAATGACGGCCCCGGGGCGTGGCTCGCTTGTCGACGTCCCCGGCCTCGGCGTCGGCCATGCGGGGCTCGGCGACACCGGGGTGACCGTCGTCCTCGCCCGCTCCCGGGTGGGTGCCACCGCCTCCGTCGATGTGCGCGGCGGCGGCCCCGGTACGCGGGAGACCGACCTGCTGGAACCGCACAACACCGTCGAGCGCGTCCACGCCGTCGTCCTGGCCGGAGGGTCGGCCTTCGGACTCGCTGCCGCGGACGGCGTGATGTCCACCCTCGAGGCCGCCGGCCACGGCTTCCCCGTCTTCGGCGAGGACCGGCCGGGCCCACGGGTGCCGATCGTGCCGGGCGCGGTCATCTTCGACCTGCTCGTCGGTGACGCCGCCCACCGGCCCACCGCCGCCGACGGCGCCGCCGCCACCCGCGCCGCACTGTCGGCCGGGGACGACCGGGCGTCGGGAAGCGTCGGCGCCGGCTGCGGGGCCACCGCCGGCGTGTTGCGCGGCGGCTTCGGCCAGGCCTCCCGACGGGTGGGGGAGTACACGGTGGCCGCCGGGGTGGTCGCGAACCCGGTCGGGGAGGTCATCGACGCCGTCACCGGCCGCTTCCACGGCGACCCGACGCCCGCGCCCGTCGACCCGCGGCGCTTCGCCGCACTCGAGCGCACGGAGGCGAAGCTCAACACGACGATCGGGGTGGTCGCCACCGACGCGCCGGTGACGAAGGCGCAGGCCAGGCGCCTGGCGATGGTCGGGCACGACGGCATCGCCCGCGCGGTGCACCCGGCGCACTCGCCGCTGGACGGCGACACGCTCTTCGTCCTGTCCACCGCCGAACGCGCCCACGGCGTCGAGGTGGCCACGCTGCACGGGTTGGGGGCGGCCGCCGCCGAGGTCGTGGCCGCGGCGATCGTCGACGCCGTGGTGCAGGCCGACCCCGGGTTCGGGCTGGGCACCTACCGCGAACTCGCGGTGGGCTGACGGCGCCGGGGTTCCGCTCCCGCTAATCTGGGGTGCACCATGAGCTTCCAGAATCCGCACCCCCGGCCCCAGGGCTTTCCGGCGTCGATGGCCCCGGCCCGCAGTGAGGCGAAACGGACGGTGAGGCACCGCGTGCGCACCGGCCTGAGTTTCGCGGCCGGCTACGTCATCGTCATCTGGGCCGTCCACCTGGTCAACACCTTCGCCTTCGGCGGGCTGCTGACCTTCTTCGGCGTCCACCCGCTGGACCCGGGCGCCCTCTGGCAGATCTTCACGGCGCCGCTGCTGCACGGCAGCTTCGGGCACCTGATCTCCAACACGGTGCCGGGTGCGATCTTCAGCTTCCTCATCGGCATGTCCGGCGCCCGGGTGTGGTGGGAGGTCACCGCCGTCGTGGTCGTCGTCGGCGGGGCTGGCGTGTGGTTGCTCGGCGGGGTCGGCACCAACCACATCGGCGCCTCCGGACTGGTGTACGGGTGGCTGGCCTATCTGATCGTGCGTGGCATCTTCAACCGCAGCCTGGGGCAGATCGTCGTGGGCGTGTTCCTGGGCATGGCGTACTCCGGACTGGTGTGGGGGGTCCTGCCCGGCGCGGAGGGGATCTCCTGGCAGGCGCACCTGTTCGGCGCGGTCGGCGGATTCGGCGCCGGCGTGTTCATCACCTCCGACGACCCGCCGGCGCTGCGCGCGAAGCGGCAACAGAAGCGGTTGCAGCGGGGTCGCTGAGGGCTTCATCGGCCGCCTGGGGTAGGGTGGCGGGGGCGGAAACGGGGGTGGCACAGGGGCCCCACAGGGAACCGGCAGCGTCTCTTGACGTAACACCTAAGTAAACTTTAAGAAACTTTCTTAGATTTTCGCGTAACATGTGCCGCGTGAACGACGACAACCTGCAGTGGCTCAATGACGAGGAGACCGAGACCTGGCTCAACGTCTGGTCCTTCTACGTCTGGCTCCCGACCCGACTCGATGCCCAGCTCAAACGCGATCACGGCATCAGCCATTACGACTATTTCGCCATGGCCCGCATCTCCATGGCGGAGGACGGCCGGCTGCGCATGAGCGAACTTGCGGCGCAGTCGGACATGACACTTTCTCATCTTTCCCGCGTGGTCACCCGCCTGGAGAACCAGAACTGGGTCCGCCGCGTACCCGACCCGGCCGACGGCCGCTCCACCTTCGCCGAACTGACCGAATCCGGCTGGGATCTGATCCGCGCCGCCGCCCCGGGGCATGTCCGGGAGGTACGCCGGCTCTTCTTCGACCACCTCACCCCGGAGGAGAGCCACCAGGTCGGCGAGGCGATGAAGAAGATCGTCGTCGGACTGCGGCCGCAGAAAGAACAGGAGGGGGAGAAGAGAGGCGGCGGGCACGGCCCCGAGCGGACTTCGGACCCCTGATCCGGCCGTCCCGGGACTACCATGGTGGGCGTGTCTGAGCCCGCCGTCGCACCCGCTGTCCCCGCCACCGATCCCGCCGCCCCGATCGGCATCTTCGACTCGGGGGTCGGCGGTCTGACCGTGGCTCGGACGATCATGGATCAGCTGCCGCACGAGTCCATCATCTATATCGGCGACACCGCGCACGGACCCTACGGCCCCCTGCCGATCGCGGAGGTCCGCGGCCACGCCACCCGGATCGCGGACGAACTCGTCGAACGCGGCTGCAAGATGCTGGTCATCGCGTGCAACACCGCCTCGGCGGCGTTCCTGCACGACGCCCGCGAGCGCTACGACGTGCCCGTCGTCGAGGTCATCCAGCCGGCCGTGCGCCGCGCGATGGCCACCACCCGCAACGGGAGGGTCGGGGTCATCGGCACCACCGGCACCATCAACTCCGGCGCCTACCAGGACCTGTTCTCCATCAACCCGGGTGTCGAGGTCCACGCGCAGGCCTGCCCGAGCTTCGTCGACTTCGTCGAGCGCGGCATCACCTCCGGCCGCCAGATCCTCGGCGTCGCGCAGGCCTATGTGGAGCCGCTGCAGGCCGCGGGCGTCGACACGCTCGTGCTCGGCTGCACCCACTACCCGCTGCTCTCCGGCGTCATCCAGTTGGCCGTCGGTGACCACGTCACCCTGGTCTCCTCGGCGGAGGAGTCGGCCAAGGACGTGCTGCGCGTGCTCTCCGAACGCGACCTCCTCGCCGACCCGCGGCTCCACCCCGAACCGGTCCGCGTCTTCGAGTCCACCGGTGACCCGCTGGCCTTCGCCCAGCTCGCGCAGCGCTTCCTCGGCCCCGGTGTGATCGACGTCCACCAGATCGCCGGATGGTGAGTTTCCCGGCTTTTTCCGCCTGTTACGGTCGAAAAAAGCCCCGGGCCGTGGCACAGTAGCGTCATGAAGTTGACCATCCTCGGCTCCTCCGGAAGCGTCGGTGCCCCGGGCAACCCCGCCTCCGGGTATCTCGTCACCGTGGACAATTCGCCCGGCGTCGTCCTCGATCTGGGCCCGGGCACACTGGCCGCCCTGCAGGAGGTCCACGACCCCAGCGACGCCCACGTGGTCTTCTCCCACCTGCACGCCGACCACTGCCTCGACTTCCCCTCGCTGGTGGTCTGGCGCCGCTGGCACCCCACCGCCGCGGCCACCAGCCGGCACCTGTGCCACGGCCCGTCGAACACCATCACCCACCTGGGGGATCTGAGCTCCGACGACCTCACCGAGATCGACGACTTCTCCGACACCTTCGCCTTCTCCCCCTGGGAACTGGGGCAGGAGCACATCATCGACCGCGTGAGCATCACGCCCTTCAGGGCCGTCCACCCCGTCGAGGCCTACGCCCTGCGCGTCGAGGAGCACACCACCGGCAAGACCATCGCCTACTCCGGCGACAGCTCCTGGTCCGACTCGCTGGTCGACTGCGCCCGCGAGGCCGACATCTTCGTCTGCGAGGCCACCTGGGGGGCCAGCGACTCCGGCCGCCCGGGCGGAATGCACCTCTCCGGTGCGGAGGCCGGCCGCCTCGCGCGGCTGGCCGGGGCGAAGCGGCTGCTGCTCGTGCACATCCCGCCGTGGGGAGACGCCGAGGAGACCGTCGCCGCCGCGCGGGCCGAGTACGACGGGCCGATCAAGCTGGGCACCCCGGGTATGGTCCTGGAGGTCTGACGGGAGCAGGGGACCGGTGCACGACGCACAGCCGTACCTGAGTGGCCTGGCGCGGTTGCGCGCCAGCCCCAGCTCCACAGGACCGGATGCCGGGCACCGGCATGTGTCTCCAACGGGGCGCGGTAGCGTGGAGGTCATGACTTCCACTTTTGAACGCGCCGACGGCCGCGCCACCGATCAGCTGCGCAGCGTGCGCATCACCCGCGGCTTCACCTCCAATCCCGCCGGCTCCGTGCTCGTCGAGTTCGGCAACACCCGCGTCATGTGCACCGCCAGCGTGGAGCTGGGCGTGCCGCGCTTCAAGCGGGACTCCGGCGAAGGCTGGCTGACCGCCGAGTACTCGATGCTGCCGGCCGCCACCCACGAACGCATGCCGCGCGAGTCCATGCGCGGCAAGGTCAAGGGCCGCACCCACGAGATCTCGCGGCTGATCGGCCGCAGCCTGCGCGCCGCGGTGGATCTGTCCCAGCTGGGCGAGAACACCATCAACATCGACTGTGATGTCCTCCAGGCCGACGGCGGCACCCGCACCGCCGCCATTACCGGCGCGTACGTCGCGCTCGCCGACGCCGTCTCCGTCCTGAAGTCCCGCGGTGTGGTCCCCGGTTCCCCGCTGCTGCCGCCCGTCGCCGCTGTCTCCGTCGGGTTGATCGACGGCCGCGTGTGCCTCGACCTGCCGTACGAGGAGGACTCCCGTGCCGAGGTGGACATGAACGTCATCATGACCGAGGCCGGCAAGTTCGTCGAGATCCAGGGCACCGGCGAGCAGGGCGATTTCGGACGCGAGGAGCTGGGCGAGATGCTCGACCTCGCGGAGAAGGGCTGCCGGGAACTCATCGCCGCACAGAAGGCTGCGCTGGGGGTCTAGGGCGCATGCGGCTGCTGATGGCGTCGAACAACGCCAAGAAACTTCGTGAACTGGAGCGGATCCTCGCCGAGCACGGCGTCGACGGTGTGGAGCTGGTGCCCCTGTCGGGCGTCACCGCCTACGACGAGCCGGTCGAGGACGGCCGTACCTTCGCCGACAACGCGCTGATCAAGGCGCGCGCCGGGGCCCGCGAGACCGGGCTCGTGACCGTGGCCGACGACTCCGGCCTGGCCGTCGAGGAACTGAACGGCATGCCCGGCGTGCTCTCCGCGCGCTGGTCGGGCCGTCACGGCGATGACGCCGCGAACAACGATCTGCTGCTGGCCCAGATGGGGGACGTCCCGGATGAGCGGCGCGGCTGCGCGTTCGTCTCCGTGTGCGCCCTGGTCACCCCCGACGGCGCCGAGCACGTCGCCGAGGGCCGCTGGGAGGGACGCCTGTTGCGCGAACCGGTCGGGGAGAACGGCTTCGGCTACGACCCGCTGTTCGTCCCCGCGGAGGAGGACGCCGAGGGGGCCGCGGGACGTTCCTCGGCGCAGCTGTCCGCCGGGGAGAAGGACGCGCTGTCCCACCGCGGCAAGGCGCTCGCCCGGCTGGTGCCGGTGATCGCGGAGCTGGCGGGGAAGTAGGGGAGAACCGGGGCGCCCGGTGCCCCGGACAGGGGTCTTCCCGCGGCGGTGCGCCCCGCCGCGGCGTTCGTCACCAGTCGGTCGTGACCGGCAGTGGCGCGGTGCCGTCGAGCATGAAGTAGGTGTTGGGGTCGAAGTCCATGTCGACCACGTCGCCGACCTCCGCATCCGGAACCGCCGACAGATCCAGCGTCACGACCGTGCCGTGGTGGAGCACGACCGGGACCTCCTGACCGCGGATGGTGAACACCACATTGGTCTCGCGGCGCGGGATGTGGTTGACCAGGCCCACCTTCATCGGCTCCTCGGTCGGGTCAGTGCAGTCGTAGTCGATGCACCAACCGGCGGGGAGGGTCTTGATCTGCTCGAGCTCCGTGGTCCAGGAGTAGACCCGGTCCTCGACGTCCAACCCGCCGAAGAATGCGCCGCCGATGCGCATGAGGTCGTAGAACAGCGGCTCGATCTGGTTGTACAGCACGTCGCTCGCGCCGGCGTGGATGAGGGCGTCCTGGCCCAGGCCCGCATCCCGGATCTCCGCGACCGCGGTGTCGAAGCGGTTCTTCTGGGCCACGGTGGTGTTCGTGGCGTCGTTGTTCTCGATGGCCTCGGCGTCGTTCTCCGTGATGGTGGAGAAGTGCGTGGCGATGCCCACCAGTTCCAGGTTCTCGGATTCCTCGATCGCGCGCGCCAGGGGAAGCGCCTCGTCGGGGGTCACGCCCTCGCGGCCCAGGCCGGTGTCGATCCACTGGTGGACGCGCAGCGTGCCGTCGGACTGCGACACGATCTCCTCGGCCTCCTCGACCCACGCGAGGTTCGCGGCGGTCGCCTCGATGTCGTAGTGCAGCATCAGCGGGATGTCCTCGATCTGGGAGACGTACATGACGGCGATCTTCGACTCGATGCCGGCGTCCCGGAGGGCGATTGCGTCATCCAGCTTCGGCACGAAGAAGTACTCGGGCGCGGCCGCCTCGTCGATCACCTGACCGAACACGTCCACCGGTGCACCGTTCTTCAGCACGGCACCCAGCTGAACGCCGGGGGGATAGGCGCCCCGGACCACCTCGGCGTGCCCCCGCACCGTCTCCGTGTCCACCGTCAGGACGGGCATGTCCTGCGAGCCGTCGGTCGTGTAGGTGTACGACGTGGTCTCGGCGAGGGGAACCCCGTTCGTGCTGAGGGCGACGTCGACGGTGCCGGGCACCTCACGGGCGGGGACGATGCAGGCGTGCCGGCCCGACTTGTCGTCGAACTCGCACTCGACGCCGGTGTCGCCGAACTGGGCGGTGACCGGCTCCTCGGTTCCCTCGCCGGTATCCACGAGGACGAGGTTGCCGCCCTGGATCCCACCGTGCGCGGGGGCCAGGGAGACCACGCCGGTCCCCTCTCCCGTGTCCCCGTCCTGTGCGCCGGCCTCGCTGACTTGTGTGCATCCGGCCAGGATGAAGGCGGACAGTCCCAGGGCCGGGACCGCCAACATCCATGTCCGGCGGGCCGACCCTCTCACGAAGTACTGCTTCCCCACGGTGATTCTCCCTCTCGGTGTTGATTGGATGATGCAGACAACAGTTTCTGGTAAGAATATCCTGAGAAAATGTTTATTGCAGCTTGTGATTCAAGTGAGGGGTTGGCGGGGGTGGGGAAGATGTCCCTGGCATTGCCGCCCCTGGGACGACTGTCCCGCGGGCACGGTGGAAGGGGCTGCGTTCCGGTCGGTGCTGGCGCCGTCCTCCGGAACGTGACGACCCCGGTACCCGTCAAGGGGATACCGGGGTCGTCACGTTCCGGAATGCCGCGGAGCGGCGGCGTCCTGTCAGGGGCGGTCCAGCTGGAACTTCTCCACGACCTCCCGGCGGCGGTTGTTCTCGATGAAGAAGGACAGGAACGGCACCACGCCCGAGATCGCGGTGGTGAACCACACGACGGGCTTCCAGCGCGCCTTCAGTCCCAGATTCAGGGTCGCCAGCAGGTAGGCCATGTATGCCCATCCGTGGAAGATGGCGACCATGGTCGCCCAGGCCGGCAGGTCCACCTGGAGGAGGTACTCCATGATCATGCGGATGACCAGGAGGATGAGGAACACGCCCGTGATCCACGCCGTGACGGAGAAGATGTTCAGCGCGGTGCGCACGCGCTTCTTGCGCTGGGGGTGAATCTTCGGGGCGGTCGGGGTGGTCTGCGGGGTCATGAAGTGGTGTCTCCGGTGGTGTCGGTGTCGTCGCGCACGGACCGGTTGGTCTCGGAGTCACGGCCGCGGCGCGGGGTGTTGATCTCGTTGAAGGTGGCGACGTCGAGGGTGGGGCGCTGCGGGAGGAAATCCGCGGGAAGCTCGGTGACCCGGTCCCCGAACTCGGCCTTGTCCGCCTCGTAGAGGAAGTCCGGATCGTCGGAGTTCTCCTCGGCCTCGATCATCTCGTTCTCGTATTCAAGGTACTTGCGGTAGGCGAACACGAAGAAGGCGCCGAACAGCGGCCACTGGAAGGCGTACCCCAGATTCTGGAAGGTGCCCGAGCCGGCCTGGAACCGGGTCCACTGCCACCAGGCGAGCGCGAAGGTTGCCAGGACCGCGAGCGCGAGGAAAACGATGTGCGAGGTCCGCACCCTCTTCTTCCGCCTGCCTTGGACGTTCATATCGCTCACAAATGACAAGGATACCCCCTGTCCATAAAAAGTTGGAGTCACCGGGAGGGCGGGCTGTGGTAGGGGCGGGCGGGGCACGTTGTACACTCTTTTTTCGTATGCGCCCGTGGCGGAACTGGCAGACGCGCTGGATTTAGGTTCCAGTGCCCTAGGGCGTGTGGGTTCAAGTCCCACCGGGCGCACCAACTTCCCCGGCGTGCCGCAGGATCTTCCGTGTGGAATGCCCCGCGGCGCGCTTTTGCTGTTGTGCTCCCGCCGGAAACGCCCACCTCACGCCCCCGGAGGGGCGCAGGTGGTGGCCGTGGGGTGTCCGGCCCGCACGTCCCGCACGTCCCGCCGGGCGCGGCCGCCGACCATCCGCGCAACACTCCCGAATGGCCGTCCCGGTGTTCCGTGCCGGGGCCGACTATCCTGCGGACCATGAGCATCGACCGGTACGTGGACACCTACTTCGCCGACCGCGGCACCGGGCCGGTCGTCGAGGTCGTGCCCGATCACGCATGCCAGGAGTTCGCTCCCGGGCCGGGTGTGAGCATTTTCGCGTCTGGTTCAGCGGGTGATGAAAATCACCATGCTAGCACGAATACCTCCGTCCTGGAGAGTGCCCGCACTCTCGTCCATGAGCTGCTGCGTCCCTGAAAAAGTGGCCTGACGCGGCGAATCGCCCCCCGGCTGCACGTGCCCCGATCTCGGTGGTTGCGGACCCGTCACCCATCCGCGACGCACCTGACACCCCGGTGAAAGATGACGCTTTCCTCATGATTTTATGGCATATTTGGCAAGCAAAACATGTGGGCGAAGTGTGCCCGCATGTCGTCATGCACGAGTAGGAAACACAGGAGCGAGTTCTCACGTGACCGAATACAGCACCTCCTTTCGGACGGACCGACTGATCAACCGCTTCGACCGCGAGCCGTTCGCCCTGGCCTTCGCCGGTCAGGGCTACGACTGGTTGAAGACCCTGCGCGCCTCCGTGGCTGCCGGTGTCGGCTCCGCCATCGACGGGCTCGTCGCCCGGGCAGCCACCACGCTTGAGCCTGTCACGGACGAGCTCGCCGGTACCCGGCCCTTCGGCTTCGATCCGGTCACCTGGGCCCGGAGCGAGGACGCCCCGTCCTTCGACACCGCCCAGGCCGCGGTGTCCGTCCCGGGCATCCTCACCTCCCAGCTCGCCACGTGCGAGTCGCTGAAGAACCAGGGCCTCAATCTCGATGAGGCCGTCGCCGCGATCGGCCACTCCCAGGGTGTCCTCGGCGCCTTCGCCGTCCAGGGCCGCGCGGAGGCCGCCGACCTGCTGGCCATCGCCCAGCTCATCGGCTCCGCCATCACCCGCACCTCCCGGATGACCGGTCTCATCCAGCAGGGCGGGCAGATGCCGATGGTCGCCATCTCCGGCATCACCGCCGAGCAGCTGCAGCAGGCCATCGACCGGGTCTGCGCCGAGGTCCCGCAGGAGATCCGCCCGGTCGTCGGCCTGCGCAACGCCCGCGACAACTTCGTCCTCGTGGGCCGCCCGCACGACAACGCCGCCGTCATCGACGCGCTGCGTAAGCTCGCCGACCGCGACGCCAAGGCCGTGGAGAACAAGGAGCGCGGCGGCACCCCGTTCAATCCGCGCTTTTCCCCGCTCAACGTCCAGACCGCCTTCCACCACCCGGCCATGGAGACTGCCGTGGAGCAGGCCGTGGCCTGGGCGAAGCAGTGCGGTCTCGACGAGACCATCGCCCGCGAGGCCGCCGACGCCGTGCTGGTCACCCCGGTGGACTGGCCCGCCGAGGTCGACGGTGTCATCGCCCAGGGCGCGAAGTGGATCCTCGACGTCGGCCCGGACGGCGGCGTCGACCCGCTGACCCGCCGCATCGCCGCCGGCCGCGGCGTCGGCACGCTGGTGGTCTGCGGCAACGAGGGACAGGCCGCGCTGTTCGACGCCGGCCTGGCCCCCGAGCTGCCCGTCGACTGGTCCACCTACGCCCCGCGCATCGAGAAGTACCGCGGCCGCAACCGCCTGGTCACCCGCTTCACCGAGCTGACCGGCCGCAGCCCCATGCTGCTCGCCGGCATGACCCCGACCACCGTCGACCCGGCGATCGTCGCCGCGGCCGCGAACGCCGGCCACTGGGCCGAGCTCGCCGGCGGCGGCCAGGTCACCCCGGAGATCCTCGACGGCAACCTGGACAAGCTCGCCGGACTGCTGAAGCCGGGCGTCAACGCCCAGTTCAACACCATGTTCCTGGACCCCTACCTGTGGGGCCTGCACTTCGGCGGCAAGAAGCTGGTCACCAAGGCCCGCACCAACGGCGCTCCGCTCGACGGCGTGGTCATCTCCGCCGGCATCCCCGAGCAGGACGACGCCGTGGCGATCATCCACGAGCTGCGCGACGCCGGCTTCCCCTGGATCGCCTTCAAGCCGGGCGCAGTCCGCCACATCAACCAGATCCTCAAGATCGCCGACGCCGTGCCGGAGATCCCGATCATCCTCCACGTCGAGGGCGGCAAGGCCGGTGGCCACCACTCCTGGGAGGACCTGGACGAGCTGCTGATCGCCACCTACGGCGACATCCGCGCCCGCCGGAACACCGTGCTCGCCGTCGGCGGCGGCATCGGCACCCCGGAGCAGGCCGCCGACTACATCACCGGCTCCTGGGCCGAGAAGTACGACCTGCCCGCCATGCCGGTGGACGGCATCCTCATCGGCACCGCCGCCATGGCCGCCCAGGAGGCCACCACCTCCCCGCAGGTCAAGCAGCTGCTCGTCGAGGCCGCCGGCGGCAACGAGTGGGTCGGTGCCGGTTCCGCCAACAACGGCATCGCCTCCGGCCGCTCCCAGCTGGGCGCCGACATCCACGAGATCGACAACTCCTTCGCCCGGGCCGGCCGCCTCCTCGACGAGGTCGCCGGCGACGCCGAGGCCGTGGCCGCCCGCCGCGACGAGATCATCGCGGCCATCGGCAAGACCGCCAAGGTCTACTTCGGCGACCTCGAGACCATGACCTACCGCGAGTGGCTGAACCGTTACCTGGAGCTGTCCGGCCCCACCGACAAGGGCTGGACCGACGTGTCCTGGCACCGCCGCTTCGCCGGTATGCTCGAGCGCGCCGAGGCCCGCCTCACCGAGGTCGACCACGGCACCTTCACCCCGGTCATCGAACTCGGATACGGGGACGACGCCGCCGCGGCCGTCGAGAAGCTCGCCGAGACCTACCCGGCCATCGACGACCTCCTGCACCCGGCCGACGTCGCCTGGTTCCTCACCCACTGCCGCACCCCCGGCAAGCCGGTCAACTTCGTCCCGGTCATCGACGCCGACGTGCGCCGCTGGTGGCGCTCCGATTCCCTGTGGCAGGCCCACGACGACCGCTATGACGCCGACGCCGTGTGCATCATCCCGGGACCGGCCGCCGTCTCCGGCATCACCCGCGCCGACGAGCCCATCGCCGACCTGCTGGAGCGCTTCAACGCCGCCTCCGTCGACCGCCTCGAGGCCGCCGGCGAGCAGCCGGTCGAGCACGGGCGCACCGTCGTCGAGCACGTCCTGGCCGCGCCGGGCACCTACTGGGCCGGTCGCCACCAGCACTCCTTCATCGCCCTCCTCGGCGACGCGGAGACCTGGGAGCTCAACGACGACCGCACCGCGGCCACCCACGGTGCCACCGGTGCGACGCTGACCGCCGTCGATGAGGAGCACGCCGAGCTGACCGTCCCGCTCGCCGGCTCCACCGCCACCGGCACCACCACCGACCTGGTCATCCGCTTCACCCTCCCGACCGACGCCCCCGCGGGCGCCGTCCCGCAGGTCACCCAGGCCGACGCCGAGACCGCCATGGCCGAGCTCACCCGCGTGGCCGCCGGGGGCGAGCTTGCCGAGGTCACCGACGGTGTCGCGGAGTGGTCCACCACCATCGACGCCGAGCTGCTGGCCGACTACGACAACGTCACCACCGGCCATCTGCCGGGCACCCTGGCCTCCCACGGCACCGCCCCGGACGTCCTGGTCGGGCGGGCCTGGCCCGCCGTCTTCGCGGCCGTGCGCTCCGCGGTCATCCCGGGCACCGACTCGGCCTCCGTGGTCGAGGGCATGCTCTCCCTGGTCCACCTCGAGCACCACCTGACCATGCTCGGCGAGCTGCCGGAGGCGACCGACGGCGCCGTCGAGCTGTCCGCCACCGCCACCGCCGACGAGGTCACCGACACCAACATGGGCCGCCTCGTCGTGGTCCGCGCCCAGCTGAGCGTGGACGGTGAGCCGCTGGCCACCCTGTCCGAGCGCTTCGCCATCCGCGGCCGCAACGGCGAGGCGACCGCGCGCACCAACACCTCGGCGCTGCCGAGCGTGGTCGACACCCCGCGCTCCTTCCGCTCCTTCGCCCGCGTCGTCGCCCCGACGTCGATGAAGCCCTTCGCGATCGTCTCCGGCGACCGCAACCCGATCCACGTCTCCGACACCGCCGCCAAGCTGGCCGGCCTGCCGGGGGGCGGCGTGATCGTCCACGGCATGTGGACCTCCGCCATCGGTGAACTCGTCGCGGCCGCCGGCTTCTCCGACGAGAACACCACCACCTCCCCGGGCAAGGTCGTCGAGTACACCGCCACCATGCTCGGCGTCATCCTGCCCGGCCAGACCATCGAGTTCACCGTCGAGCGCTCGGGCGTGGACAACCGCCCCGGCCGCGGCGAGGTCCGCTCCGTGACCGCCACCGTCAACGGCAACCTGGTGCTCACCGCCACCGCCGTGATGGCCGCGCCGAGCACCTTCTACGGCTTCCCGGGCCAGGGCATCCAGTCCCAGGGCATGGGCATGGAGTCCCGCGCCTCCTCGCAGGCCGCCCGCGAGGTCTGGGATCGCGCCGACCGCCACACCCGCTCCCGGCTGGGCTTCTCCGTCCTGGAGATCGTGCAGAACAACCCGGTCGAGGTAGTCGTCGACGGCGAGCGCTTCCACCACCCGGAGGGTGTGCTCTTCCTGACCCAGTTCACCCAGGTCGCCATGGCCACCCTGGGCTGCGCCCAGGTCGCCGAGATGGAGGAGGCGGGCGCACTGAACCAGCGCGCCTACTTCGCCGGCCACTCCGTCGGCGAGTACAACGCCCTGGCCGCCTACTCGGGTGTGCTGTCGCTGGAGTCCGTCGTGGAGATCGTCTACCGCCGCGGCCTGACCATGCACCGTCTGGTCGAGCGCGACGCAGCCGGCAACTCCAACTACGGTCTGGCCGCCCTGCGGCCCAACAAGATGGGCCTGAGCGCGAAGAACGTCCACGGCTACGTCGCGGAGATCGCCGAGAAGACCGGCGAGTTCCTGGAGATCGTCAACTACAACATCGCCGGCGTGCAGTACGCCGTCGCCGGCACCCGCGCCGGCCTCCAGGCGCTCAAGGCCGACGCCGAGACCAGGGCCCCGGGCATGCGCGCCTTCATCCGCATCCCGGGCATCGACGTGCCCTTCCACTCCAGCCACCTGCGCGACGGTGTGGACGACTTCCGCGAGCACCTGGACTCCCTGCTGCCGCACGGCGCGGACCTGTCGGTGCTCAAGGACCGCTACATCCCGAACCTCGTGGCCCGCCCGTTCGAGCTGACGGAGGACTTCGTCCGTTCGATCGCCGACGTCGTGGACTCGCCCTACATCAACGAGATCCTGGCCGATTTCGACGCGGCCGCGAAGGACGAGGGCAAGCTCGCCCGCACGCTGCTCATCGAGCTGCTGGCCTGGCAGTTCGCCTCCCCGGTCCGCTGGATCGAGACCCAGGACCTCATCCTGCGCGACCGCGCGCACGGCGGTCTGGGCATGGAGCGCTTCGTCGAGGTCGGTGTCGGCTCCTCGCCGACCCTGGCCAACATGCTGGGCCAGACCCTGCGCCTGCCGCAGTACGCCGGCACCCCGATCGAGGTGCTCAACGTCGAGCGCGACCGCCAGACCGTCTTCGCCACCGACGAGCTCGTCCGCGAGGTCGCCGAGGCGGAGGAGAACACCCAGGGCACCGGGACGCCTGCGCAGCAGCAGACCGCCGAGGCCCAGGCCGCGGCCGCCCCGGCCCCGACCGAGACCGCCCCGGCGCCGGCCGCGACCGGTGGCCCGCGCCCGGACGACATCGCGTTCACCCCGGCCGACGCCACCGAGATGCTCATCGCCGTGTGGACCAAGGTCCGCCCGGATCAGATGGGCGCGACCGACTCCATCGAAACCCTCGTCGAGGGGGTCTCCTCCCGCCGCAACCAGCTGCTGCTGGACCTGGGCGTGGAGTTCGGCCTGGGCGCCATCGACGGCGCCGCCGACGCGGAGCTGAACGACCTGAAGGCCACCGTCACCAAGATGGCCAAGGGCTACTCCGCCTTCGGTCCGGTCCTCGGCGACTCCGTCGCCGACGGCCTGCGCCGCATCACCGGTCCGACCGGCAAGAAGCCGGCCTACGTGGCCGAGCGGGTCACCGGCACCTGGCAGCTCGGCCAGGGCTGGGCCGACCACGTCGTCGCCGAGGTCGTCATCGGTGCCCGCGAGGGTTCCTCCCTGCGTGGCGGCGACCTGGCCTCCCTGGCCCCGGCCGCTCCGGGCAACTCGGCCGAGCTGGATCAGCTCATCGACGCCGCCGTCCAGGCCGTCGCCGCGAAGCAGGGTGTGTCCGTGTCCCTGCCGTCCGCCGGCGGTGCCGGTGGGGGAGTCGTCGACTCCGCCGCCCTGGGCGAGTTCGCCGAGCAGGTCACCGGCCAGTCCGGTGTCCTGGCGGAGACCGCCCGGACCATCCTCACCCAGCTCGGCATCGAGCAGGTCCCGAACCAGAACCTCGAGGACGAGGAGGACGCGAACGCGCTGTTCGAGCTGGTCTCCCGCGAGCTCGGCTCCGACTGGCCGCGCCAGGTCGCCCCGCGCTTCGACGCGGATCTGGCCGTGCTCATCGACGACCGCTGGGCCTCCGCCCGGGAGGACCTCACCCGCGCCGCGCTCGGCCAGATCGACGTCGACCAGCTGGACGTCACCGGCACCGGTGAGAACGTCGCGAAGCAGGCCGAGTACCTGGGCCTGCCCGAGCAGGCCGCGCAGGCGCGGGCCAGCGAGGTCCTCGAGTACACCGGCGAGGTCGCCGTCGTCACCGGCGCGTCCCCGAACTCCATCGCCGCCGCGGTCGTCGAGAAGCTGCTGGCCGGTGGCGCCACCGTCGTGGTGACCACCTCCAGCCTGTCGACCGAGCGCCTGAAGTTCTACAAGCGGATCTACTCGCGCTCCGCCCGCGGCACCGCCGCGCTGTGGATCATCCCGGCCAACCTGTCGGCCTTCTCCGACCTGGACTCCGTGATCGAGTGGATCGGCACCGAGCAGACCGCCACCGTCAACGGCCAGAAGGAGGTCCTCAAGCCGGCCCTCATCCCGACGCTGCTGTTCCCCTTCGCCGCGCCGCGCGTCGCCGGCACCCTGGCCGACGCCGGCCCGCAGTCCGAGGCCCAGATGCGTCTGCTGCTGTGGGCCGTCGAGCGCCTGATCGCCGGCCTGTCCGGGATCGGCTCCGACACCCACGTGGGCAAGCGCCTGCATGTGGTCCTCCCGGGCTCGCCGAACCGCGGCCGCTTCGGCGGCGACGGCGCCTACGGCGAGTCCAAGGCGGCGCTCGACGCCGTGGTCACCCGCTGGAACGCCGAGCCGGTCTGGGGCGAGCGCACCAGTCTCGTCCACGCGCTGATCGGCTGGGTGCGTGGCACCGGCCTGATGGGCGGCAACGACCCGCTGGTCGAGGCCGTCGAGGCCAAGGGCGTGGCCACCTACTCCCCGGCCGAGATCGCCGAACAGCTCATCGCCCAGGCCACCGACGAGGTCCGCGCGCAGGCCGCGCAGTCCCCGGTCACGGTCGACCTGTCCGGCGGGCTCGCCGAGTCCACCTTCAACATCGCCGAGCTGGCCCGCGAGGCCGCGGCCGACGCCGCGCAGTCCGGGGCTCCGGAGCAGCAGGCGGAGCCGCGCACGCTGGCCGCCCTGCCCACCCCGTACCGCCGCCTCAACTGGACGAGGCCGGAGTTCTCCGGGGTGAGCCAGAAGCTCGACGACATGGTCGTGCTCGTCGGCGCCGGCGAGCTGGGCCCCTACGGCTCCGCCCGCACGCGTTTCGACGCCGAGCTGTCCGGCGAACTCACCGCCGCCGGTGTGACCGAGCTGGCCTGGTCCATGGGCCTCATCCACTGGGACGGCGCCTGGTACGACGCCGAGGAGAACGAGGTCCCGGAGGAGGAGATCCACTCCCGCTTCCACGACGAGGTCATCGCCAAGATCGGCGTGCGCCGCTACCACGACGACTTCGGCATGCTCGACAACCTCGCGCCGGAGCTGACCACGGTCTACCTCGACAAGGACCTGTCCTTCACGGTCTCCGACAAGGCCACCGCGAAGACCTTCGTCGACACCGATCCGGAGCACACCAGCGCCTTCTTCGACGAGGAGGGCGGCGAGTGGACCGTCGTGCGCCACGCCGGCTCCGCCGTGCGCGTGCCGCGGCGGGTGACCATGTCGCGGTTCGTCGGCGGCCAGATCCCGGAGGGCTTCGACCCGGCCGTCTACGGCATCCCGGCCGACATGATCGACAACCTCGACCGGCTGGCCCTGTGGAACCTCGTCTGCACCGTCGACGCGTTCCTGTCCTCCGGCTTCACCCCCGCCGAGCTGCTGCGCGACGTCCACCCGGCGCGCGTGTCCTCCACGCAGGGCACCGGCATGGGCGGCGTCGAGTCCATGCGCTCGCTGTACATCGACGGCCTGCTGGCCGAGCCGCGCGCGAACGACATCCTGCAGGAGGCCCTGCCGAACGTCGTCGCCGCGCACGTCATGCAGTCCTACGTCGGTGGCTACGGCCAGATGATCCACCCGGTCGCCGCCTGTGCCACCGCCGCGGTCTCCGTGGAGGAGGGCTACGACAAGATCGCCCTGGGCAAGGCCGACTTCGTCGTCGCCGGTGGCCTGGACGACCTGTCCATCGAGGGCATCACCGGCTTCGGCGACATGGCGGCCACCGCCGACTCCGCCGGCCTGGCCGCCAAGGGCATCGACTACCGCTTCTTCTCGCGGGCCAACGACCGCCGTCGTGCCGGCTTCATCGAGTCCGAGGGCGGTGGCACCCTGCTGCTGGCCCGCGGCTCCGTGGCCGCCGACCTGGGGCTGCCGGTCCTGGGTGTGATCGGTTTCGCCGAGTCCTTCGCCGACGGGGCGCACACCTCCATCCCGGCCCCGGGCCTGGGTGCGCTCTCCGCCGCCCGTGGTGGCGTGAACTCCCGGCTGGCCGAGCAGCTGGGCCGGCTGGACGTGTCGGCCGATGAGATCGCGATCATCTCCAAGCACGACACCTCCACCAACGCCAATGACCCGAACGAGTCGGACCTGCACGAGCGCATCGCCGCCTCCATGGGGCGTGCGGACGGCAACCCGCTCTACGTCATCTCCCAGAAGACGCTGACGGGCCACGCCAAGGGTGGTGCCGCCGCCTTCCAGATGATCGGCCTGACCCAGGTCCTGCGCTCCGGCATCCTGCCGGCGAACATGTCGCTCGACTGCGTCGATCCGGTCCTGGAGCGCCACCAGCACCTGGTGTGGCTGCGCGAGCAGCTGGACCTGCGTGCCCGGGCGCCGAAGGCCGGCCTGGTGACCTCGCTCGGCTTCGGCCACGTCTCCGCGCTGGTGGGCATCGTCCACCCGGGTGCCTTCCTCGAGGCTCTCCGCGCCGAGCGTGGCGACGCCGCCGCCGAGGCCTGGGAGAAGGCCGCCGCCGCCCGCGAGGAGGCCGGTCTGCGCCGCCTCGTCGCCGGCATGCACGGCCAGGCCCCGCTCTACGAGCGCCCGGTCGACCGCAACCTGGGCGGTACCGGCGACGTCGTCAAGGAGCGCGAGGCCGCGGTCCTGCTCGACGACGACGCCCGTCTCGTCGACGGCGTGCTGCGCACCGGGGGCGAGATCTAGCCCCCGCCTGCGTGCCTGACACCGACGGCCCCACCGGAAGTTTTTCCGGTGGGGCCGTCGGCCTCGGTCGGGCAGGGATCAGCTGCGGGTCTGATCCGACGGGGCGTAGTAGTCGTCGGCGTCGTCCTCGCCGGTGCGCTGCCGCGAGTTGTCCGGCTGCGACTCGGACGTCGGCTGCTCATGGGTGGGGCCGTCGGAGTCCGAGACCGTCGAGGGATCGGACTGGTCGTTTTCCACTGGGCCGGAGTTCGTGGTGGTGTCCTTCTCCGGGACGTTGTCCTCGTTCTTCGGGTCCGGCTTCTTCGTCTGAGGCTGGTCATTCGTGTTGGTGGCACCGAAGATGGCTCGCTTGATGTCGCCCATTGCTCTCAGTTCCTTTCCTCAGGGTGTGTGTACCGCCACTCTAGGTGTGTTCCGTGCCGGTCACCATAAGCGCAGGCGAGCGGCGGAGGACCCCGGGAGGGGTGGGCCCACCGGTCGTTGCGCTGCGGTCCCGCGTCCGCTGTCGCCCGGCATCCGCTGCCCCCGCGGCGGGCGGGGGCGTGGGACGATGGGGGCATGGATAACCGCCACTTCGTCGGCATCGACCTCGTCCACGTGCCCGGGTTCCGTGGGCAGCTGGAGACCCCCGGCAGCACCTTCGAGTCGGTGTTCTCCGCGCTCGAGCTGCGGGCCGCCGCCGGCAAGCCCGACCGGGCGGAGCATCTGGCGGGCCGCTGGGCGGCGAAGGAGGCGTTCATCAAGGCGTGGTCGCAGGCGATGTACGGGCGCCCGCCCGTCATCCCGGCCGAGCAGGTCACCTGGTCCGAGATCGAGGTCCAGCCGGACCGGTGGGGGAGGGTGGCCCTTGCGCTGCGCGGACAGGTCGCCGGGGCGGTGGCCCACTCGCTGGGGCAGGTGCACACGTCCCTGAGCATCAGCCATGACGGCGACTACGCCACGGCGACGGTGCTGCTGGAGGTGGGGCGGCCGGGAGCCGGGCGCCCCCGATGATGCGTCTCAGGTGGAAGGCGTGTTTCCCGTGGGGGGCGGCCCAACCCCCCCCCCGGGCCGGCGGGGTCAGCTCGTAGCCACCGCGAAGAGGTAGGCCACCAGCATGCGCTTGATCTCGCCGACGATGGAGTCGAACTGGGAGTCGTCGCGGTCGCAGTCGCGGATGGCGTAGTTCAGCAGCGAGGAGACCGTGTGCACCAGCAGGCCCGCCAGCTGCATCCGGTCCTGGTACGTGGCGCGGGGATCCAGGGGTTCCACCACGGCGGAGATGATCTCCAGCATCTGCCGTTCGGTGGCGGCGGCCGTCGCCCGGGTGGCCGGGGTGGACTGGACCGCGTGCCACACGGCGCGCCGGGAGGGGTCGTCGTGCCACATGTGTGCCAGGTGGTCGATGAACTCGTCGAGGATGTCCGGCCACTGCAGCGCCGGCACCCGCTCGGAGAACTTCTTCAGCTCGGCGACGGTCTCGGCGGTGTCGACCCGGTCGAGTTCGCAGATGAGCACGTACTTGTTGGCGAAGAACTGGTAGAGCGTGCCGATGGGGACCTCGGCGCGCTTGGCCACCTCATCGAAGGTGAAGGATTCGAAGCCGTGGTCGACGAGCACGCTGCGCGCGGCCGTGAGGATGCGGTTGAACCGCTCCCGGCTGCGTTGTTGCGCGGGCCGTCGCCGGGGGACGAGGATGCCGTCCTCCGGTGGTGCGTCGGCGTCGGAATGCTCCTTCGGCATGGTGGAGGCTAGTTCAGGTCCCGCAGGACCCGGGCGACGTGGCCGGTGGCGCGCACGTTGTAGAGGGCCAGGCCGATAGTGCCGTCCGGCTCGACGAGGAAGGTCGAGCGGATGACGCCCTGGACGATCCTGCCGTAGTTCTTCTTCTCGCCGAAGGCGCCCCAGGCGGTCATGACCTCCTTGGACTCGTCGGAGAGCAGCGGGAAGTTCAGGTCGTGGTCCGCACGGAAGTCCGCCAGCTTGTCCACCTTGTCGGGGGAGATGCCGACGACCCTGATGTTGAGGTTCTCCAGCTCGCCGAGGTTGTCGCGGAAGTCGCAGGCCTCTTTCGTGCACCCCGGCGTGTTCGCGCGCGGGTAGAAGTAGACGAGCACACGCTCGCCGGCGAAGTCGGACAGGGACGTCTCGGAGCCGGAGTCATTGGGCAGGGTGAAGGCGGGGGCGGCGTCGCCCACGGCCAGGCGCGAGGGACCAGTCATGCGCTCAACCATACCGGTACCGCGACCGGGTGCGGGGACTCCGGGCGTGGTCGCGGCATGCGGGCGCAGGTCGCGCTACACTACCCTGGGAATGACCGACGTGGGTACACGTCCATGAATTACGTTGAACCGGGAGACTTCTGTGGCACGCAACATCGATGACATCCAGCGCGATATCGAGCGCACCCGTCGCCAGCTGGCCAACACCCTCGACGAGCTCGCCGAGCGCGGCAAGCCGAAGAACCTGGTGGATGACGCCAAGCGGGAGGCGACCGGCAAGCTGCAGGACCCGACCGTTCAGAAGGTCCTCGCGGGGGTGGGCGCCGTCATCGTCGGTGGCATCATCTTCGCCGTGGTGCGTTCCCGCAAGCACAAGAAGGACATCCAGGAGGTCCAGCGCCTGCTGGCCGCCCGCGTCGTCTAGTTCCCTCTCCGCTCAGGTACCCCCCGGGCGTATGATGTGGCGGTAGCCGCCGCCCCCGACCCGGAGGAGCCTGTCGTGCGCCCGCCGACCACCCGCATCACCGCCGTTCTACTCGCGACCGCCACCGCACTGGTGCTGTCCGCCTGCGGGGCCGGCGCCGACGCCGGCCCGCCCGCCGCCGAGCAGGTCGAGCGCAGCGCGGGCATGCCGGACGAGGCGAACGACACCGACGTCCACTTCCTCGGGATGATGGTCCCGCACCACCAGCAGGCCATCGACATGTCGGAGACCCTGCTGGCGGACCCGAGGGTCGATCCCGCGGTCCGCGACCTGGCGGAGCGGATCCGGGACGGCCAGCAGGCCGAGAACGACCGGATGAACGCCTGGGCCGGGGAGTGGGGCCAGCAGGAGGCCATGGAGTACCACTCCCACCACCTCGCCAACGGGATGTTCAACCCCACTGTGCTGGGGAATTTCGCGCAGCTGGAGGGCGAGGAGCTGCAGACCCGCTTCCTCAAGCTGATGCACTTCCACCATGCCGAGGTCATCGCCATGACGCAGGATGAGGTGGACAACGGCGGTTATCCGCCGCTGACGGACCTGGCGGCCCGCATGATCGAGGTGCAGACCGCCGAGATGGCCGAGATGGAGGAGCTGCTCGGCTACGTGCCGTCCGGGTAGCGAAGGTTCCTAGACCAGCTCGGCGCCGGCGTCCTCCATCTCCTCGAGGGCGGCGTCGCCACGCGCGTTGTCGACGGCCGCGCACATGCCGGTGAGCACACGGACCTCGAACCCCGCCTGCAGGCCGTCGAGCACCGTGGCGCGCACGCAGTGGTCGGTGGCGATGCCCACGACGTCGAACTTGGTCACGCCGCGCTCGCGCAGCCAGTCGGCCAGCGGCACCCCCTCGGCCCGGCCCTCGAAGCCGGAGTAGGCGGCCTCGTACTCGCCCTTGCGGAAGAAGGCGTCGATACGGTCGGTCTTCACCGCCCCGTGCAGGCGGGCGCCGTCGGTGTCGGCGACGCAGTGCCGCGGCCAGGAATCGATGAAGTCCGGGTTGTCGGAGAAGTGGCCGCCCGGCTCGATGTGCCAGTCCTGGGTGGCCACGACGTGGGCGTAGGCGTTCTGCTCCGCGAGCTCGGAGACCTGGTAGTTGCCGATCATGGCGGCGACCTCGTCACCGCGCCCGGTGCCGAGCGCTCCGCCCGGGCAGAAGTCGTTCTGGACGTCGACGATGATCAGTGCGCGCATGGCGTGGTCCTCCTTCAGGCGATCTTCAGTGTGGCCCAGTCTATCCCGGTGACCGGGACGGAAGCGGGGGACGCGGGATGCCACTGAGGTGCCACCGTCCCCCCGGGCACTGTCACCGGCGGCGGAGACCCCCTACAGTTCCAGGCAGGACATCTGTTCTCTCCCGTCGGACGAAGGATGCGGACATGGCCGGCACTTCCGGAACATCGAGAACCACCTGCGCCATCGTGGGAGGCGGGCCCGCCGGGCTCGTTCTCGGACTGCTGCTCGCCCGCGCCGGGGTCCGGGTCACGGTGCTCGAGAAACACGCGGATTTCCTGCGGGACTTCCGGGGCGACACCGTCCACCCGACCACGCTGGCCATGCTCGACGATCTGGGCCTGTCCGAGCGCTTCGACGCCCTGCCGCAGACGCACCTGACCCAGGGCGCCTTCGCGGGCGAGGGCCGGAGGACCGTGCTCGTCGACTTCAGCCGCCTGCCGCTGCGGTATCCCTACATCGCCATGGTGCCGCAGTGGGATCTGCTGAATCTGCTGGCGGAGGCGGCCCGGGCGGAGCCGACGTTCACGCTGCTCACCGAGCACGAGGTGACCGGCGTGGTCCGGGAGGGGGACCGGGTGACCGGAGTCGACTATGACTCCCCGACCGGGCCCGGACGCCTGCTCGCCGATCTCACGGTCGCCTGCGACGGCCGTCGCTCGACCGTGCAGCAGGCGGTGGGGCTCGCCGCCCGGGAGTTTCCCGTCACCTTCGACGTCTGGTGGTTCCGCGTCCCCACCTCCCGGCCGGTCGGGCAGTCGCTGGCACCGCGGCTGGGGAAGGGGAGGGTGGTGGTCGGCATTCCCCGCGAGGGCTATCTGCAGGTCGCGTACCTGGGGCGGAAGGGCACCGACGCGAAGCTGCGGGACCGGGGGATTGCGGCGTTGCGCTCGGATGTCGCCGCGCTGCTGCCCGAACTGGCCGATGACGTCGCGGGCATCGCGTCGATGGAGGACGTCAGACACCTCGACGTGCGGGTGGACCGGCTGAAACGCTGGCACGCACCCGGGGTGCTCTGCATCGGCGACGCCGCCCACGCCATGTCACCGGTGGGCGGCATCGGCATCAACCTGGCCGTGCAGGACGCCCTCGCCGCCGCCCGCCTGCTGGCCCGGCCCCTGTCCGGCGGGGGGCCACGGCACGGGGTGGAGCGTCGTCTTGCCCGGGTGCAGCGACGCCGCACCTTCCCCACCGTCGCGACCCAGGCCCTGCAGCGTCTCCTGCACGCCCGCGTCTTCGACCCCGCGCTCAGCGGCCGGGAGGTCGCCCCACCCCGCGCTCTCCTCGCGCTGGTCCACCGGGTGCCCGCCCTGACCGCGCTGCCCGCCGCCGTCCTCGGCGTCGGCTTCCGGCCGGAGCGGGTGCCGCGGTGGGCCCGGCGCATGCCGGGGCGGGCCGATACTGCTCAATTCTGAGGGCTCTGAGGGCTCTGAGGGCTCTGCGTCGGCCCACCGACGGACAACTCCCCGCACGCCCGGTGCGGGGAGTTGTCCTGTCTCGGTCGTCAGACGGGGGCAGGGGGGGTCAGGCGGACTCGTCGAGGCCGGCGAGCCAGTCGGTGACCTGGTCGACGACGGTCTCCGGGGGTTCGGCGATGTCGAATACCTGCCCGGTCTCGTCGGGGCCGAGGTCCTCGAGCGTGTCGAACTGCGACTCCAGCAGGCTGGCGGGCATGAAGTGCCCGGGGCGGTGCAGCATGCGCTCGTGCAGCAGCTCGCGGGTGCCGTGGACGTGGACGAACACGACGCCGGGGGCGGATTCCCGGATCATGTCCCGGTATGAGCGCTTGAGCGCGCTGCAGCCGATGATGCCGCCGTCCGGGTGGTCGGTCAGCCACTCGCCGACCAGTCGCAGCCACGGCCACCGGTCCTCGTCGGTCAGGGGTTGGCCGGCGGACATCTTGTCGATGTTGGCCGGTGGGTGCAGGTCGTCGCCGTCCCGGTAGGGCAGGCCCAGCCGCTCGCCGAGCAGCTCGCCCACGGTGGACTTGCCGGAGCCGGAGACCCCCATGATCACGATGTGTTTCGTCATGGCGGTCACCAGTTGTGGACGGTGCCGTCGGCGAGGCGGTTGTACGGCAGGTAGGCCTGCTCGTAGGGGAACTTCGCGGCGGCCTCCTCGTCGAACTCCACGCCCAGGCCCGGGGTGTCGGACGGGTGCAGGTAGCCGTTCTCGAAGCTCAGGGACTCGCGGAAGACCTCCTTGGTCAGCTTCGAGTGCGGCATGTACTCCTGCAGGCCGTAGTTGTGGATGTTCAGGCCCACGTGCAGCTGGGCGGCGAAGCCGACCGGGGAGACGTCGGTGGGGCCGTGGAAGCCGGACTTGATCTGGTACATCTCGGCGAAGGCCATGACCTTCTTCAGCGGGGAGATGCCGCCGAAGTGGGTGGAGGCCGCGCGCACGTAGTCGATCAGCTGCTCCTGGATGAGGTCCTTGATGTCGTAGACCGAGTTGAAGACCTCGCCGATGGCCAGGGGAGTGGTGGTCTGGCTGCGGACGTAGCGCAGGGCCTCCTGGTTCTCGGCGGGGGTGCAGTCCTCGAGCCAGTACAGGTCGTAGGGCTCCAGCGACTTGCCCAGCTGGGCGGCCTCGCGCGGGGTCATGCGGTGGTGGCCGTCGTGCAGCAGCGGCAGCTCGGCGCCGAACTCGTTACGCACGGCCTCGAAGACAGTGGGCACATGGCGCAGGTAGGCGCGGGTGTCCCAGTCCTCCTCGACGGGCTGGGCGCCGCGGTTGGCGGGCTCGAAGTCGTAGCGCTCACCGGAGGCCTGCACCTGGGCGGCCACCCCGTAGAGCTTCTCGATGCCCGGCACGGAGGTCTGCACGCGGATGGACTTGTAGCCGTGCTCCAGCTCCTCGCGGATGGAGTCGAACAGGGAGGGCAGATCCATGCCGGAGGCGTGGCCGTAGGCGCGGCAGCCGCGTCGCGACGCCCCGCCGAGCAGCTCGTAGACCGGCATGCCGGCCATCTTGCCCTTGATGTCCCACAGGGCCATGTCGACGGCCGCGATGGCGGCCATGGTCACCGGTCCGCGGCGCCAGTAGGCGGCGCGGTAGAGGAACTGCCAGGTGTCCTCGATGGTGGCGGGGTCGCGGTCGAGCAGGAGCTGGCAGACGTGTTCCTTGAGGTAGGTGGCCACGGCCAGCTCGCGGCCGTTGAGGGTGGCGTCGCCGATGCCGGTCACACCGTCGGAGGTGGTGATCTTCAGGGTGACGAAGTTACGCGACGGGGAGGTGACGAAGACCTCGGCCTTTTCAATGCGGGTGCTCACGGAGGAGTCCTTTCTCGGAGATATCAGAACTGCATAATGGTCGTATCTTAGCCCGGACGGGGGCGGCGGATCTGTCAGTTGGGTTGGCGGATTTCGGCGACGAGTCCGCGGATGCGCTCGACGACCGCCCCGTCGGCGGCCAGCTCCTCGTCGAGGGCGGAGATCAGGGCGGGTACCGGGTCGTCGGCCCGACGGGCTGTGTCGAGCTCCCCGGCGCGGGTGTCGGCGATCTGTTCCGTGTCCAGCAGGTAGGCGATCCAGGCGGCGATCGAGAAGGCCGCGGCCTCGCCGTCGCGGCCGGCGGCCCGCTCGGCCCGCAGGATCGGCACGGCGCGCATGCGCTGCTTCGTGCCGCCGTCGACGGCGATCTGCGCGAGG
Organism: Corynebacterium halotolerans YIM 70093 = DSM 44683; assembly: GCF_000341345.1. NCBI lineage: Bacteria > Bacillati > Actinomycetota > Actinomycetes > Mycobacteriales > Corynebacteriaceae > Corynebacterium > Corynebacterium halotolerans. Next base: position 2,524,062 of record NC_020302.1, on the reverse strand, counting down.
TTGTGGCGGATGCGCGGGTTCTCGAACCGCTCGAGGAGACTGGCCCGGTACTCGGGCACCTTCAGCTCCGGGGCGGCGAGGTGGTGCGCGGCCTCGTCCCACAGCGCCTCCACACGCCCGCGCACGACCGGATCGCCGATCGCCCCGGCGACGGTGTCGTGCCCGCGCAGCTGCCCGAAGTAGGCCATCAGGGAGTGCGAGCCGTTGAGCAGCCACAGCTTGCGGCGCTCGAAGGTGTCGATGTCGTCGACGAACTCCACCCCGGCGTTCTCCCAGGCGGGACGGCCGGCGGGGAACCCGCCGGAGATGACCCAGCTGGCGAACGGCTCGGTGACCACCGGGGCGGCGTCGGCGAAGCCGGTCGCGGCGGTGACGTCGGCGATCAGCTCGTCGGTGGTGGCCGGGGTGATGCGGTCGATGGAGGTCGACGGGAAGGTGACGTGGGCGGCGATCCACTCCGCCAGACCGAAATCCACCTCCCGGGCCAGACCCAGGACGGATGCCCGCGTGGTCTCCCCGTTGGCGGCGATGTTGTCGCAGCTCACCACGGCCAGGCCACCGTGACCGGCGGCGCGGCGGGCACGCAGTCCGGCCACGATGCGCCCGGCCGCCGTGGCCAGGTTCGCCGGCTGCCCGGCCCGCAGCGCGGCGATGTCCGCGATGACCTGCGGATCCGCGGTGTCCAGTTCACCGGCCCCGGTGAGGTGGTAGCCGGCCTCGGTGACCGTGCACGTGATCACCGCGACCTGCGGATCGGCGACCAGCTCGACGAGCCGGGCCAGGTTGTCGGCCGGCTGGGCCTCGACGAGCGTGGAGACGATCTCCGGGGTGTCACCCTCACCAGAGCGGGTGACCAGGGCGAACAGGCCGTCCTGCGCGGAGAGCAGGTCGGACATCCGGGCGCTGCGGCCGGTGAAGGAGGCGTAGCCCCACCCCGGATCGGCCTGCTGGGTGTACCAGACCTGGTGCGCCCGGTGGAAGGCGCCCAACCCCAGGTGGACGAGGCGGACCGGGGGAGCGGTGACCGGGTGGGTGGTGCGGTTCAGGGGTTTCGGTGGGGTGCTCACAGCTTGAAGACCCTCCTCGGGGACGCGTCGATGAGATCGACGATGATGTCGGCGGCGCGGTCCTCGCTCAGGCGGTGCTCGGCGACCAGGCGGGCCAGGTAACCGGCCTCCACGCGGCGGGAGGTGTTGTGGCGCGCCGGGATGGAGCAGTACGCGCGGGTGTCGTCGATGAACCCGGAGTAGCGGGAGAATCCGGTGGTGCCGGTGGTGGCGGCCCGGAAGCGGTTCATGGCGTCGATCTCGTCGATGAACCACCAGGGTGCGCCCACGTACGTCGAGGGGTAGTAGCCGGCCAGCGGGGCCAGCTCCCGGGAGTAGGTGGTCTCGTCGATGGTGAACAGCACCAGGTGGAAGTCGGGGTTCTCGCCGAAATCGCTCAGCAACGGCTGCAGACCGTTGGTGTACTCCATCCGGAAGGGGATGTCGTGGCCGGTGTCGGCGCCGAAGCGCTTGAAGGCGCCGGCCGAGTGGTTGCGGTGCACCCCCGGGTGGATGGTCATCACGAGCCCGTCGTCCTGGGCCATCTGCGCGAAGCGGTAGGTCATGTTCGCCTCGAAGGCGCACGCCTCGGCGAAGGTGGCCTCCCCGCGCAGCCCCTTGTCCAGCAGCCGCTGGGCCTCGGCGTCGTCGAGCGGGGTGGAATCGGCGTTGTGCGTGCCGTGGTCGGAGCTGGTGGCGCCGTGGTCGATGAAGTACTGGCGGCGGTTGCGCAGCGCGGTGAGGTAGCCCTCGTAACCGGTCTGGCCCTCACCCGCGACGTCGATGAGCCTCTCGATATTCGCGGCGAACTCCGGCCGGTACATCTTGGTGTAGCCGTCGGGGCGGAAGGTCGGCAGCACGCGCGGGGTGAAGGTCGGGTCCTCGGCCAGTGCCTTGTGGTGCGCCAGGTCGTCGAGGGGATCGTCGGTGGTGGCGAGCACCTCGAGGCCGAACTCCTCCGCCAGGGCGCGGGGCCGGAAGTCCGGCTGGGCGATGATGGCGGCGAGCTCGTCGTAGATCTCGTCGGCCGTCTCTGCGGAAATGCGGTCCGGGTTGATGTTGAACACGTGCTGGAACTCCTGCTCCAACCAGTAGCCGGAGGCCGTGCCGGAGAACAGCTTCCACCGGGAGCAGAAGATTCGCCAGGCCTCGCGCGGATCCGCCTCGTGCCCGCCCACGCCCAGGTCGGCGAGGTCGACACCCGCCGAGTGCAGGACGCGCGTGACGTAGTGATCGGGGCTGATCAGCAGCGTGGTGGGGTCGGGGAAGGGGGCGTCGGCGGTGAACATCGCCGGATCCAGGTGGCCGTGCGGGGAGATGATCGGGAGATCCTCCACATGCGCGAGCAGCCGACGGGCGATGTCGCGGGTGCCCGGATCGGCCGGCAGGAGCCGGTCAGGGTGAGCTGCGTGTGATGGGGTCATGCCCCCATTCAATACCCCGGATCGGGTCACAACCACCGGGTTGCCAACAGTTGCCGTGCATGTTTTTCCGCCGCCCGCAGGCGCCGGGACTGACGGACTACTTCACCCAGTGCCGGAGCGAGTCCTTGAGCAGCTCGACGGCCTCGTCCTGCCACTTCGGGCCCCAGGTCACGCGGCGTACGCCAAGCTTGCGCAGGGTCTCCAGATCACCGGGCTGATTGGCCACGGGGGAGGCGGTGACGTTCAGCGGCACGTCGACCACCTGCACCAGGCGGGTGATCTGCTCGTGGTCGGTCACACCCACGGGGTAGAGGGAGCGGGCACCGGCGTCGGCCATCAGCTTCATGCGCTCGACGGCCTCGGCCTCCGGATCCTCGAAGTCGGCGGTGCCGCGCTTGATGGCGTCGGTGCGGGCGTCGATGACCAGGGCGAGGTCCTTCGCGTCGGCCGCCCGGCGCACCCCGGCGATGTACTCGGCGTGCTCCTCGCGGGAACGGATGCGCCCACCCTCACCGTGGACGGTGTCCTCGATGTTCATGCCGACGGCGCCGGTCTCGGCGACCTGCTCGAGCAGCTCCTCCGGGGCCAGCCCGTAGCCGGACTCGACGTCGACGCTGACGGGGACGTCGACGGCGGCGACGATGGCCCGGGCGACGTCCAGGTAGTGCTCGAAGTTCATGGTCTCGCCGTCCTCGGATCCGACGGCGTTGGCGACGGGGTGGCTGCCGATGGTCAGGCCGGGGAAGCCGGCGTCGACGGCGAGTCGGGCGCTCCAGACGTCCCAGACGGTCGGGAGCACGAGGAGCTCTCCGGAGGCGTGGGCGTCGGCGAACTGGCGGGCGAGATCGTGGTTGAGGGGCATGACGGTCCTCCTACGGGGTGGATTTCTGTGGGAAATCAAGGGGATTTCGCTCCCTGCGCCCATGATCACACAGTACGGCCCGCCGCCGCAGGGGCCGCCGCAACCGTCAGCGCCGAGGCAGACGCATCGTCGACTCCCGGACGATGAGACGGGTGGGCAGGACGCGGGGTTTGACGAAGGTGGTGCGGATGCCCTTGACCAGGGCGATCAGGTTGGCCGCCGTCACCCGCCCCACGGCCCGCAGGGGGCCGGCGACCGTCGTCAGGCTGGGGGAGACGATCGTCGTCATCTCCGTGTTGTCGAAGCCGATCACCGCGACGCCGTCGGGCACGGCGACGCCGTTGACGCGGGCCTGCTGGAGGAAGCCGACGGCCACGAGGTCGTTGAAGCACAGGACGGCGTCGGTGGGGTCGCGGCGCCAGACCTCGAAGGCGCGGCGTCCGCCGCGGATGGTCGGTTCGTCGACCCGCTGCTGGCGCACGCTCACGTGTGCGAGCCGGCGGACGTGCTCGAGACTCAGCCTCGTGGCAGAGGTCAGGGAGACCGTCGGGTCCGTGGAGTCGGTGTGGGACACGGCGTCGACGAGTCCACGCCAGCGGGTCGCGTCCGCCCAGGAGTCCTCGGGACCGGCGAGGTAGGTGATCGAGCGTGCCCCCTGCGCCTCGAGATGGATGGCCGCCTTGATCGCGCCCTCGTGGTTGTCGACGAGCACGCTCGGCACGCCCTGCACGGGGCGGTTGACGACGACCGTCGGAATCGTCCGGGCGATCTTCTGGATTTCGCCCTGCGACAGCCGGGCCGAGGCCAGCATCAGCCCGTCGACGTGCGGGATGAGCTGCTCAATGGCGCGCAGGGCGCGGGGGACGGATTCCTGGGTGTTGGCCACGGTGACGGTCATGTTCTGGGTTCTCGCGGCGTGTTCCGCACCATGGAGAATCTCGAGGAAGAACGGGTTGGTGATGTCGGCGACGACGAGCCCGAGGTTGTCGGTGCGGGTGGGTGCCTCCGCGGGACCGGGGGTGCGGGTGGCCAGCCGACTGCGGTAGCCGAGCCGGTCGGCGGTCTGGCGGATCCGCTCGGCCGTCCGGAAGCTGACGCGGTCGGGGCGGCTGAGGGCGCGCGAGACCGTGGAGGCCGCCACCCCCGCCGCCTCGGCGACGTCGTAGATGGTGACGGCCCGGTCCGTCGACTCCGAACCGGTGCTTTCTGGCATGGCCACGAGTATACGGAGCGCAGCTAGACTTGCCGCAGTACTGACCACGGCCACCGAGAGGCGAGACCCCGACGTGAAGACCCCGATCCCCGACTACCTCGGCCAGATCCTCGACAGCGTCCGTGACCGGGACGGGGGCGAGGTCGCCGACTACATTCCCGACCTCGCCACCGCCGAGCCCGAGCGGCTGGCGGCGGCCGTGTGCACCGTGTCGGGCAACGTCTACAGCGCGGGTGACGACGGCGACGAGTTCACCATGCAGTCCGTCTCCAAGCCCTTCGTCTACGCCCTGGCCCTCCAGGAGCTCGGCCGCGACGCCGTCTTCGACGCGGTCGGCATGGAGCCCTCGGGGGAGGCCTTCCACGAGCTCTCCCTCGAGGAGGGGACCCACCGGCCGATGAACCCGATGATCAACGCCGGGGCGATCACGGTGAATCAGCTGATCAACGGGGAGGACTCGAGCGTGGAGGACCGGGTGGAGGTCATCCGCGGGTTCTTCTCCGAGCTGGCCGCCCGGGAGCTGAAGGTCAACGAGTGGGTGACCGACTCCGAACTCGAGCACGCCGACCGCAACCTCTCGATAGCGCACATGCTGCGCAGCCACGGCATCATCCGCGACAACGCCCACGAGGCGGTGCTCAGTTACACCCGGCAGTGCGCCATCGAGGTCACCGTCCGGGACCTGGCGGTCATGACCGCCACCCTGGCCAACGGCGGGGTGCAGCCGGTGACCGGGAGGCGGATCCTGAACCAGGACGTCTGCCGGCTGACACTGTCTGTGATGAGCTCGGCGGGCATGTACGACGCCGCCGGCCGCTGGATGGCCACCGTGGGTATCCCCGCCAAGTCCGGGGTTTCCGGCGGACTGATCGGGACACTGCCGGGTCAGCTGGGTATCGCCACCTTCTCCCCACGGCTGAATCCGCAGGGCAACAGTGTGCGCGGAGTGCACATCTTCGAACGGCTCTCCGAGGAGATGGGGCTGCATCTCATGGCCGCCGATCCCTCCGGCACGCACGCCGTGCGCTCCATCCAGTCCGACGGCGAGGACACCGTCATCAACCTGCAGGGCCCGGTCAACTTCACGGCGGCGGAGAACATCCTCGACGAGATCTCCGGCCGCGAGTTCCCCGGCGAGCGTCTCATCCTCGACGTCTCCCGGGTCTCCGGCTTCCACCGGATGGGCCGCAAGATGGTCAAGGAGGGCCTGCGCCGCCTGCGCGAGGACGGTTTCGAGGTTGCCATCTACGACCCCGAGGGCGTGGTCGCCGACCTCGAGTTCTCCGACGGCACGCACGCCGAGAGCGTCGAGGAGCGCTGACCGCCGGATCGGTGACAGCTGTCGGGGCCGTGGCTACGCTGGGGCTCCCGACGATTGGAGGAACCATGGCCAAGCAGAACCGTAAGGAAGATCCCGGCCCCAGCGTCAAGGACAAGGAGGTCTACGAGGCCGTCCGCGACGACGGGGCCAGCAAGCAGAAGGCCGCCCGCATCGCGAACGCCGCTGCGGCCAGCTCCCGCGAGGAAATGGGGAAGAAGGGCGGCGAGGCCGGCTCCTACGAGGACTGGACCGTCGACGAACTCCGTGACCGCGCCCGGGAGCTCGACATCACCGGCCGCTCCGACATGAACAAGGACGAGCTGATCGACGCCCTGCGCAACAGCTGACGCCTGCCCGGTGGTCGACCGGCTGCTTACCGACGCCCGCGGCGGCCCCGGCCCGTCCCGGTGGGCGTCATCTTCAGGAGGACCTCCGGGCAGGCGGGCAGGGGTGACCAGGCATGCGCAGAAGACTGGTGAACGCGGGCGGTTCAGTACTCGTGTGCACGAGAGCGAAATGTTCAGAAGCCCTGTCCACAAAAGAGCAGCAGAGAAGGGACAGACCCAAGGTCTTCACCGTCGCGATATCCAGCTCTCGTGGGGCCGGAGCCGTATGGGGCCTGCAATAGGTGGTGGGCGGGGATTAGGTCAGCGATAATGCGTTCATGGTGATCAATCTGGTGCTGGCGCTGTTTTCCGGGGTGCTATTGATCCTGTCGGCGTTTTCGAGGCTGTTCCAACGGGCCAGTTTGCCCGGGCCGGTCCTGGCGTTGGCGTCCGGGGTGTTGATCGGCCCGTTCGGCCTGGATCTACTACGGATCGAGGACTTCGGTCTCCCCGCCGGGACCCTGTTGGAACAGGCGGCCCGGATCACATTGGCCATTGGGTTGACCGGGGTCGCGTTGCGGTTACCGCACGGCTACTGGCGTAGGAACGTCCGTTGGTTCCTGGCGGTCATCGGGCTGGGGATGGCCTTGATGTTCGTGGTGGCGACCGGGGTCCTCTGGGCGCTGTTGGGCGTTCCGTTCCTTATCGCCCTGTTGCTGGGAGCCATCCTGACCCCGACTGACCCAGTTGTCACCACTCCGATTGTGACGGGGTCCTTGGCTGAGGAGAAGATCACCGAGCGGGTGCGGCACAATCTCTCGGCCGAGAGCGGGATCAATGACGGGGCGGCCTACCTGTTCGTTTTCCTGCCGGTTCTGCTGATGACAGAACCAGGCCAGGCCTGGCATGGCCTGCTCACCAGGGTGCTGTTGTGGGAAGTGCTGGCTGGCGCCGTATTCGGGGCGCTGGTCGGTTGGCTGCTGGGCCGACTGTTCGTGGTGGTGAAGGACAAGGGTTTGATGGAGGAGAGCTCCTACCTCGGATTCCTCATTCCGCTGGGCCTGGCAGTGTTGGGGGCCGGGAAGCTGCTGGGTTTCGATGCGTTGTTGTCGGTGTTTGTGGCCGCCGCGGTCTTCGGGCAGACCATCCCTCAGCGCGATGAGGAGCAGGAGGATAGAGTGCAGGACGCCATCAGCCGCCTGTTTCTGCTGCCGATCTTCATCCTGCTCGGGATGGCCCTACCCCTGGACGCGTGGGTGAAGTTGGGGTGGATCGCCGTGGTGGTCCTTGCCGTAGCTGTTCTGGGGCGCCGACTCGTGACGTTGTGGCTGCTGAGGCCACTGCTCACCAAGGTGCATGATCTGCCGGAGACCTTCTTTCTCAGCTGGTTCGGGCCTATCGGCGTCTCTGCCCTGTTCTACGCAACGCTGGCGGAACGTCACACCGGCAACCACGAGATCTTTGTCTACACCACCTTGGCGGTCACTATTTCCGTTGTCGTCCACGGCATCTCCACTGTGCCGATGAGTACGTGGCTCCGCCGCCAGGAGCCGGAGCAGAAAGAGAAGCAGGACACCCCCGCCTGACCCGCTCGCCATCCCGAACCGGGTGCGCCGAAACCTTCCTCATCAACGGCCTATGTCGTTTTCAGAAGTCCGCTGCACGAAGTGCGCGTGGTGATCGAGGAGTTCAACACGCGAGTGGAAGCATTCCACCATCACGTGCACACCGAGCAGAACGACTGAACCGGGTCGGATCGTGCCGTGTCAGGCGTTCGTCACCGCCCGGCCGGTCCCGGAGCTGGAGGTCTGGCGTCGACCCCGGGCGAATGTCGGACGATCGGTCGCTCGGTGAGAACGGGAACCCGAAAGCGTGCGCGACCGTGAGCATGCTGCCGGTGGCCGTTGCCGTGTACAACGGCCAGGGTTCGTATGTGATCGGAAACCGGGGCAGCCGGTTCGGTCATGGGACGGTGGGGCGCGGGCATGGCGGCTGCTATCCGGGCCACTTTTGTCGCAAAGAAAAACCGGGCCGGGGAGATCGTGAAGATCTCTCCGGCCCGGTCTTATTGTGCGCCATCAGGGAATCGAACCCCGAACCCACTGATTAAGAGTCAGTTGCTCTACCAATTGAGCTAATGGCGCTCAGTGTTGTCTCTTTCGAGCCGCTCGGGCTCTCTCGGCAACGAAGAAAAATATAGCAGGCATTCCGACGACTAGTAAAATCAGCTGGTCAGTGGATATTTTCAGGGGGTGGATGAAGCGGTTGGCCCACCTGTCACCCCAGCCCGCTTCAAGGCGGGGTGGGTAGGGCGGAAAGGGCGGTGACGTCCTGAGGCAGGCACCACGCCCCGCTGTGCGCACCCCCACCCCGTAACGATTCGGTAATGCTGCCCACCGCCTGCGCTTCCGGATCTGGTTGTGGCGTTAATTCAGGATACGGTGGGAGGGTACGAATATTTCTGATTTGAGGGTGACAGTGAACTTCAGTGTTTCTCCGATGAAGGGGATTGTGGCCGCAGCGACAGCAGTGGTGCTGGGGGCGGCCGCACTCACCGGGTGCACCATTGACCGTCCCTCCGCGGCGGCCGACGCATCCCCGCTGACGGGGGAGCAGGCCTCCGTGGAGGCCGAGGATCTCGCTCCGGAGGTCTCCGTCGCCGACGGGGCGACTGACGTGGATCCCTCGGAACCGGTGACCGTTACCGCCCGCGGGGAGGGACTGTCCGAGGTCACCATGACCAACGAGAGCGGCGGCGTGGTCGAGGCGAGCCTGTCGGCCGACTCGCGGACCTGGATCACCGAAGAGGTCCTCGGATACAACCGCACCTACACCATCGAGGCGACCGACCGGAACGGTACGAGCACCACGACGGTGTTCAGCACCGCGACCCCGGCCGCGACGACCGGCGTGGCACTGTCCCCGCTGCCGGGATCCACGGTCGGCGTGGGGCAGACCATCGCCTTCCGCTTCAGTTCGGTGGTCGACGACCGGCAGGCCGCCCAGGACGCCATCACCATCGAGACCTCCCCGCAGGTCGAGGGCGGCTTCTACTGGCTGAACAACCGGGAGCTGCGCTGGCGCCCCAGGGAGTACTGGGAGCCGGGCACCGAGGTCTCCGTCTCCGCGGACATCTACGGCGTGGATTTCGGCGGTGGTCTCTACGGTTCCGAGGACAACGCCACGAACTTCACCATCGGTGACCGGGTGGAAACCGTGGTCGACGACGCCACCAAGACCATGACCGTCTACCGCAACGGTGAGGAGCTGCGCACCATCCCGGTGTCACTGGGGCGGGACAATGCCACGTGGGCCACCCCGAACGGCATCTACATCATCGGCGACGAGCACGAGTCCATGATCATGGACTCCACCTCTTTCGGCCTGGGCTACGACGAGGGCGGCTACCGCACGCCGGTGAAGTACGCCACGCAGATGTCCTACTCGGGCATCTTCGTCCACGCCGCCCCCTGGTCGGTCGGTGCACAGGGCAACACCAACACCTCCCACGGTTGCATCAACGTCACCACCGAGGCCGCCGCCTGGTTCCAGGACGTGGTCAAGCGCGGCGACATCGTGACGGTGAAGAACACCGTCGGTACGACACTGTCCGGTTACGACGGCCTGGGGGACTGGAACATCCCCTGGTCCGAGTGGAGCCAGGGCAACGCGGACGAGACCTCCGCCTGGTGATCTGAACCGCTCCGGTTCATGCCCCGGGCACGATCGGGGCCTGTTCCGCGCTTGAGTGGCCGAGAAGGCCCCTGGGTCTGTGGATGACGCGAAGTTCTCCACGGAGGAGCAGGATGGCCAGTTGTATCGGAGACTCCCGTCGCAGATACTGTGGTCTTTGGTTTTACGTCGAGATCAGGTCGTCGAAAGGGGATCTGATCTCGACCAATCGGGTCGAAACCGGATCCCCTTTCGACGACGTGATCTCGAACTTGGCCCGGGACCGCACCCGGATCGAACCAATCCAACCAGGCGAGAACCCGGCCCGAAACTTAGCGGGTGTTTCGCGAAACACCCGGGGCATCGCCATGTCCGGACCGGAGCGCGGGTTCTTGGCCCGGTCTATCCGGCGGTGAACCTGCGGGCGGGCGGGGCCGGGGTAGGCACATCCTCGGAGGTGGCATGGCCGCGCAGGGACGTGGCGCAGGCGATGCCGGCAGAGGCACCTTGGCCGATCGCGATCGGCACCAGCTGCAGGCCCGGGGTGATGTCACCGGTGGCATAGATTCCGTCGACGCTGGTGAGCTGGAAACCGTCGACGATGATCTGCCCCTCGTCGTCCAGATCGCATCCCAACTGAGCGGCGAGACTGTTGGTGGGGACGTGGGCATAGGAGAAGAAGATCTTGGAGCCTTCCACCACGGTCCCGTCCGCCAGGCGCAGACCCTGCAGGGCCCCAGGGTTTCCGACCAGGGCCTCGGCCGTCCCGACCACGATCTCGATGCCGTGTTCATCGAGTGTCCTGCACTGGGTCCGGTCGAAGGTCGGGTGCTCGGTATCAGTGACGAGCCGCACGGTCCTGGCCCAGTCGAGCAGCTCGGAGGCGTAGGCCGGTACGTGGGCGCCGGCACCGAGCACGATCACATCCTGGTCCCGGGCGGTGAGCCCGTCGCAGGCCGGGCAGTGGTGGATGTCGGTGCCGTAGTGGTCGTCGAATCCGGCGATCCGCGGAAACCGGTCACGCACCCCGGTGGCCAGCACGAGACGGGCGGCGGTCACCCGGTGAGTGCCGTCGACGGTGGCGCAGAACCGACCGTCCTCGTCACGGTGCACGGCGTTCACTGTCCCGTGACGGAGAAGGACCTGGGGGTACTGCTCCAACCCGGCACGGGCCTCGGCGAGCAATGCCTCAGGAGTGATCGGGTCTCGCCCCAGCAGGCCGTGGGCGAAATCGGCGAACCGGTTGCGGTGCTGTCCGGCGTCGATGACCAAGGTGGAGCGCTGATACCTTCCCAGCCAGGTTGCGGCGGACAACCCGGCGGGCCCACCGCCCACGACGAGGACATCGACGGTGGTGGGAAGGTCAGTGTTCATCGAGCCTCTTCTCGGAAGGACTCCGGGAAGCCGCAGCCGCTGCGCTCCCGGGGGTCCGGTGTTTCCGTGCGGACAAGCGGGTCAGGGGGTCGGCGTGCCACCGGTGACGGCGAGGGTCTCGCCCATGACGTAGGAGGCCTCGTCGGAGGCGAGGAACACGTAGGCGCCGGCCAGCTCCGCCGGCTGTCCGGACCTGCCCAGAGAAGAACTCTGGCCGAAGGAGGTGATCTTCTCCTGCGGCTGGCCGTGGCTCGGCTGGATCGGCGTCCAGATCGGGCCGGGAGCGACAGCGTTGACGCGGATGCCCTTGGGAGCCAGCTCCTGCGCGAGTCCCTTGCTCAGGTTGTTCATCGCCGCCTTAGTCATCGCGTAGTCGAGCAGGGTCGGCGACGGCTGGTAGGCCTGGATCGATGAGGTGAAGATGATCGACGATCCCGGCTCCATGTGCTCCAGGGCCGCCTTGGTCACCCGGTAGGAGCTGTAGATGTTGGACTTCATGGTGGCGTCGAAGTCCTCGTCGGGAATGTTCTCGATGCCCTCGTGCCAGATCTGGCGGCTGGCATTGTTGACCAGGATGTCCAGGCCACCGAAGGCCTGGACGGTCTCGTCCACGATCTTCCGGCACTGCTCAAGCTCGCAGAGGTCGCCCGGGAGGGCCAGTGCTTTCTGACCGGCGTCCTCGATGGCCTTGACAATGCGCTGTGCGTCGGGCTCCTCCTCGGGCAGGTAGGCGATGGCGACGTCGGCACCCTCGCGGGCGAAAGCCACGGCCACGGCGGAACCGATGCCGGAGTCGCCGCCTGTGATCAGGGCCCGGCGGCCCTTGAGGCGGCCGTTGCCCTGGTAGCTCTCCAGACCGATATCGGCCTGAGGTTCGAGGTCGCGGTCCAGGCCCGGGTGGGGCTGGGTCTGCTCCGGGGGAGCGATCTTGGGGTGCAGGGTGCGGGGGTCGTTCAGGGGAGACATGTGTTTGTTCCTCCTCGAAGTCGAGGTCATAAACGTTTTGTTATTCCTGCACCACCCGAGCGTACTCAAATGCCGCTGTCAGCGACGCGCGTCACAGTGACCGTGCGTGCGCCTGGAGCAGGCGCTCGGGGCGCAGGATTGGGACGGGGAGGCCTAAGGCGTCAGCATGCCACCGGTCACAGCCAGGGTCTCGCCCATGACGTAGGAGGCTTCGTCGGAGGCGAGGAACACGTAGGCGCCGGCCAGCTCGACGGGCTGTCCTGCACGGCCGAGGGGGGCCATCTCGTCGAACTGGGTCAGCTGTTCCTGTGGCTGGCCGTGACTCGGCTGCAGGGGAGTCCAGATCGGACCAGGGGCCACCGCGTTGACGCGGATGCCCTTGGGGGCCAGCTCCTGCGCGAGTCCCTTGCTCAGGTTGTTCATCGCGGCCTTGGTCATGTCGTAGTGCAGCAGGGTCGGGGTCGGCTGGTACGCCTCAATGGAGGAGGTGAAGATGATCGACGAGCCCGGCTCCAGGTGCGCCATCGCGGCCTTGGTCACGCGATAGGAGCTGTAGATATTGGACTTCATCGTCTTATCGAACTCATCGTCCGGGATGTTCTCGATGCCGTCGTGCCAGATCTGGCGGCTGGCGTTGTTGACCAGGATGTCCAGCCCGCCGAAGGCTTCGACGGTCTCGTCCACGATCTTCCGGCACTGCTCGAGTTCGCACAGGTCGCCGGGCAGGGCCAGGGCCTGCTGGCCGGCGTCCTCAATAGCCTGGATGACACGCTGTGCGTCGGGCTCCTCCTCGGGCAGGTAGGCGATGGCGACGTCGGCACCCTCTCGGGCGTAGGCGATGGCCACGGCGGCGCCGATGCCGGAGTCGCCGCCGGTGATCAGGGCCCGGCGGCCCTTGAGGCGGCCGTTGCCCTGGTAGGTCTCCAGGCCGATGTCGGACTGAGGTTCGAGGTCGCGGTCCAGGCCGGGGTGGGGCTGGGTCTGCTCGGGCGGCTCAACCTTCGGGTATCGGTTACGGGGGTCGTTCAGGGAAGTCATCTAACGGTCCCTCCTCACGGTTGTACGTTTCGGTGTAACTGCCTGCGCCACCCGAGGGTAGCCGTCTCCCCCGTTCTGAGAGCCGGACGAAAAACTGATATAATTTCGGACTTCGCGCTCAGGGGGGGCTTCTTGACCACGTCTGCTCGGCGTAGGTCAGAGGCATGGAACGGGAGTCGTCGTGCCGGGATCGGGCAGGTGCGGCGCACCGCCCGAGTAATGTCCGATCTACGGCGTCAGCATGCCGCCGGTGACATTCAGGGTTTCGCCCGTGACGTAGGAGGCCTCGTCGGAGGCCAGGAACACGTAGGCCCCGACGAGCTCGACGGGCTGTCCGGCGCGTTCGATCGGGGCCTCCTCGTCCACCGAGGGAATCTGGTCCTGCGGCTGGCCGTGGCTGACCTGCATGGGCGTCTAGACCGGACCTGGGGCGACGGCGTTGACACGGATGCCCTTCGGCGCCAGCTGCTGGGCCAGTCCCTTGCTGAAATTGTTCAACGCCGCCTTGGTCATGGAGTAGTCCATGACCAGGGGAGAGGGCTGGTAAGCCTGGACCGAGGAGGTGACGATGATCGACGATCCCGGCTCGAGGTGGGGCAGGGCGGCCCTGGTCACCCGGAAGGTGCTGTAGATGTTGGACTTCACGGTGACGTCGAAGTCCTCATCGGGAATGTTCCCGATGCCCTCGTGCCGGACCTGGTGGGCGGCGTTGTTGACGAGGATGTCCAGCCCGCCGAAGGCTTCGACGGTCTCCCCGACGATCCTCTCGCACTGCTCCAACTCGCGCAGATCCCCGGGCAGGGCCAGGGCCTTCCGGCCGGCGGCCGCAATGGCCTCGATGACACGTCGGGCATCCGGCTCCTCCTCGGGCAGGTAGGAGATCGCGACGTCGGTGCCCTCCCGGGCGAAAGCCACGGCCACGGCGGCACCGATGCCGGAGTCGCCACCGGTGATCAGGGTCCGGCGGCCCTGCAGGCGCCCATTGCCCTGGTAGCTGTCCAGCCCGAGGTCGGCGGTGGGGACCAGCTCGCGGTCCAGGCCCGGCGGCTGTTGGGTCTGCTCCGGTGGGTCCACCTTCGGGAACCTGTTCCGGGCGCGGTTCACGGAAGACATGGTGACGGTCCTTCCTCGCGGAAATAGGCCTCAGGTCAGCTTCCTGCTCCATCCCAGGGTAACGAAAGCCTTCAGTCCGTCGCGGTGGCCGTCGGGCGGCGGGGACCGCTCTACATGATGATCACCAGGTCGAAGATCCTGGCGAAGAGGGAGCGGACGGATCCGAGCAGGCCGGGGTCGTGGATGAGGGGGTCGAACATGGAGTTTCTCCGTTCAGCGGTGATCGTGGTGGAAATCGTGGCGGCTCCACGGTGTTCGTCCGGCACGTCGGGCGGAAACACCACTTCTCAGGGGCGCCATCTCCCCTTGTCCCGGGGTTGTTGACGTTACCGAACACCGGTGGTCGGTAACAGGGTGGCACCGGGGCCGCGGCGGATCTCCCGCGAGCCCGGGCTGGTAAGGATGGGGTATGGTCGCCGTCCCCAAGAATCTGCACTTTTCCCTGCTCGACCGCGCGAACAGCAACGCCGGAGCCACCGACGCCGCGGCGCTTCAGGCCGTGGTCGACCGGGCCCGGCACGTCGAGGATCTCGGTTACCGGCGCATCCTCGTCGCCGAGCACCACGGCGTGCCCGGCATCCCCGGCTCCACGCCCGCCGTGCTCGCTGCGGCGGTGGCCTCAGCGACGACGTCGATACGCGTGGGCACCGGGGGCATCATGCTGCCGAACCATCAGCCGTTGATCGTCGCGGAGCAGGTCGCCACACTGGAGGCCCTCTACCCGGGGCGCATCGACGCGGGCATCGGCTCGTCGGTGGGGTTCACCGAGCCCGTGCGCAAGGCGCTGCGGCAGCGGGATCCCCTCGGGAGCAAGGCCCGGTACCCCGAGGACCTGGAGGAGATGCTGAGCTTCCTGCGTGGCGACGCCGCGATCACCGCCCGCCCGGCCAACGGCGCCGCCACGCCTGTGTACCTGTTGGCCGGTTTCCGGTCGGCCATGCTGGCGGCGCGGAACGGCCTCGGCGTGATTCTCGGCGGCCCGTCGCTCTTCGACCGCAGTCTCGGGGTGCACGAGGGGTTGCGCCGCTACCGGGAGGAGTTCGTCCCCTCGGCGTTCCACGGGACGCCGCACGCCATCGTCTCGCTCAACATCGCGGTGGCCGACA